>NZ_JBFAQA010000044.1:0-82527 GCF_040677005.1 Nonomuraea sp. NPDC049421
GAGAACGGGCCTACGCTATGGGCGGTAATAGACGAAGGTGTCCTGACCCGACCCATCGGCGCGAAGGCGGTGATGGCCGAACAGATGGCCCATCTACTCGCCCTGGACGACCACCCCCGGGTCCACGTCCGGATCCTTCCCCGCGATTCGTGGCTCACCACCGGCCTGCAAGGCGCGTTCATCCTTCTCAGCGGGCCACGCATGCCCGACATGGCCTACCTGGAGTCGGTGACGTTGAGCCAGATCACCGCGGACGCGGATCGGGTCCTGGAGACCAAGGCCAGGTACGAGATGTTGCACGGCGACGCCCTGTCGCGCCGGGCGTCACTGCAGTTGATTGAGGAGATCACCACCCAATGGAAGTGACCAAGGAACAACTCGACAACGCCGCCTGGCGCAAGGCGACCCGCTCTGGAGACAGCGGCGACTGCCTCGAGGTGGCGCCCCTTGCAGGAGGATGGGTAGGCATCAGGGACTCCGAACACCCGGAAAAGCCGCCCTACGTGGTCAGCCGGTCCGTATGGAACGCCTTCATCGACGGCGCCAAGAAGGGCGAGTTCGACTTCTGACGCCTCCTGAAGTGAGCAGCGTCCTACGCAGAACCACGACCGCCGGCAACGTCAACTGAGTGTGGATCGTGAGATCCTCACCGAGGAGAGGCACGTTTCAAACGGGCGGAAGCGGCACAGCTTGAAGGCGGTGATCCGGCTGAAGAAGGTGGAGCCGGTTCCGCAGCCCGGGCGCGGGCCGTTGATGTCCTCGACCGTCCAAGTCTGCAGGTACGTGGTGGCGTACTCGGCGCGGACGGAGAGGCCGTCGTTGCTCAAGTCGCAGACCGTGATGTATCTGCGGTCGGCTGAGACGGTGACCGAGCCCCAGTGGTTTTGTTCGTGCCAGCCGTCCGCGGGCTGGGCCACGGCTGGCGAGGGAGCCAGCATGACCATGAAAGCAGCGGCGACCAGGGCGAGGCGAGGGAACATTCAGCCGTCCGTTCCGGCGAGGAGATCAGAACGGGAGCCACTGTGACCCTCACGCCCGTCGAGAGCCCGCAGCACGGCGTCGTCGACGATGTGTCTTGATCAGCCTTTGGTCGATACTTCGCGAGAAGCGTCGCTCGGTGGCTGTCCGTCGATCTCCTGGCGCACCGGCCGGTTGCTATCGGCCTACCCGCGTGCCGGACGCGTGCCGAAGAGCATCAGACGAGCATGACCTCGGCCATATTCGCCTCGCACCAGGCGTACAAGAACCGAGAAATCCCAGGTCAGATAGGGTGTGGAGTGGTAGGGCGCCCGGGGCTCGAACCCGGAACCTACGGATTAAAAGCCGCAGTTCTCAATGCCGCCCACTATCGAATCGTGTCCTTTTGTGTCGCGATGTTATGCATTGTCAGCGCTCAATGTGTCCGGGAACGCCGCCCGGTGTCATGCCGTATCAGGTGCCGATGAGCATCCGATGAGCAACCATGCGACGGCTGGCATCCCTTGGTCATGTGCACTTCTCGGCTGGGCCGGGCAGTGTGGCTGGGTGAATCCGCTGGTGCGGACGCCGGCCACTAGGCATGGAATCGCCGGTTACTCGGCTGTGAGGCCGGCGGCGTTGAGCCGCGTGATGAGGCTGGGCTTGCCCTGGTGTCGTTCCCGCAGGTGGGTGAGGCGCCGGGTGAAGGTGGCGGCATGCTCGTCGCGGAGGGCCAGGGCGTGCAGGTCGCCAAGGAGTTCGATGGCCAGGTCGTATTCGCGGGGCTTCCTGGTGCCGATGGAGGTCTCCACCACCTCCCATGCGGCGTCGAGATTCTGGGCGAGCCGGTTCAGGCGCAGTTCCCTGGCTTGTCGTCGCTCCTGTTCCCTGCGGGCCTGCTCTTCGGCGCGCTGGGCGGCCTCCTGCTGCTCGCGTACGTGGCGGCGGGTGGCGGCGTTGTCCAGCAGTTCGGCGACCGTGCGCCCCGTCTGCGTCTTCTGGCCGGTGGTTTCGCCGCCGAACTCGCGCAGCAACTCCCACCGGACCTTCGCGCCGTCTTCGTCGATCACCCGCAGCAGCAGCGCGTCCTTGCGCTTGGCGGGCAGAGCGCCGATCCAGGAGGCCAGGGCATTGCGGTCGTGCTGTACTGGTTGCGCCGGTGGGCTGGCTTCGGCGGCGGCCGCGAGCAGGTCGTGGTCCAGGCGCAGGAAGTCGGCCAGGGCCCGTTGCGGCGCGCTGAGCGAACCCAGCCCCGGCGGGACGGGCGGCTCCAGCGCGTCCTCGTCCTCGTAGTCGAAGGCGTCCTCGTCACGCTCCCATGTCCCGTACGCCGACAACGAGGCCAGATAGAGCGGCCGCAGGTCGCCGGCGGCCAGTTCGGCGCGGATGCCGACGATCGCCGACAGCGAGCGTTCGACGTCGTCTTCCCAGGACTCCTCCTCTGCCTCGCTGGTGAAGTCGAGGACGAGGTGCCCGCCGCTGGTCCAGGCGCTGACCTGCTCGCCCACGCAGTAGCGTTCAGCCTGCTTGGGGTCGAGCACGGCCTTGGGCAGGCGCAGCATGATGCGGTGGGTGCCCCAGTTGGCCAGATACAGGTGGGCGTCGTAGTAACGCTCCATCATCCGGGCCGGGTCGCCGCGGAAGTCGCCCCAGTGGTACTCGTTGGTGAAGCTGGTGGCGGTGATGTGGGCCCGGGTGGACAGGGCATGCACCTCGGCCTGCTGCTGGTCGGTGAGCGGCCGGTCGATGGCCAGGAACTCGTAGTACTGATATTCGCTCATGCTCTCACCCGGTCCAGCGGCGGAACGCGTGCATCCATTCCTCTGTCATTGCGGCAGATCGCCACGATGCCGCTCCCGGCCAGGAAGTCGATCGCGGTCACGGTGACCTGCAGACCGAGCACGGTCGTCCTGAACGGCGTCGCCAGGTTGTCGCCGATCATCACATGGCTGCTGGAGAGCTGCTCGTCATCGTCGTAGGCGTCCACGATCGCCTGCCCGATCAGCTCATCCAGATGGTCGTCAGGGAGGCAGGGAGTCGCAGCAGCACACGATACTCCCGCGAAAACCCGGCCGATCACGCTTCGGCAGAGCATGCCGGACCGTCAGGGTTGTGCGGGGGTGATGTCGGTGTGCGGGAAGTCCTCGCCCTTGAAGAGCAGGGGCTGGTCGAGGTCTTTGGCGAGAGCGTAGGCGAAGCAGTCGCCCATGTTGAGTTTGGCCTTGGAGTTGTTGCCCCTGCCGTAGGTCTGGTACGCCCGGCGCGCGATCCTGGCCTGATGGGGTGTTACCGGCTCGATGATGAGGCCCATCTCGTTAACGAGCGTGTCGAAGGCGTTGCGCATGGCCTCACCACGGTTGTCCGCCACGATGGCCGCTTCGGCGTAGTTGACGGCCGAGATGCGACACACGTGTGCGGCGATGGTGTGAGCGAATGGGATGGCCTCTGGCTCGCCGTTGATGACGGCGATGATGGCGCTGGAGTCGATGATCATGCGGGGAGGCCGGTGTCCGGGTCGTACAGATCTTCAACGGACAGTTGGTCCCGACCGAGGTGGGTCCGCATGCCGGCGGCAACGCTCAGAATGCGTTCGGCCCTGCCGGTGGCTTCGGAGCGGCGTTCCAGCGCATCCAGGCGGCGTTCGAGCACTTGAGCGGCATGCTGGGTTTCCTCGGCCAGCCGGATGACCCGGCGGGCGAGGTCATGAATGGGCTCGTGTTCGAGATCCACGCTCACCGTCGCTCGACCCCCTCCGTCGCGGTGCCTGAGTTGCACCTCCAGCGTAACCGGTGGCCGAGTTTCACTTTGGCCGATGGCCATGGTCCTTCTGCGGTTTTCGCGGAAGTGACCGTAGACACCAGCGAGCAGGTGGTCGAGCGGTGGGGCACGGATATCCTGACCGCGGCGGAGGATCACCTGCGGGGGCGTATCCAGGATCTGCCGCAACTAGCCGTCCCGGTCCGGGGCGCACTACTCGAACTGCATCCTGGTGCGGAGGGAGCCCTCAACGCCCCGGAAGCCACAGCACTTGCGAAGGAACAGCTCACTGTCCTGGCCCGTGTTGTCAGTCTGCTCGGGGACAAGTGATCCGAAGACCGCGACCGGCGGCGGGTTCTCATCGGTCGCTGTTGAGGTCATTCTGGCGGGCTTCTCATCAGCAGGCGGACTGATGGAGCTAGAGGATCTGTCTAATCTTCGCTGCATGTAGATGCTGTTGTTGCGGTCATCTCACGTGACCCGAACGGGGGAGTGAGTGACGATGACATGCGTTCAAGATCGCCATGTGGTGTATCGGCGTTGTGGCTGTGCCGACACGGTGACAGGCAAGCGGCTGGGCAACCGCTGCGCCCGGCTGGCCGATCCTGCCCATGGCAGCTGGTACTTCGCCGTCCAGGTGACGGACGTGTCCGGACGGCGGCAGCGACTGCGCCGTGGCGGCTTCCCGACGGCCGGGGCAGCGCGGCAGGCCGCCCGCGATCTCGCTGAGGCGCTGGAGGGAGCGCCGGTGACCGGGTACTGCACGGTCGCTCAATGGCTGCGCTACTGGTTGTCGCTGGTTGAGCAGCGGCTTCGGCCGACCACCTACAAGGCCTACTGCGATCACGTCCGGCTGTTCCTGATCCCGTATCTCGGCCTGATCCCACTCCGCGGGCTGTCGAGGCGGCACGTCGTGAGGATGTTCTCGACTGTGGCCCAGCGCCGTACCCGGTACGGCAAGCCGATCAGTGCGGCCACCCTGGAAAGAATTCGCGCGACGCTGCGGGCTGCGCTGAACGAAGCCGTCAGAGAAGACCTGATCCGTGACAACCCGGCACGCGGGCTACGGCTACCGTCACCGCGCCATGTCCACCCGGTGGTATGGACGCCGCGTCGCGTGGCCGCGTGGAGGCGGACTGGCGAGCGCCCCGCTGTGGCCGTGTGGACGGTCGAGCAACTGACCGAGTTCCTCGCCTTCGTCCGCGCTGACCGGCTGTTCGCGCTGTGGTGGCTGATCGCTCTGCGCGGTCTGCGGCGCGCCGAGGTAGCCGGCCTGCGCTGGATCGACCTCGACACCGACCGGCACGAACTCACCATCACCTGCCAGCTCGTCCACACCGACCACGGCCTGTTCCCATGCCCGCCGAAGAGCGCCTCCAGCCAGCGTGGGATCGCATTGGACCTCGACATCCTCCGGTTGCTGCATCGCCACGAACGAGCCCAGCGCGATGAACTGGGCACCGATTGGTCGCCGTCAGTCCCGATGTTCATGCGCGAGAACGGCGAGGCGATCGATCCCGACTACCTCAGCTACCGCTTCCACAAACTGGTTCTGGCCAGCGGGCTTCCCCCGGTGCGGCTGCATGACCTGAGACATGGAGCCGCGACGCTGGCTTTGGCCGCAGGAGCGGATTTGCGGGTGGTGCAGGGCTTACTCGGACATGCCAGCATCGTGCTCACCGCCGACACGTACACGTCGGTGCTGCCGCGGCTGTATCACGAGAGTGCCCGGGCCACTGCCTGGCTGGTCCTCAAGGCGGCTCGTAAGACGACGCGGAAGGTCAACAACGCTCGCCCTGGTACGTGACTCACATGTGTCCCACCGTGACCCACGATGAGACGACTCGACTACAGGATCGCGGGAAACCCCAGGTCGGAGTGGTAGGGCGCCCGGGGCTCGAACCCGGAACCTACGGATTAAAAGTCCGCAGCTCTGCCAATTGAGCTAACGCCCCTAGCAACAGCAAGGGTACAGAGATTACCGCGCTGTCCGCGACGCCACCATCACCGGTAAGCCGCCAGCCCGGTCAGCGCCTCTCCCAGCACCAGGGTGTGGACCTCCTGGGTGCCTTCGTAGGTCAGCACGCTTTCCAGGTTGTTCATGTGCCTGATCACAGGGTACTCCAGGGTGATCCCGTTGCCGCCCAGGATGGAGCGGGCCTGGCGGGCGATGTCGAGGGCGGCGCGTACGTTCGACAGCTTGCCGAAGCTGATCTGCCGGGGCTCCAGAGTGCCGGCGTCCTTGAGGCGGCCGAGGTGGAGCGCGGTGAGGCCGGCCTGGGCGAGCCCGACGTACATCCAGGCGAGTTTCTCCTGGGTGAGCTGGAACGCGCCGATCGGCTTGCCGAACTGGACGCGGGTCTTCGCGTAGTCGGTGGCGGCCTCGAGGCAGGCGCGGGCGGCGCCGGTGACGCCCCAGACGATGCCGTAGCGGGCCTCCGACAGGCAGGAGAGCGGGCCGCGCAGGCCGGTGACGCCGGGCAGGACGGCGGTCGCGGGCAGGCGTACGTCGTCGAAGTAGAGGGAGGAGGTGACGGACGCCCTCAGGGACATCTTCTTGTGGATCTCAGGGGCGCTGAAGCCGGGGGTGCCGGCGGGGACGACGAAGCCGCGTACGCCGTCGTCGGTCTGCGCCCAGACGACCGCCACGTCCGCGATGGAGCCGTTGGTGATCCACATCTTGGAGCCGTTGAGTATCCAGTCGGAGCCGTCCTTCTTCGCGTACGTGCGCATGCCGGCCGGGTCGGAGCCGTGGTCGGGCTCGGTCAGGCCGAAGCAGCCGATGGCCTGACCGGCGGCCATGCGCGGCAGCCATTCCTCCTTCTGCTCCTCGGAACCGTACTTCCAGATGGGGTACATGGCGAGCGAGCCCTGCACGGACACGAACGAGCGCAGCCCTGAGTCGCCGGCTTCGAGCTCGCGGCAGGCGACGCCGTAGGAGGTGGCGTCGGTGCCGGCGCAGCCGTACCCCTGGAGGTGCATGCCGAGCAGGCCGAGCGCGCCGAGCTCCGGCGCGAGCTCGCGCGCGGGGAAGACGGCCTCCTCGAACCAGTCTCCGACGTGCGGAAGGACGCGGTCGGCCACGAAGGACCTGACGGTGTCGCGGATCAGCCGCTGGTCGGCGTCGAGTTGGTCGTCCAGGCGCAGCAGGTCGTCCATCGCGGGTCCTCTCCTCGCATAGGGGACTACCAGGGTTCTACCAGGGGCAATCCTGATGTGCGAACACCAGGGCGCCGGGCAGTCTTGAGGCATGAGCGAATACAACGTCAAGAAGCTGCGCAGGACTCACAAGGGCCGGATCATCGCGGGCGTCTGCTCGGGCATCGGCGAGTACGTCGGGATCGATGCGAACCTCGTGCGGATCGGCCTCGCGATCGCGACGCTGTTCGGCGGGCTCGGCGTCGGCGTCTACGCGATCGGCTGGCTGCTCATGCCGGACGAGGAGCACGACACCTCGATCGTCCAGGACCTCATCGCCAAGCAGCAGCAGAGCAGAACGACGACCGACTGGAGCGGCGAGCACAAGCCGCAGCCGTGATCAGGCGGTGGCCTGGGCGCGTACCCGGCCCTTGCCACGGGACTCGGCCCACACCAGGGAGAGCGCGGCGGCGCTGACCACCCCGGCGACCCCCGCCATGGCGACCACAGGCTCAGGGCCGAGTCTCTCAGCGGCGAACCCGCCCACCAGGATCCCCACCCCCTGGACGGCCATCAGCCCCGACTGCACGAGGCCGAACGCCTGGCCGCGACGTTCGGCCGGTACGTGCTGCACGAAGGCGGCATTGGCGGCGAGCTGGTACGCCCCGCCGATCCCTGACAGAACCCACGCGACGAGCACGACGGCCAGCGGCGGCTTGATCGCGGTGATGATGAGCGGCGCGCAGCTCAGGATGGCCATCCACCCCATGAGCCGCAGCCGCCGCGCAGGTGAGACGAACCTGCTGAACAGGAACGCCCCCACGACCGTCCCCGCGGGCATGGCGGCCATGAGCAGCCCGGTGATCACGGGCGCGGGCAGGTCGTCGGTGGCGAGCCGGGCCGCGTAGGGGGCGGCGATGCCCTCGGGCAGGATGTAGAAGCCGCACAACCAGGCGAACAGGACGAGCGTCCGCAACTTCCGCGAGCCGAACACCAGCCGGGCGCCGCTCGCGGTCATGTGCCACATGGACGGCTTGGCGCCGTCGGTGTGGGGGGCGGGACGGCGGCGGACGCCGGCGACGATGATCAGCGCGGAGCCGAGGAAGGTGGCCGCGTCGAGGGCCAGCGCGCGGTAGGGGCCCATGCCGGCGATGAGCGCTCCGCCGGCCGCGAAACCGAGCATCTGTACGGCCTGGTTCGTCATGTTCTGCAACGCCGAGCCGATGACGTACGCGTCGCCTTCGAGCACCTCGGGCAGCAGCGCCGCCCGCGCGGCCGAGAAGGGGGCGCTGAGCAGCACCACCAGGAACACCAGCGCGCACAGCGCCCAGAACGGCACGCCGGGGATCGCCATCACGGCCACCAGCGCCGCCCTGATGAGGTCGCAGGTCAGCATGACGCCGCGGCGCGCGAACCGGTCGGCCAGCCCGGCCAGCAGTGGCCCGCCGACGATGGAGGGCAGGTAGGTCAGCGCGTAGACGGCGGCGGTGGCGAGCGGCGAGCCGGTGCGGTCGAAGACGAGTACGGCGAGCGCGACCTGGGCGAGCTGGTCGCCGAGGAGCGACAGGCCCTGGCCGTACCAGAGGGAGCGGAACTCCCGGATGGCGATGACTTCCCGATATGTGACTTGTGCTGCTTCTCCGGCACGGCGATGCCGTCCCGGGTGCCGTCGCGCCCGCATGGCCCCCATTGGACTCCGCTGTGCCTGACTCAGGGTGTTCGCTATGTCACCTAAGGTGCCCGACCGAGCCCGTCGGCCGCAACCGGAAGCAGCCAACCAAAAGCAAAGGGTTACCAGCCCAATTCGTGAAGGCGGGCGTCATCGATGCCGAAGTGATGCCCCACTTCATGGATGACCGTGATGCGGACCTCGTCGATCACGTCCTGTTCCGAGTCGCAAATCTCACATATCTGGTTGCGGTAGATCTCTATCCGGTCGGGCAGAACCGCTGAGTACCAGTCGCCGCGTTCGGTGAGGGGGATCCCGGTGTACAGGCCGAGCAGATCAGGCTCAGGCGCATCATCGACGACGGTGACGACGACGTTGCTCATGGCACGGGTGAGGTCGGTGGGAATCGTGTCCAATGCCTCGGCCACGAGTTCCTCGAATCTCTGCCGCGATACCTCGATCACACTTGCCATTCTGCCCCGTCGTTCAGGTAAGCAAGAATCTGTATGAAGTTCGTGCAGAGGTCAAAGGCCATTCTCCGGTCACGAGCCGCAAAGGCCGTGGCCGTCCTCTTCGTGGCCGCGGTGGGCGCGTGGCTCGGGATCTTCCTCAGCGGTACCGTCACCACGCAGGTGGGCCCGGTGGAGACCGGGATGTCCCTGCGTCCCGCCTGGCACGGCGAGACCGTCGTGGACGCCAGCCCGCTCGGCACCCTCACCTTCCGCACCCACAGCGCACCCCTGCGGCTGCGCATCACGCTAGAGAACATCGACCAGGAACGCGCCAAGGCCCTCATCGAGGACCCGCGGCTGGCCGACCGCCTGCCCGGGATCATCGAGGAGGACCTCCTCGGCGGCGTGCGCGCCCTCCTCGTCCGCTCGCTGCTGTGTGCGGGGGCCGGGGCCCTCGTCGCCGTCCTGCTCGTCCACCGGCGCCCCAGAGTGGCCCTGATGGGCCTTCTGGCGGCCTCCGTGGCCCTTTCCGCCACGGGAGCGCTGGCGGTCCTCACGTTCCGCCCCAACTCGCTCGTGGAGCCGCGCTACTCGGGTCTGGTGGCCGCGGCGCCGTCGCTGGTCGGCAGCGCGGAGTCGATCGTGACGCGTTTCGAGTCGTACCGGTCGCAGCTCACCAAACTCGTGACGAACGTCTCGAAGCTCTACGAAACGGTCTCCACCCTGCCCCTGTACGAGGCCGACCCCAAGACCATCAGGGTCCTGCACGTCAGCGACATCCACATCAACCCCATCGCCTGGAACGTCATCCGCTCGCTCAAGGACCAGTTCGCCGTCGACATGATCATCGACACCGGCGACATCTCGGACCACGGCACCAAGGCGGAGAACAAGTTCGTGGACGAGATCAGCGGGCTGAAGGTCCCGTACGTGTACGTCCGGGGCAACCACGACTCGATGACGACCCAGAAGGCCGTGGCCAAGCAGAAGAACGCCATCGTCCTCGACGACAGCAGCAAGAAGGTCGCCGGCCTGACCATCTACGGCCTCGGCGACCCCCGCTTCACCCCGGACAAGACCACCGACGCCTACTCGAACCCCCAGGCGCTCGGCGAATTCGCCCGTGCCCACCTCGGCAAGGTGGGCAAACCCGACCTGATCGCCGTACACGACCCCGACGTCGCCCGCGGCTTCACCGGCCTCACCCCCATGATCCTGTCCGGTCACACCCACACCCGCCGCACGAACATGCTCCCGACCGGCACCCGCATCCTCATCCAGGGATCCACCGGCGGCGCCGGCCTGCGCGCGCTCGAACACCCCCAGCCCACCCCCGTCCAGGCGTCCGTCCTGTACTTCGACAAGGAGACCAGACGCCTGCGGGCCTGGGACGACATCACGCTCGGCGGCCTGGGGGAGCAGTCGGTGTACATCCAGCGTCACGTGGAGCCCGACCCGCAACGTATGATTTCCCAGGAGCCAACGAACGCCCCGTCGCCAACGGGAACGATCACAGGCACCGGGTCATCGACCGCCGGTCCGCCACTTTGGCATCAGGGGCAATCGTCCCCTATGCTTCAGAGGTCTCCGACGGAAGGCGACAGGGAATCCTGAGCCCCCATCGTCTAGCGGCCTAGGACACCGCCCTTTCAAGGCGGCGGCACGGGTTCGAATCCCGTTGGGGGCACTGCGAGCGCCTAGCGCACCGCGAAACGGCTGGTCTCAAGACCACCGAAGAGCTGGTAAGCTAAGCGAGCGCAAACAGCAAGAAACGCAAGGTCCTGTAGAGCAGTTTGGAGTGCTCGCCACCCTGTCAAGGTGGAGGTCGCGGGTTCAAGTCCCGTCAGGACCGCTCTGGGTCAGGTAGCTCAGTTGGTACGAGCGTCCGCCTGAAAAGCGGAAGGTCGGCAGTTCGACCCTGCCCCTGACCACAAGACTTCACCAGCAAGAACGCCTCGAAGCGAACATGGCTTCGGGGCGTTTTCGTGTCTGTGACAGCAACGCTGACAGCAACGTCCGCCACTGTGGCGCTGGCGATCGTTGACCGGCCTGAGGACGCATGGCTAACTTCCGAAAGTTGTGACCCCTCAGTGGATCGGTGTGATCGGGACTGCTCTCGGTGCCGCGATCGGCAGTCTGGTAGCAATCGGCTCAGTCCTTCTCCGCGCGCGTCAGGAGGCCGCTGCCGAGGCGCGCCAGCATAGGAGGGAACAGGCTCTTAGGGCGCGCGATCGCCGCTGGGACATCACACTTCAGGGACTGGACGCCCGGCGACAGATCTATGCCACCTTGTTACGGCGGGTCTCGGCATACCTCGAAGCAATCAGCGAACGGGTTGCGATGTCAGCTGACGTTGAGCATGCTCCGCGTGCCCGCAAGGAGGAACTCAGCACCGCCAGGGCAGAGCTTGAAGATCTCGTCTTCGAGGTTGATGTTCATGCTCAGCACCCCCTTGTCGGCGACAGGTTGCGGCAGTTCCTACAAGAAGGTCAAGCGGTTCAAGATGCTATCGAGGCAGGAGACTGGGACAGAGCCAGGGAGCTGACCTCGCTAGCAGAGCCCTCGGCTACGAAGCTACGGGACGTGTGCCGCTGGGATCTCGGCTTGAACGCGCCTGATCCTTACGAAAACTCGAACAGCGTGCCATGAGGCGCCCCCGTCAACGGGCTCACGCTCCGCCGGCCTCCTGGAAGACCTCACGGGCGACGCGATAGCTGTCGAACGCCCGGGCCGCGCCCGCGTACGCCTCGATGTGCACGAACGCCTCCACGATCTCCTCCGGGGTGACGCCGTTGTTGAGCGCGATGCGCAGCTGCCCGCGCAGCGGTTCGAGCGTGCCCAGGGTCGCGGCGATCGTCACGGAGACGAGGGCGCGGGTGCGGGTGTCGAGGACGTCGGTACGCGGCCACGCGTCGCCGAAGGTGTGCAGGGTGGCCAGGCGCATGAAGTCGGCGGCGTTGGCGGGCTCGCCGGGGTCGGGTTCCAGGATCGGCTCCAGTCTCCTGCCGAGCAGGCGCGCGGCGGTGTCGAGCGCTGCCTCGTAGCCGGGTTCCCGCACGGTGTCGGTCATGGTGATGCCTTCCGGATCAGTGCTGGGGGCGCGCGATGAGCTCGCCGTACTGCCCGCCGCGTACCCGCGCGGGGTCGAACAGGCCCGACAGGTGGGCGACGTCGTCCGCGCTCAGCGGCACGGCGGTCGCGGCGGCGTTCTGGCGCGCGTACTCCGCCCGTTTCGTGCCGGGGATGGGCGCGATGTCGTACGGCTGGGCGAGCAGCCAGGCCAGGGCGACCTGGCCCGGGGCGTGTCCCCGCTCGTCGGCGAACACCTTCAGCCCTTCGACGAGGCTGAGGTTGTCCGCGAAGTTCTCCATCTGGAACTTGGGCAGGGTCGAGCGGAAGTCGTCACTGGTGAACGCGGTCTCGCGGGTGAAGCGCCCGGCGAGCGCGGCCCGCCCCAGCGGGCTGTACGGGACGAAGGTGATGCCCAGCTCGCGGCAGGCGGGCAGCACCTCCTGCTCCACCTCGCGAGCCCAGAGCGAGTACTCGCTCTGGAGGGCCGAGATCGGCGCCACGGCGGACGCCCGGTGCAGGATGTCCGGACCGACCGCGCTGAGCCCGATCGCGCGCACCTTGCCCGCGGTCACCAGCTCGGCCATCGCGCCGACGGTGTCCTCGATCGGCACGGTGGTGTCGTGGCGGTGGACGTAGTAGAGGTCGATGTGGTCGACGCCGAGGCGGCGCAGGCTGGCCTCGCAGGCGGCGGCCACGTACTCGGGGCGGCCGTCGTAGACCACCCCGCCCTCCTCCGAGGGCCGCGCCCCGAACTTGGTGGCCAGGACCACCCGGTCTCGCAGGCCGCGCACGGCGCGGCCGAGCAGCTCCTCGTTGTGGCCGAAGCCCTTCTGGGACTGTCCGGTGGCCGCGCCGGCCGCGCCGTAGATGTCGGAGGTGTCGAAGAAGTCGATACCGGCCTCGATGGCGGCGTGGATCGTGGCGACAGACTCCGCCTCGTCGGCGTCGCCGTAGAACTGGGACATCCCCATGCAGCCCAGGCCGATCGGCCGGACGGAGATGTCGGTGTGTCCAAGGGTGACACGGGCTTCCCGCATGATGGTTCCTCCTCGTCAGGCTGCGGTGTCAGGCTGCGGTGTCAGGCTGCGATGGTCTTGTACTCGACGTACTGGGCGAGGCCGGCGACGCCGAACTCCCGGCCGATGCCGCTGCTCTTGTAGCCGCCGAAGGCGCCGTCGAAGGTCGGCGCGGCGCCGTTGACGGTCATCCACCCGGTACGGACCCTGCGGGCGACCTCGATGCCGTGCTCGCGGTCGGCGGCCCAGACGCCGCCGCCGAGGCCGTATTCGGAGTCGTTGGCGATGCGGACCGCGTCGTCCTCGTCGTCGAACGGGATGACGACCAGGACCGGGCCGAAGATCTCCTCACGGGCGATCCGCATGCCGCCGTCGACGTCGGCGAACAGCGTCGGGCGGACGTAGTACCCGCCCTCCAGCCCGTCAGGGGTTTCGAGTCCGCCGGTCACCATCCGGGCGCCTTCGGCGATGCCGAGCTCGATGTAGGAGCGCACCCGCTCCAGCTGGTCGGCGCGGACCATGGGCCCGATGAAGGTCTCGGGGTCGGAGGGGTCGCCGACCCGGACGTCCTCCATCATGGCGGCCAGCGCCGCGACGACCTCCTCGTAGCGGCTGCGCGGGGCGAGGATGCGGGTGTGGGCCACGCAGTTCTCGGCGTTGTTGCCCAGCGACAGGGCCCGAAGGCCTGCCACGACCGCCGTCAGGTCGGCGTCCTCAAGGATGATCGAGGCGGACTTGCCGCCCAGCTCCAGGCTGACCCGCTTGAGCTGCTCCCCGGCGACGGAGGCGATGCGCCGGCCGGCCGCGGTGGAGCCGGTGAAGGCGATCTTGTCGACGCCGGGGTGGGCGACCAGGTACTCGCTGGTCTCGCGGCCCGCGGGCAGGATGCTCACCACGCCTTCGGGAAGCCCGGCCTCGTCGAAGACCTCGGCGAGCGCCAGGGCGTCCAGCGCCGTCTCCGGGGAGGCCTTCAGGACGACCGTGCAGCCGGCGAGCAGCGCGGGAACCAGCTTGACCAGGGCCGACTGGTGTGGAGCGTTCCACGGGATCACCGCCGCCACCACGCCGACGGGTTCCCGGCGCAGCCGCGTCGTGGCGTCGCCGACGGCGCCCACCTCCTCCTCCCAGCCGAGAGCGGCGGCGGCGCGCACGTACGCCTCCGTCATCTCCGGGAGGGACTGCAGGTGCGTCCAGCGGGTGAACCACAGCGGCGAGCCGTTCTCAGCGGTGACCAGGGCCGCGAACTCCTCGGCGCGGACCGCGTAGAGCTTCGAGAACCGCTCCACGACGGCGCTCCGTTCCTGCGGGCTCATCCGGGGCCAGGGGCCCTCGTCGAACGCCCGGCGGGCGGCGGCGACCGCCCGGTCGACGTCGGCGGGGGTGGCGTGCGGCGCGGTCCCGACCAGCGAGCGGTCGTGCGGGGAACGCACCTCCAGGACGTCCGCGGTGGCCGGGGCGACCCACTGGCCGCCGACGTACAGGTCCGGGTAAGCGATCACGGAGATGCTCCTCATATAGGTGTCCAGCGGACCTTTATGACCATAGCGGTCCAGTGGACACATATCAAGTGTCCGATGGACCGCTAATGTGGGAGCTGTCGTGATCCACGGTGCGCGAGGAGGTTCGATGGGCGAGGTGGAGGCGCCGTCCTTCCAGCGGGCCAGGCGGCCCGAGCACCGGGAGCTCCGCAAGCAGGAGATCCTGGACGCCGCCGAGGCGCTGCTGGCCGAGATGCCCGCCGACGAGATCAGCCTCCGGGAGCTGGGGCGCCGGCTCGGGGTGTCCAAGACGCATGTGGTGCGCTATTTCGAGAGCCGGGAGGGCGTCTTCCTAGGGCTGCTCGCCAGGCTCCGGCTGGCCTGGCTCGACGCGCTGGCGGACGAGTGGCCGGCCGCGCCGTGCGAGCCCGACCAGGTGATGCGGGCCTGGGCCGATTCGCTCGCCGCCCGGCCGGTCCTGTGCCAGCTGTGGAGCCTGCTGCCGACCGTCCTGGAGCGGAACGTCTCCGTCGGCACCGTGCGCGCCTACAAGTTCATCGACCTGGAGCACCGCACCCGGCTGGCGGGGCTGATCAGGGAGCGGGTGCCGGCCCTCGGCGCGGGTGACGCTCTCACGCTGACGGAGTACGCCGTCGTCGCGCTGGTGGGCCTGTGGTCGTTCAGCAACCCGACCCCGACCATCGTCGAGGCCACGTCCGACCCCCGGCTCGCGGGCTCCCGGGTGGACTTCGCCACCATGTACGGCGAGATCCTGCAGACCACCCTCTCCGGTCTGCTCGCCCGAGCGTGAGCCGCCCCCGGTTCAGCGGACCGGCCGGACGTACTCGGCGAGGGTCTCGGCGGTACGCGGGCCCCTCGTGGGGAACCGGCACTGGGCGGCCATGCCGAGGTGATACGAACCGTATTTTCGTTCGGGGCTTTCTGATGGCCCGGTGGCTTGTCGCCCCGTCACTCGCCGAGGTCGCGGGTGATCCAGCCTGGGGTGTCGAAGCGCACCGGCTGCCGGTCGACCAGTGCTCTCAGGTGCTTCTCGATGGCTTCGAGTTCGGCGGGGCCGATCTGGCGGGCCCACTGGTCGCGTAGCTCGTCGAAGATCGCTTCTCCCTGGTGCAGGACCTCGAAGCCCAGCGGGGTCACCTGGAGGCGTTTGCGGCGGGCGTCGTTCGGGTCGGTGTCGCGGGCGACGTAGCCGCGCTCCTGCAGGACCGCGATGGTCCGCGCGGCCGACTGCTTGGAGATGGACAGGCGGCGGCCCAGCTCTGAGGCGCTGTCGGCGCCGGCGGCGATGGCTCGCATGGCGAAGTCGTGGACGGGGCGCACGTCCTCGTGGCCGCGCCGGGCCAGCTCGGCGGTCGCGGCGTCCACCAGCGTGCGGAAACCTCCCAGCAGCAGCAACGCGAGATCGGCGCCAGAGCGAGACATGGGGAGAAGCTTACGGCACCCCTTTGGACAAAGGACAGCCTGGGTGTCTAATATTCGACACCTTGCCTGTCTATTTGAGGAGAGCCATGACCGTCACGCCAGCCGGCGCCACGCTGCCGGACGTCACCCATCACCGCGTCGCGGTCAACGGGACCACGCTGCACTACGTCGCCGCCGGCACCAGCGGCTCACCGATCCTGCTGGTCCACGGGTTCCCCGAGACCTGGTGGACCTTTCACAAGCTCATCCCCCTGCTCGCGGCCGGTCACCGCGTCTTCGCCGTCGATCTGCGCGGGTTCGGTGACTCGGACAACGGGCCGGGCGAGTACGACAGCGCGACCGCGGCCGAAGACCTCCACCTGCTGATCGAGCACGTCGGCGTCGGCCCGGTCCACCTCACGGGACAGGACATCAGCGGCGCGACCGTCTTCCGGCTGGCCGCCACGCACCCCGACGACGTGCTCAGCCTCACCGCCATCGAGATGGGTCTGGCCGGGTTCGGCCTGGAAACGCTGGCCGACGTCACCCGCGGCGGCGCCTGGCACATCGGGGCACTCACCACGCCCGGCATCCCCGAGCTGCTGCTGGCCGGCCGCGAGCGCGAGTTCCTCGGCCGGTACGCGTTCCCCGCCATGACCGCGACCCCGGACGCTTTCACCGACGCCGACCTCGACGAGTTCGTCCGCGCCTACGCCCGCCCGGACGGCTGGCGCGGCGCGATCGGCCTCTACCGGTCGATGCTGCGGGAAGGCTCCGAGATCAGGGCTCTCGCGGAGGCTCCCGGGCTGCGCACGCCCGTGCTGGCGGTCGGGGCCGGCGGCGGGCCCTTCACGGCGGACACCATGTCCCAGGCCGCGTCGAGCGAGATCACGTCCGTGCACCTCGACGGCGTGGGCCACTACGTCGCGATGGAGGCTCCCGAGGCGCTGGCGAAGGCGTTCCTCGACTTCATCGAAGGCGTGTGACCGTAGAAGTGCGGCGGGCCTAGGATGACGCGGATGATGGGGAATCGGCCCTGTCGCGTCGTCGATGGTGAGCGCATCGAGGGAGCCTTCCTGCCGATCTTCATTCGGAACGGCGCCACCTACCACCTGAGCGAACTCAAGGTCTTCGCCGACGGCGCCATCTACTCCTGGGAATGGGGCGACCTCGGCGGGCTCCGCGCGAAACTCGAGTCCGGCCGGGTGGCGACGACTTTCGACGAAGGAGCGAGGGCGAGCGTTCACCGTCTGGCGAGCTGGCGCTTCGACCAGGTCAATGCCTGGATCACAGCCCCTTGGCGAAAGACGCGGATCGCGGTGTCCTGCCCAGTGCTCCGGGAGCGGACCAGATGGAAGCACCTCCGGTGAAACAGGGCGTCACGCGTCCTGGGCGATGCGGGCGGCCTCGGTGCGTTCTCTTTCGAGGGCCTGGCGGATGGCGGTGAATTCGGTGGCGTGCTCTTTCAGGGCGGCGGTCTGCAGTTTTCGTTCCGCGTCGGACCAGATGGTGACGAGATTCGTCTGTTTCTTGCAGGCGACGTCGGCCACCGCGGCGGCGGTCTCGGCCTCGGCCGTGCTCGGGTCCTGCCAGCGCTCGTCGGCGGCCGCGGCGAGCGGGTCGGGGTAGTCCTTCTGACCGCGGGTGCGCAGGCACGATCGCCAAGCCTCGAACGCCGACCTGACGCGGGCGTCCTTCGCCCGGGTCTGTTCGAAGATCTCCCGTTCCAGGCGGGTCAGGAGAGGGGAGTCGGCGGCGGTGACGTAGACGCGGGCCGTGCTCCGCTGGATGCAGTCGTTGGCCGCCGACTGCTCCTTCCTGGTGCGGGGGCCGCCGCGGGCGCGGTCCGCACGTTCGCGTTCCTTCTCGGCGGTGGTGTACGGGGCCTGGTAGCCCGCCTGCTCGGCCACGACGGGCTCGATGACGCCGTAGCGGCGGCGGTTGGGGGCCTCGACCACGGGGATCGGGGGCAGGGACGCCCGGTCGTACCCCTTCTGCTTCAGACAGGTGCTGGTCAGGACGTCCACGGCGCGTTCGGCGCGTTCGATGTCGGCCTCGGTGCGCTTGTAGGCGTCGAAGGGGAGGCGGAGTGCCCGTGCTTCGTCGGACGGATCGATGATGGGCGGCGCGGGCGCCTGAGGGGCGGGGGTCGCGCACGCGGCGGCGGACATCAGCGCCAGCAGCACGCAACCCCGCGCCCATCGTCCGGTGCTCAGGCGCAGGGAACGGTCCTGAAGCGCAGAGATTCGACGGTGTTGTCGAACCCGTTGTTGGTGAAGTCGCTGTCGTTGCTGCGCGGGGCCGCGTAATACCTGACGCCGGTCAGGTTGTCGCCGCTGTAGAGGTCGATGCCCGAGTAGGAGGCGTTGGCCATCGAGCTGGCCTGGTTTTCCAGGGCGCCCAGGTCGTCACGGATCTGGGTGACGCAGGTGACGTCTTTGCGTGCGCCTTTGTAGTCGTCGTGCTCCCAGAGCGTGATGAGGTTCCTGTCGACCATCTGCGCTTCCGCGGGACTGACGGTGAGTACGGAGAATGACGTGATCAGAGTGATGCCGGCAATCGCGAGTTTCCTCATCGACCCTCTTCACATGGGGGGCGGGCACTCCGGCCCGAAGTTGATGTCGATCTTGGCAATAAGTCTTCACGTCTGTCAACCGTCGGTTTGCAGGGGTGCTGAGCTGCGGTAATAGCGAAACGGCGGACCTGAGGACGCTTTCCGTGATCACCTCTGGCGAATCGGAAAGCCGTTCCCTGCCCTTGGCCGCAACGCCGGCTCAGCGTTCGCCGATCCGGGCCAGGGCGTCGATGATCTCGCTGCGGAACGCCTCGTCCGCGTCAATGGCCCGCCAGCCCGATTCGTGGCTGAGCCGCCGGTCCGTGGCCGATGCCGCTTCAAGGAGGGGAACGACGGAGGCGGCGGCGGGACCGATCTCCCCGAGCGAGCGTACGACGGCCCGCATGACCGGCAGCGTCCGGCCCTCGCCCAACGGCTGGATGATCTCCAACAGGACGGGCAGCGACCCGTGGATCGCCGCCGGTCTTCCACAGAGCCCACGCGGCCGTACTGCGAAGCCTGGGGTCGGCTTCGACGGCCATCCGCCGGAGGTGCGGGCGCGCGGCCAGCCGTACCTCCGCGCGCGGGTGGTCCTGCGCCTCAGCGGACCAGTCCCGTGCAAGGTGGGGCGCGACCCTCGCCGCGCACACCATCAGACTCTCACCTGTACGGCGACGTCGTCTTCCCGGTCCCAGCGGTCACGCAACTGCCGGATGACCTGATCCGCCTGCCCGGTGGACAGCGCGTAGGTGGCCATCTGCCGCAGTCGCGGATCCGGATCGTCCAGCAGCCCCGCGAGCGCGGGCAGTGCGTCACGCCAGGCCGGATCCCGCCCGTCGGCCCGCTGGTGCTCGGCACAGTCGCGGGCGGTCGAGCCGAGATCGCCCAGCAACTCGATCAGTTCCGCTCGGTGGAGTGCCTCCGGGGCGCACGCCAGCTCGACGAGGTACGGCAGGGCCACGACGGCCGCCGAGCAGATCCAGCCGCCCTGGTGGTTGGATCCGCGGCGAGCGGCCGATGCCGTGGACGACGGCGAACGTACCGGGGCTGGCTAGGATTCAGCGATGGGGTGGGAAGCGCTCAAGCAGTGGGGTACGGACGTTCGCCGGGTTGAGCCGTTCACGCGAGGCGTCGCCAATGACGTGTGGAGTGTGCGCGTCGATGGGCGGCTCGCGGTGGGGCGGCTCGGTGGCCGGAGTGATGATGATCTTGCCTGGGAGACTGAGCTGCTGGTTCATCTCGATCGGGCGGGGTTGAGTGTGCCGGTGCCCATCCCGACCGTGGATGGGCGGTTGTTCGTGGACGGGCTCGTGGTGATGTCCTACGTGGAGGGCAGGGCGCCTGAGACGACGGATGACTGGCGGCGGGTGGCTGAGGTGCTTCGGGAGGTGCATCGGTTGACGGCTGAGTGGCCGCAGCGGCCGGGGTGGCGGTCATCCACAGATCTGCTGCACGTCGAGACCGGGACGAAGGTCGATCTGCGGGAGATGCCGGCGGAGGCCGTTGCTCGGTGCCGGGCGGCCTGGGCGCGGTTGGCCGGGCGGGCCACGTGTGTGGTGCATGGTGATCCCAACAACGTGGGCAATGTGCTCATCAGTGGGGATCGGGTCACCTTGATCGACTGGGATGAGGCGCATGTCGATGTGCCTGAGCTTGATCTGGTGCTGCCTGACAACGCCGCTGGGCTCGATGAGGATGCGTACGACGTCGCCTATCAGGCGTCGGCGGCCTGGGAGGCCGCGGTCTGCTGGGATGACGACTACTCGGTCAAACGGCTCGCCGAGGTACGGGCGTCACCGGTTGTCTGAGGAGGGTCTCGGGGGTGGCCGCGGTGAACGGGGTCAGGTAGATCTCGTGGTGGAGGCCGTAAGGGATCAGGCCGTGCTCCGCCATGAAGGCGTCCATCAGCTCGAGCGATGACTTCTCCTCGCTGTACGGGCCCACGTGCAGCAGCTCCACGCACTCGCCCTCGGTGAAGGTGACCACCTGGACGCGGTCGACGGGCGCGCCGGACGGGCGGGACCGCTCGCGGGCCTCATCGACCGCCCCTGGCGCCGGTACGTCGGGCAGCGACATCAGCAGGTGCCAGCGCCACTGGTCGCGTGGTACGTCCAGCGGTGACCCGGAGGCGTCCTCCACCCACCAGCGGCCTTCCAGCGGGCCGGTCCGCACGTCCATGGCGGACGCCACGGTGGACAGGGCGTGGATGGCGGAAAGGTGTTCGGTGCCGCCGGGTTCACCCATGCCGGTGACGTTGAGGCAGGTGACGGGGCCGTAGTGGACCAGCCGGGGTGTCATTGCTCCTCCAGAGGGATCAGCAGATGGGTGATCAGGCGGTCGGGTGGCGTGGTGGCCGGGTCGGACACGTACGCCTCGCGGAGCGGACCGCGGACCGGGTGGCGGCGTTCGGCGCACCAGGTCAGCAGCGCGTGGGCGGTCAGGCCGACCTGGGTGTACGGGCCGACGTGGGTGGCGGTGGCGAAGCGGCCGCCCGGGAGCACGTCGAGGTCGGCGCCCGCCACCGGCTCCTCGCTGACGAGGGCGACGGTGACGGTTACGGGCTCTCCCAGATCGAGCGGGAACAGGCCGATGAGCTCGCGGACGGCGGCCGGTGATGCGGTGCGCAGGCGGGTGGCGGCGGCCGAGGTGGCTCGCCCGACGTCCGACGGGTCCGAGGCCGTCGCCGTCGTCACGGCCACCCGCCGCGCCGGCTCCGTGACCACCGTCACGGAAGCGGACGGCAGGCCGTCCGCCATGACGCGTTCAAGCGCCACCAGCGTCGAACGCCTCCTGGCCAGCTCGGCCTCCAGGCGCTCGTGCACGCCCCGCAGAGCGCCCGGCCGGTCGGCGAGCACCTGCGCGATGACGGCGAGTGGTACGTCGAGCGAGCGCAGCAGCCCTATCGCCAGCGCGTCCTTCGCCTGCTCGGGCCGGTAGTAGCGGTAGCCGGTGTGCTCGTCCACGTACGCGGGCACCAGCAGGCCGAGGTCGGCGTAATGCCGCAGCTGCTTGACGCTCAGACGCCCGATCCTGGCGAAACCGCCGATGGGCAGCAGGTCCTCGTCCATGGCTCCCAGGATGGACTCTCCCGCCGTGGGAGAGTCCAGCGGCAGGGGCCAGGGTCAGCGGAGGGTGCAGGTGGTGCCGTTCAGGGTGAAGACGCGGGGCAGGACGTTCGGGCCGGTGTAGTTGCCGACGAAGCCGATCGAGGCCGTCGCTCCCGTCCCGAGCGTCGGGTTGGCGGGCTCGTTGACGGCGCGGACCTCGCGGTCGTCCTCCGTCCACACGGCGCTCCAGCCGCTCCCGAAGCTCTGCCAGGAGCGGGGCCAGGCGAAGGACAGAGTCCAGCCGTCGAGCGGGGCGCCGTTGTTGGTGATGTCGAGGGCGCCGACGTAGCCGCTGGCCCAGTCGGACTGGACGGTCAGCTTCACGCTGCACGTGCTGGTCGCCGGCGTGCCGGTGGTGAAGGTGAGCGGGAGGGACGGAGAGGACTGGGCGCCGGCGTGGGTGCGGGCGAGCACGTTCACGGTGTAGCGGGTGCCGGGCTCAAGGTTGCGTACGGTCAGCTTGGTGCCGGAGGTCTCGCCGAGCTGCTCGGTGACGGCGCCGTGCTGGCGGACCAGCTCGTACTTGGCGACGCCGGGAACGGCGGGCCAGGTGATCGTGGCGGTGGTGTCCGTGACGGCGGTGAGCTTCGGCAGGCCAGGCGCGCCGGGGCGGGCGGCCTGCGGCTTCGCGGGCCGCAGGATGACGGTGGTCATCGAGAGCGGAGGAAGCGTCTGCGTGGTCGCGCTGCCAGTCGAGCCGGTGGTGATGGCGGTGGCGCCGTTGGTGTGGCTCAGCACGGTGGGGGCGCCGGCCGCGGGGGAGAAGCCGGTGTAGTCGAGTTCGACCGGATACGACGTGCCGGCCGAGGTATTGATCAGCAGGACGGCCAGGTCGCCGTTGGGCCGCCTGGCGGCGTGGGCTTGGACGTCGGGCCGGGAGGCGGCGGCGCGGATGAACTGGTCGCCCGGCCGGGCGAACTTGCCGACCATCTGCAGCGCGTAATAGGGCGCGAAGGGCGTGTTGAGCGGCGGCTCGCAGACGCTGCCGTCGGCGGTGCAGGTGGCGCTGGACAGCAGGCCGAAGTCGCCGTAGTCGGTGTGTCCCGCGACCTCGGTGACCTCGCCGATGCCGTTGTGCACGTTCCACCAGTCCACCGTGAACACGCCGCCGGCCAGCAGCGTCGCGTACGCGTCGGCGGCGGCCAGCGCGCCCGGCTGGGTGTTGGTGCCGTTGCTGCTCGACCCCGTGTTGAACTCGGTCATCGCGATGCCGATGCGCTCGGCGCCAGGACCGGCGTAACTGGCGATCTGCTCGCGGGTGAGCTGGATGATGTCGGGGACGTGGCCGGTCTTGTCGAGGGCGCCCGGGTACCAGTGCAGGATCACGAAGTCGATCTTTGAGCCGGCGGTGGACAGGACGACCTGGTTCCACGAGCCGCTGTCACCCTCGGCCACGATGGCGTCCGGCCAGTTGGCGGGGGTGGTCAGTACCGCGCCGATCTTGATGGCCGGGTCCACGGCCTTCATCGCGTCGGAGTAGGCGACGACGTGCCTGGCGTACTCGTGCGGGCTCTTGTCCTCGTGGTCGTCGGCCTCCCATGCGGCGCCGTAGTGACCGTTGCCGTAGTTCTCGTTGCCGATCTCCCACAGCTTGACGCCGTAGCGCTTGGTGACGTTGGCGTAGCGGACCCAGGCGGCGGCCTCCT
Organism: Nonomuraea sp. NPDC049421; assembly: GCF_040677005.1. Lineage (NCBI taxonomy): Bacteria > Bacillati > Actinomycetota > Actinomycetes > Streptosporangiales > Streptosporangiaceae > Nonomuraea > Nonomuraea sp. NPDC049421. The sequence goes on from NZ_JBFAQA010000044.1 coordinate 23,269, forward strand.
CGGCGGTGCCGGTGCCGTAGTTGGCGGTGACCATGGGCTGCGCGCCGGTCCTGCGTACGCCGGCCATGAACGTGTCGAAGTCGGTGTTCGGCGCCACGTAGCCGCCGGGGGCGGTGTGGTCGGCCCAGTGGTAGATGTCGGAGTAGGAGCCGCCGGGGTAGCGCAGCAGCTTCACGCCGGCGTCCTTGAGCAGGTCGGCGGTGGCGTTCGTGCCCAGGTTCGTGTCCCAGATGGCGTGGTTGGTGCCGATGCCCGTCTCGGGGACGGCGGCCAGGCCGGCGCGGGCGTTGACGGTCACGGCCACGGGTTCGTCATCGGCCGCGTACGCGGTCGCAGGGGCGTTGAGCGCGGTCAGCGTCAGCAGGACGGCCAGCGCGGCTCGTAACGGGACTTTCGGCATCGGGCGCACCTCATGCTGGGAAGGGGACACCGGGAAAGCAGTGCGATCATCAGCGGCTCGCCGCGCGCCCGTCAATCGCGGCTGAAACTTTCATGAAATGTCCCGGATGCCATGATGGACGGCATGTTGAAGGCTGCGGGGCTGGACGAACTGGAGGAACGGGTCTACCGGGCACTCGTACGAGCAGGCGAGGCCGACACCGCGGGCCTGGCCGCCGAGCTGGGCGCAGGGGAGGCGGAGACGGCCCGCGCGCTGGCCGGGATGCGCGAATCGGGGCTGGTCAGAGAGGTGGCGCCGGGCAGGTTCGCGCCCGTGGCGCCCGAGGTGGCGCTGGGACCCCGGCTGGTACGCGGCCAGGAGGCCATCGACTGGGCCCGCCAGGCCGTCGAGCGGCTCTCGGAGGAGTACCGCGCGAGCGTCCGCAGGCGCGACGCCCACCGCCTGATCGAGGTGCTGCCGAGCCGGGCCGCGCTGCGCGAGCAGGTACGCCACCTCCAGGACAGCGCGCGCGAGGAGGTCCTGTACTTCTGCCGCGCCGGCCACGTGGTGATGCCGTCGCAGGACAACGACGAGGAGCTGCAGGCGCTCGGCAGGGGCGTCGGCTACCGGGTCATCTACGAGCGGGCCCTGCTGGAGGAGCCGGGCATGGTCGCCAACGTGGCGTACGGGATCAAGCTGGGCGAGCAGGCCCGGGCCGTACGGACGCTGCCGGTCCGGATGATGATCGCGGACCGGGAGACCGCGCTGCTGCCGCTGGTCCAGCACGTCGGCGGGATGACGGAGCTGACGGCCGCGCTGGTGCGCGACAGCAGCCTGCTGGAGGCGCTGATCGCGCTGTTCGAGGCGCAGTGGGAGCGGGCGACGCCCATCAGGTTCTCGGAGGACGGCCAGGTGGCCGACACCGGGTCGTGCCCCCTGGACGCCGACGAGCTCTATCTGCTGTCACTGCTGGTGGCCGGCGTGCCGGAGAAGACGATCGCGAGCCAGCTCGGGCTCAGCCTGCGGACGGTGCAGCGCCGCGTCTACCACCTCATGCGGCTCGCGGGCGCGCAGACCAGGATGCAACTTGCCTGGCATGCGGCCCGCGAGCACTGGTTGTGATCGGTCAGCGCACGCCGTACGCCCTGGTCACGGTCTGCTCGAACCGGCTGCCCCGGTCGCCCGTCACGGTGACCCGCAGCGAGACGCCGGTGTCGGTGCGCTTGTGCGCGACGAGGCCGGAGTAGCGGCCCTGGCCGAGCGGCAGCACCGGGATGCGCTTCCAGGTCTTGCCGTCGTCGTATGACAGTTCCGCGCTCAGCGTCCTGGCCCCCTTCGCGGTGAAGCCGAGCGGGACCGGGAGCGTCCTCGGCACCCTGCCTTCGAGGTCGGCGGGGATCGTGTAGTCCACGCCGAGCAGCGGCAGCTCCTTGGTGCCCTCGGCGCGGCCCGACCTGAACGTCCACGCGGACTCGGTCGCCGTGGCGTAGCGCCAGTTCTCGGAGGTGCGGGTGGTGGACAGCTCCAAGCGGTACTCGGCGTCCTGCTCGGCGGCCGGGTAGGTGCCGCTCAGCGTCTTGCGCTCCTCCGCCGGCTCGCCGTCGCGGTAGAAGCGGGCGGCGGTGGTGTCCTTGTCGCCGCTGCCGCCGGCGTACCCGATGTGCCCGGCGGCGTCCACGAACTCGGGCACCTCGACGCTCAGCACGTCACCCGTACGGCTGGCGCTCCGCGCGACCGGCCGGACGACCGGCGCGAACCAGGTCTCCCTGACCGTCTCGCCCGCCCGGTACGTCCGCGGCACGTCGGTCAGCCCGCCGCGCAGCCGCGAGTTGGACTCCCACGTGAGCATGTGCTGCACGATGTGCTGCCACTGGGTGTCGCCCGAGCTGACGTACTCGGCCCTGCGGTTGCCGGTCGGCAGGTAGCGCTGGGTCTCCATCTGGCTGTCGAGGCTGTACTGCTGCCAGGGCCGCCAGCCGAAGCGCTGGTCCTTGCCGTACCGCTCGCCGCCCGACTCCTGGTAGTGGGAGTCGACGAGGGCGGTGTTGCGCCAGTTCACGTCATGGACGATCTTCTGGGGCACGTGGCCCTGGGAGACCTGCATGACCTCGTACAGGTACGGGGTCTGGAAGCGGCCCGTCACCTGCAGCGTGCCGCCGCCCTCGCGCACCCGGTCGAGCAGCACCTGGCCGCGGTCGTGCGTGATCATCAGGGTGGGCAGCGGATCGCGGGCGCCGGTGGGGTTCCACGGCTGCCACATCGCGCGGCCGTCGGGGCCGACGACGATCACCGCCACCGCGCCGGCCGCCTTGAGGTCGTCGATCTTGCTCGACCAGTCGCCGAACGAGCTGCTGGTGATGACCGCGGCCCTGCCCTTGAGCTTGCCGCCCGCGTCGCCGTCGGCGAGCTTCCAGTGCTGGGTGCCGGAGATCTCAGGAGACCTGATCGTCGGCCTGACCACCAGGTCGTCGCGGCCGAGCCGGGCGCTCACCCGGGGCGCGGCGAGCTGCCAGCGGGAGGCGAACTCGAACGTGCCGTTCTTGACCGGCGCCGTCGGGGTGACGGCCAGGCCCTCGACGGACGGGAAGTTCATCGCGCCGAGCGCGATCTTCCTGTTCCCGTACGTGCGGTAGGTGAAGTAGGTGGCGATGCCGTCCTGGATCACCGGCTGCGAGGTCCTGATCTCGATCGGCACGGCGGTCCTGGCGTCGAGCACGACCTCCATGTCCTGCTGCAGCTCCAGCTCGGGGAAGACCATCAGGGTGTCCATGGGCAGCTCGTCGCTGGTCTCGCCCATGATGGCCTGGGTGTGGTAGGTGCCCTCGGGCATCTCGACCGTCCAGCCCTCGGCCTCGTCGAGAATGTAGCCGTAGGCGTCGTCCCTGCTGGAGGCGCCGTACATCATGATCACCGGGACGCGGGACGGCCGGCCGTCGCGGCCGATCGCGGTGAAGTGGACCTTGTGCATCTTGCCGCGCCTGGTCAGCGCCAGCGTGGTGTGCGCGAGCGCGGAGCCGTCCGCGGTGGTCGCGGTGACGTAGCCGGCGTGCCTGCCGTGCTGGAGCTTGGCGAGGTCCACCTGGAGGTCCACGGTGGCGCTCGCGCCCGGCTCGATCGTGACGGTGGTGGCCGACAGGGTCAGCGCGCCGTCGCCGGGGGCGGTGCCGTCCAGGTTGGACAGCGCGGGGGTGAGCGTCAGCGTGGCGGGGGAGTCGCCGGCGTTGCTGTAGGTGATCGTCCCGGACGGGACGGCGGTGCCGCCGTCCTCGAACACGCCGAGGCTCAGCGAGGAGGTGGCGGTGACGGTCTGGCGCAGGGCGCGCGTCACGTCGAGGCGGCCGCCGCCCTGCTCGAACGGGGTCTGCCCGTCGATCGTCTTCGCCGTGGACACCAGGGCGTCCTTGAGCCGGCCCGCCTTCCAGTCCGGGTGGCGCTGGGCGAGGATCGCCGCCGCGCCCGCCACGTGCGGCGTGGCCATGGACGTGCCGTTGAGCCGGGTGTAGAGGTCGTCGACCGGGGTGCCCAGGGTGGTGCCCGAGGCCCTGGCGGCGGTGATGTTCACGCCGGGCGCGGTGATGTCCGGCTTGATCGCCTCGTCCAGGCGCGGGCCACGGCTGGAGAAGGAGGCGAGCGCGTCGTCGCCGTCCACGGCGCCGACGGTCAGCGCCGAACTGGCCGCGCCGGGGGAGCCGACCGTGTAGTCGTCGCCCTCGTTGCCCGCCGCGATCACGAACAGGCTGCCGGTCTCCTCGGTCAGCCGGTCCACCGCGACGCTGAGCGGGTCGGTGCCGTCGGTCGCGCCGCCGCCGAGGCTCATGCTGACGATGTCGGCGCCGCTCTCGCGCGCCGCCCACTCCATGCCGGCCAGCACCTGCGACTCTGAGCCGCTGCCGAGCTTGTCGAGCACCTTGCCGATGGCCAGCTGCGCGCCAGGGGCCACGCCCTTGCGCTGCCCGCCGGCGCCGTTGCCGGTGCCCGCCACTGTCGCGGCGACGTGGGTGCCGTGGCCGTGCTCGTCCTTCACCGACTCGTCGTCGGTGAAGTTCCTGGTCTCGGTGATCTTGCCCGTGACGTCGGGGTGGTTCTCGTCGATGCCGGTGTCCAGCACGGCGACCTTGACGCCCGTGCCGTCGTACCCGTCCTGCCACGCCTGCGGCGCGCCCACCTGCGGGACGCTGTGCTCCAGCGTCGCGTGCACCTTGCCGTCGAGCCACACCTTGGCCAGCCCGTCGCGCAGCCTCGGCTCGCCCGACGCGCTCCACAGCGTGGGCAGGTCGTCCTTCTCGGCGCGCATCGTGGCGGCGTTGACGCTGCGCAGCGTGACGCCCTTCGCGGCGCCGTCGCGGTAGGACAGGATGAGCGGCAGCACGTCGCTGCTCTCGTCGTCGTAGCCCTGCTCGATCAGCTCGCCGACCGAGAACAGCCGCTCGTCCACGAGGCCGCGCGACAGGTACGGCACCATGTCGGCGGGCGTGACGACCAGGTCGCCGTTCTCCTCGCGGGTGAAGAACCTGACGTCCTCACGGCCCTCGGCCGGTTTCACGGTCGCGGCCCGCTTCCCGCCGGCGAACTCCTGTACGGTGACCACGTCACCGGTGATCAACGTCACCCGGTGCTGCTCCCCGCCGCCCGGCTGGCCTGGCTCCGCGGCCTGGGCCGGAGCCGCGAGCAGCGCCAGGCCCACGCCGGTGGCGGCGAAGAGGGGGATCCATCTCATGAACGAACCGATCTTTCGTGCGGCTTTACCCGTTCAAGAGAATGGGGGATCCTGCCGGTCAGAAGCAGTCGAACAGCCTGGTCAAATGACGACATGTCGCGAACATGACAGCAGGGCTGGGGCTCAGTTGTACTTGTAGAGGCGGGTGGCCTGGCGCCGGCCGCCGTCGAAGAGCGAGGCGCGATACATGCTGATCGCCAGGTCGCCGTGTTCCGCCTTGCCGCAGGTGCCGGTGCCGGCGAGCTGGTGGATCTCGAAGCGGGCGGTGGGGTCGCCGGCGATGAAGTACTCGGCGCGGGCCTGGAAGCGGTCGGCGCGGGTGTCGCAGGCGTAGACGAAGGTGGGACGCTCGCCGAAGCAGAGGGTCGCGCCGCCCTTGGTCGACGTGCAGATCTTCGACTTGGCGCGGGCGGCGGCCGGGGTGGTGCGGGTCTCGCGCTTGACGGGGTATTTGGCGACGTTCCTGACGGTCTTCCAGCGGCCGTACCTGACGCGCTTGCCGCCGCGGTACAGCGCGGCGCGGAACGTGACCGTCTTGCCGATCTCCCTGCTGCCGCGCACCTCGCCGTTGCGGGCCAGGTTGTGGATGACGTACTTGGTGCCGAGGTAGCCGTTCAGGTAGTACTCGACGGCCGGGTGGTATCCGTCGTCACGGGTGTCCTCGACGGTGATGCCGGGGCGGGCGCTCCCGTCGGGGCCCACGCACGCCTCCACGCCCTTGAGACGCGCGCACACCGGCTCGTCGTCCGTGCTGTCCGTGGAGACGGCCACCGGCGTGGGAGAAACCGTCACCGACGGTACGGCCGCCACCGCCCCGTCGGCGCTCGACGCGGTGGCCGTCAGTACGACCGCCGCCAGGATGGTACGACGTAACATCACCGAACCCACCAACCTCTCGTGTCACTTCCTGCCATGCCTGGATGTGACGCGAAATATCGGGGGAAGGTTCCGGACAAGCGCGGATGGCGGTGGCCGGCCCCCACCCGTCGGGCCGGTCATCGCGACGCCTGCCTGGTCAGGCCGGCAGCTCCCGCCGCTTGGGAGTCACGCTGGCCAGCAGCAGGAGCAGCGCGGCCTGGGCGAGCATGCCGGGCGCGAGCGGCGGCGCGCCGCCGACCGACTTCGTCAGCGCCGACCACCACTGCGACAACGGCGACAGCGAGTCCCAGTCGGGGTCCATCGCACCCATGCCGTGGTTGGCCACCACGTGCATGAGGACGCCGTACGCCGAGGCCAGCAGCACGATCACGGCGAGCACGCGCACCACGGTGAGCACGGACCCGGCGTCGCGCAGGGCGAGCATGAGCAGCGCGACCGCGAGCAGCGCGATGGCCACCCACGGGATCAGCTGGGGCGGCGTCTGCCAGTGGCGCTCGAAGGCCAGCTCGAGAGCGGCGCCCACGATGCCGATCGCGACCAGGGCGAGCAGCCCGAGCCGCAGCATCGCGGTGCCTGCGGGTCCGCGGCGGCGGCTGGGCCGCGCGGTCGTTCGTGAGGAGGTTGAGGTCATGTGCGGGGACCACCGTCCGGTACGAGGGGTCTTCGTCCCCTCCAAGGTCGCCGGGCATCCTCAGATATTTCTCAGTGAAATGTGAAGATCTGGTGAGAAGTGCAGTCAGAAGGGCCGGGTGGCCAGGTCGAAGGCGCGTACGAGCTCGTCGGCCCCGGCCCGCGGATCGTCCGACAGGGCGAGCGCCTCGATCGAGCCCCGCAGCGCCGCGCTCATCACCTCGGCGTCGAACGCACGGAAGGCCCCCTCCCGCTGCCCCTCCGCGAAGAGCTCGGCGGGCCACCCGTCGGAGCCCGTCTCGGAGGTGTTGCAGACGATCTGCCGCAGCGCCCGTACGCGCTCGGGCCGGGCGGCGGCGAAGTCGAGCCGCCCCCTGATGTACGCCGACAGCCGCTCCCGCACCCCAGAGACGCCCGAGGCCGCCCGCCGGACGAACGCCGCCTCCTCCTCCCGCACCACCCGAGCCACGGTCGCCAGCAGCTCCTCCTTGTCGGCGAAGTGGTAGGAGATCAGCCGCTTGCTGCTGAGCCCCGCCTGCCGGCAGATGGCGTCGTAGCTGGTGCCCGCGAACCCCCGCCGCGCCAGCACGGCGATCGTGGCCGACGTGATCTGCGCCCGGCGCACCTCGGACACCGGCAGGCGCCTCGCGGGGACTCCCATGCCTGCACACGTTCCACGCCGCGGCTCGGGACATCCCCAGGGACGCTTAAAGCGCGGATTTCTCTGGTTCACGCCGCCGATGCGCCTACCCTGGTACGCGCCGCACCGGAGACTCCCGGAGAGACCCCCCCAATGGCCAAATCCACGCCCCCGCAAGCCACCCACGAGCCGGGCACGTACACGGGCGCCCTCGTGGGCGACCCCGACGCCCCCGCAGGCCCCGTGACCAGGGCCGACCCGGCCACGGCCGAGCGGGCGCCGTACCGAGGAACGCCGGCCGCGCGGCGGCAGCTCGCCGGACTCGCCTTCGCCGCCCGCAGGCTCGCGCGCGGCGACGCGGGCGCCGCGCCGGCGGTCGCCGTCGTGTACGTGACGGGCGGCGACGAGGAGCTCACCCTGCGCCGCGTGCATCAGGCGCTGCGCGAGCTGGGCGGCGACGTCGTCAGAGGCAGCGTGATCTTCACCGGCAGCCTGTGGCAGGCGGTCCTGACCGTCTTCAAGCGGCAGGCCGGCGCCGGGCGCGTCGAGTCGGCGGTCGGGCTGGCCGTCTCGGCGGGGGAGAACAAGCTGTACTTCGAGACCCAGGCGGCGATCACCAAGACCAACGCGGAGGCGATCGCCACGCTGCTGGACTCGCTGGGGGACGCCACCATCGGCCTGGTCTTCGTCGGCAACCTGCTGGCCATGAAGATCGACGGGACGACCGTCGGCATGGAGCTGACCCCGCGGCAGGCGGCCTACCTGCGCGACAATCCGGCGCTGCACCGAGACCCCGCCGCGGCCCTTGAGGCCATGGAGCGCATACGCGTACAGGGGGCCTGACGCGCCGCGGCCGGAGATCGGTGGCTCACATGTTGATCATGTGACCCGCGAGCCCGTGGACGGCCTCCTTGACGGCCTCGCCGAGCGTCGGGTGGGCGTGGACGTTGCGCGCCACCTCGTGCACGGTGAGGTCCCACTGCTGCGCCAGCGTCAGCTCGGGCAGCAGCTCGGTGACCTCGGGCCCGATCAGGTGGGCGCCGAGCAGCTCGCCGTGGGTGTCGTCACTGATGATCTTCACGAAGCCGGCCGTCTCGCCGAGACCGTGGGACTTGCCGTTGGCGGTGAACGGGAACTTCGACACCTTCACGTCGTAGCCCAGCTCGCGGGCCTGCGCCTCGGTGTAGCCGAAGCTCGCCACCTGCGGCTGGCAGTAGGTCGCCCGCGGGATCATCACGTAGTCGAGCTCCATCGTCTCGGCGTCCGCGATGGTCTCGGCGGCGATGATGCCCATCGACTCGGCAGCGTGGGCCAGCATCAGCTTGGCCGTGACGTCGCCGATCGCGAAGATGTGCGGCACGTTGGTGCGGCAACGGCCGTCGACCGCGATCGCGCCGCGCTCGGTCAGCTCGACGCCGGTCTTCTCCAGGCCGTAGCCCTCGACCCGCGGCTGGAACCCGATGGCCTGCATGACCTTGTCGGCCTCCAGCACCTGCGTCTGGTCGCCGCGCGTGACGGTGACCTTGACGGAGGAGCCGTTGTCCTCGATGGAGTCGACGCGGGTGGAGGTCAGCACCTCGATGCCGAGCCGCTTGTAGCGCTTGGCCAGCTCGGCCGAGACCTCTTCGTCCTCCAGCGGCACGATGCGGTCGAGGAACTCGACGATCGTCACCTTGACGCCGTAGTTGTGCAGCACGTACGCGAACTCGACGCCGATCGCGCCCGCGCCCGCGATGATGATGCTGCTCGGCAGCTCCTCGGCGAGGATCTGCTCCTCGTACGTCACCACGCGCTCCGACAGCTGCGTGCCGGGGATGAGCCGGGTGGTCGCGCCGGCCGCGATGATGCAGTGGGAGAACGTGATGGTCTCGCCGTTGACCTGGAGCGTGTTGGCGTCGAGGAACGTGCCGCGCCCGTCGTACTCCGTGATGGCGTTCTTCTTCATCAGGTAGTGAACGCCCTTGACCCGCCCGTCGGCCACCTTGCGGCTGCGCTGGAAGGCCGCGCCGTAGTCGAAGGTGACCTCGCCGCTGATGCCGAAGGTCTTGGCCTCGTGGTGGAAGATGTGGGCGAGCTCGGCGTTGCGCAGCAGCGCCTTGGACGGGATGCAGCCCACGTTCAGGCAGACGCCACCCCAGTACTTCTCCTCGACGACCGCGGTGCGCAGGCCGAGCTGGGCGGCGCGGACCGCGGCCGTATAACCTCCAGGACCCGCGCCGAGGACGACGACGTCATAGTGAGTGCTCATGAGTCGGACCATACCGCCCGGGCGTACCTGCCCCTGACCTCAGACCTCCACCTTGTACGGCAGGCTGAGCTCATCTGCGGGAACGCCCCGGATGCCCCAGTTGTGCGTGGGCATCTCGATGATCGTGATCTCGACGTCCTCGGGATCGTACCCCGACCTGGCGTAGATCTCGCGAATCAGCGCCTTCTTGGCCTCGGCGCTGCGCCCGGTGAAGCAGACGATCTCGATGATGAGATAACGCTCACTCCGCTGCGGGCAGACGAAGTCGTCGGCGTCGAGCAGCAGGAACCGGTGGAACCGCTTGTCCTCAGGCAGCCCCCACGCCTTCACCAGGCACGCCTGGATGAGATCGGAGACCTCACGCTGCCGGCCGGCCCACACGTCCCTGCGGCCGTACACCTTCACCTGCGCCATGCCGCCACTATAGAGGGCGTGATCCGCATACTCCTGGCCGACGACGAGGCCATGATCAGAGCGGGGGTCAGGGCGATCCTCGAATCCGACCCCGAGCTGGACGTCGTGGCCGAGGCCGGCGACGGCAGGCAGGCGGTCGACCTCGCCATCAGCCACCACCCCGACGTCGCGCTCCTCGACATCCGCATGCCGCGCCTCGACGGCCTGGCCGCCGCCGCCGAGATCCGCAGGGCGGCGCCCGGCACGGCGGTGGTGATGCTGACCACGTTCGGCGAGGACGACTACATCGCCAAGGCGCTCGACGTGGGCGCGAGCGGCTTCCTGCTCAAGTCGGGCGACCCGCGCGAGCTGCTGGCCGGCATCCACGCGGTCGCCGAGGGGGCGGCGTACCTGTCGCCGAAGGTCGCCCAGCGGGTGATCGCGCAGCTGTCCGGCGGACGCATGTCGAAGGGGGCGCAGGCGCGCGACCGCATCGAGGTGCTCACCGAGCGGGAGCGCGAGGTGCTCGCGCTGCTCGGCGCGGGCCTGTCCAACGCGGAGATCGCGCGCGAGCTGCACATCGTGGAGGGCACGGTGAAGGCGTACGTGAGCGCCATCCTCACCCGGCTCGACGTGCGCAACCGCGTGCAGGCCGCGATCATCGCCCACGAGGCCGGCTTGGTAGCCTGACGCGTGATGTATCGCCTCGTGTTCTCGCAGGTCTTGCGGCGTTTCGACGCCGAGGCCGTGCACCGACTCACCGTGAGCGCCCTCGCGCTCCTCGCCCGGCTGCCGCTGCTCAAGCGGCTGCTGCACCGGGCGTACGCGCCGCACGACCCGGCCCTGCGCGTGAGCGCGTTCGGCGTGCACTTCCCCGGCCCGCTCGGCCTGGCCGCCGGCTTCGACAAGGACGCCGCCTGCGCCGAGGCGGCCGCCGCGCTCGGCTTCAGCCACGTCGAGGTGGGCACCATCACGGCCCACGGCCAGCCGGGCAACCCGCGCCCCCGCCTGTTCCGTCTCGTACGCGAGCGCGCGGTGATCAACCGGATGGGCTTCAACAACGCCGGCGCCCACGCCGCGGCCCGCAGACTGCGCAGGCCACGCGGCGTGCCCGTCGTGGTCGGGGTGAACATCGGCAAGACCAAGGTGGTCCCCGAGTCCGGGGCCACCGCCGACTACGTCGCCGGCGCGAAGAAGCTCGCCCCGCTGGCCGACTACCTCGTGGTCAACGTCAGCTCGCCCAACACCCCTGGGCTGCGCGACCTCCAGGCCGTCTCGCTGCTGCGGCCGCTGCTCACCGCGGTCAAGGAGGTCTGCGACGCCACCCCGCGCCGCACCCCGCTGCTCGTCAAGATCGCGCCCGACCTGGCCGACGAGGACGTCGACGCCGTCGCCGAGCTGGCCGTGGAGCTGGGCCTCGACGGCATCATCGCCACCAACACCACGATCGAGCACGAGGGCGAGCGCGGCGGGCTGTCGGGCCGCCCGCTCAAGGCCCGCTCGCTGGAGGTGCTGCGCCGACTGCGCGCCAAGGTCGGCGACCGGCTCACGCTGGTCTCGGTCGGCGGCGTCGAGGACGTCGACGACGTGTGGGAGCGCATCCTCGCCGGCGCCACCCTCGTCCAGGGCTACACCGGCTGGATCTACGGCGGTCCGCTGTGGGCCGCCCGCATCCACCGGCAGCTGCTGCGCCGGGTCCGCCGCCACGGCCTCAGCTCGGTCATGGAAGCCGTCGGCCGTACGGCGTGATCTAAGGTGGGCCGAATGATCAGACCCGTGACTCTCACCGGCGGCGTGGTCATGCGCCTGGCGACCGAGCAGGACGCCGAGGCGCTCGCCGCCGCCTACCTCCGAAACCGCGACCATCTCAAACGGTGGGAGCCGCGCCGCTCCGAGGGGTTCTTCACCTTCACGGGGCAGGCCGAGGGCCTCAAGGGCCAGCTCCGGGCGCACGACAGGGGCCAGGTGGTGCCGTGGCTGCTCTGTGACGGCGAGCGGGTGGTCGGCCGCATGACGCTCAGCAACATCGTCCGCGGCCCCTGGCTCAGCGCCGACGTCGGCTACTGGATCGACGCCGAGTACAACGGCCGCGGCCTCGCGACCGCGGCCGTGCACGAGGTGTGCAGGCAGGCCGACCAGGAGATCGGCCTGCACCGCGTCGCGGCGAGCACGCTGCTCGACAACGCCGCCTCGCAGAGCGTGCTGCGCAAGTGCGGCTTCGAGCCGTACGGCACCGCGCCCGACTACCTGGAGATCGACGGCCGCTGGCAGCACCACCTGCTCTGGCAGCGCATACTCAACGACCGCCCGGCCTTCTGACCCTTCGCTAGAGGCTGGGCCTGGTGGATTCGGCGTCGTGGGTCATGGCGTCGATGCGCTCCATCACCTCGGTCACCCGCACGGTGGAGGGCCGGTGCGGGCGGCGGCGCTGCCACGGGTGCGGCCCCGCCGCAGGTCGATACTCCACGCCGAGCGCGTCCAGCCGTCCCAGGTGCTCGCCCAGGCGCCCGTCGAAGTCGTCGCCCGCCGCGCCCGCCCAGGCCACCTCGGCCAGCGCGCAGGCCCTGGGCCACATCCGGTAGTCGACGGTCCGCGGGTCGGGCACCCGCTCGGTCCACAGCTGCGCCTGCACGCCGATGACCCGCGCCCGCTCCTCGTCGCTCCACCCGGCCGGCGCGGGGTCGAACGCGGCGACGTCCGCCACGGTGATCGCGTCGCCGATCGCCATCGGCTCGTCCGGCGAGCCGGCCTCGGCGTAGTCGAAGTAGAGCGGGAACACCGGCGTGGCCACCACGTCGTGACCGGCCGCGGCGGCCCTGCGGCCCACGTTCATGCCGCGCCACGGCATGACGATCGTGTCCTGCCGCAGCCCGCCGCTCACGAACGCCTCGTCCCACACCACGGCCCGCGCGCCCCGCTGGGCCAGCACGTCGGCCAGCCGGCGCAGGAACCACGCCTGCAGCTCCACCACGCCGCGGAGGCCGAGCGACTCCCGGTACGCGGTGATCTCGCCGGAGGCCGCCCACCGGTCCAGCACCACCTCGTCGCCGCCGATGTGCACGTAGGGGGTCTCGCCCAGCGCGCCGATCAGCTCGTCGAAGATCGCGGTCAGGAACTCCACGGTCTTCGGCAGCGGCGACAGGATCGCGGGGGAGATGCCCCACCGCTCCAGCACGTCATGGGGCTCACCCGTGGCCCCGAACTCCGGATAGGCCGCCAGGATCGCCGACGCGTGGCCCGGCACGTCGATCTCCGGCACGATCGTCACGTGCCGCGAGCGCGCGTACGCGCCCAGCTCGGCGAGGTCGTCGAGGGTGTAGTAGCCGCCGTGCGGCACCTCGTCGTACGCGTCGGGCTCGCGGTAGTGGTTGACCGCCGTACGCGGCCGGTGCGAGGAGACCTCGTGCAGCAGCGGATAGGCCCGGCTCTCCACCCGCCAGCCCTGGTCGTCCACGAGGTGCAGGTGCAGCCGGTTGAGCTTGTGCACCGCCATCAGGTCGATCAGCCGCAGCACCTCACGCTTGGGGAAGAAGTGCCTGGCCACGTCGAGGTGCAGGCCGCGCCAGGCGAAGCGCGGCGCGTCCTCGATCCGCACCCCGCGCACCGGCCACGCCGCGCCGGAGGAGAACCGGTAGGCGGCCGGCGGCAGGAGCTGGCGCAGCGACTGCGCCGCGTAGAACGCACCCGCCGGCCCGCCCGCCACGATCTCCACACCCCGCGACCCGACCGTCAGCCGGTACGCCTCCTCACCCAGCCCGGGGTCACGGCGCACGTCGATCTCACCGGAGTCGCCGGGCAGCGGGTCGAGCCCGGCCAGCGCCGTGCGTACGGAGGCGACCAGGTCACCGGAGACCGTGGGAGAGGCCGTCAGCTCGAAGGAGGAGGAAAGGTCACGAAGCAGCTCTGGGCGAGGAATCATGCTTGCAGATAGTGCTGCAATCCGTTCGCCAGCGCCACAGCGATCTTCTGCCGGAACTTCGGGTCACGGAACTTGGCCGCCTCGGTGGCGTTGCGCATGTTGCCGGCCTCCACGAAGATCTTCGGCACCGTCGACAGGTTGAGCCCGCCCAGGTCGCTGCGGTAATCGAGGGCCCTGCGCCCGATGTAGGTGGAGTAGGGCAGCCCGGTGCCCCTGCGGAAGGCGTCGCGTACGGCCACGCCCAGACTGCTGGAGTCGTTGACGACCTTGTCGACGGGACCGTTGATCTTCTTGGGCATGATCACGTGGAAGCCCCTGTTGGCCGGGGCCGAGCCGTCGGCGTGCACCGAGATCGCGGCGTCCGCCTCGGCCTTGTTGCCGATCGCGGCCCGCTCGGTGATGCACGGCCCGACGCCGTCGTTGCTCGAGCGGGTCAGCTTCACCGTCGCGCCGCGCTTCTTCAGGATCTTCTGCAGGCGCTTGGAGACGTCCCAGGTGAAGGCGGCCTCGCTGTAGCCGTCGTTGGTGGAGGTGCCGGTCGTGTCGCAGGCCTTCATCTGCGTCAGCACGTTGACCTTGCGGTTGATCTCTTTGGGCGCCCGGTAGTTGCCGCCGTTGTGGCCGGGGTCGATGACGACCACCTTGCCGTCGAGCGGCTTGGCCTCGGGCGGTGCGTCCTTGGCCTGAGCGGCGGCGGGTGCCTGCCCTGCCGTGGTCGCTGGGGCGGCCTGACCTGCCGCGGCGCCACCGGTGCCGGTGCCGCCACACGCGGAGGCGATCAGGCCGCAGACGGCGAGGACTGTGGCTGGTAGAGCACGCATGCCGTCCAACTTACGGCAATCCACGCATGCGAACTCGACTTATGCCAAGCGCGGCGTGCCTCGGCACGCCCTACGTCCTCACCAGACGCGCTCGCCGGCCTCCTGACGTTCGAGCAGGGCGGCGAGCTCCCGCGCGTCCTCGGCGTCGAGGCCGAGGACGACGCGGGGACGGCCCCACGGGTGGTCGAGCGAGTGGGCGACGTAGCTGGCGACCGACTCCGCGGCGCCGTCGGTGCCCCGTCCCCTGCCCGCCCGCCAGTGCCCCCAGGCGCGCTCTAGCTCGGCGGCGGCGCGCTGGGCGCAGGACACCAGTTCCGGATCACGCATAGCTGTTCCCCCGGATCAGATCGTGGCCGGATCGGATCCGGCCACACCTAGCATGACCCTACCGAGTAAACCGCCGTGTGGCGCCGCCGCCACACGGCTTGACCCAGGTTTGATGCTCTCTTAGGCGGGTCCCGTGCTCCGCCGGACGATCAGTTCAGGGCGTACCTCCCGCAGGCGTGCGACCTTGCCGGGATCGCCGATCCTGTCGCTCAGCAGCGCGGCCGCCGACCTGCCCATGGTGCGGCGAGGCTGGTCGACGGAGGTGAGCGAGATGTGCCGGGAGGCCGACAGGTGGGTGTTGTCGTAGCCGATGACCGAGAGGTCCTCGGGGACGCTCAGGCCCAGCTCGCTCGCGGCCGACAGCACGCCGAGCGCGGTCACGTCGTTGGCGGCGAAGATCGCCGTGGGCCTGGGGTCGCGGGTGAGCAGCGCGAGCGCCGCCTCCCTGCCGCCCTCTTCCGTCGAGTCAGCGGCCTCGACCATGATGTACGGCGCCAGCGAGTGCCTGCGCATCGCCACGAGGTAGCCCTCGCAGCGCGACGCCCGCCGGCCTTCGATGTGGGCGATGCGCTTGTGGCCCAGCTCGACCAGGTGGTCGATGGCCAGCCGCGCGCCGAGCTGGTCGTCGTCGACCACGATGTCGACGCCGTCGAGCTCGATGTCACGTTCCCCTACGACGACCGTGGGGGTGTACGCGGTCGCCTCGATCAGCGTCTCGCTGGTCGGGGCGATGCCGAGCAGGACCAGCCCGTCGACCCTCAGCTCAAGGAAGGCCTCCACGGCCTCGTCCTCGAACGCGGGGTCCCATTGGCTGTTCCCGATCAGCATGCGCAGCCCGTCGCCGTGCAGGCTCTCCTGCAGGCCGTCGAGGAACTCCGCGTAGAACGGGTTGTGCAGGTCGGCGACCAGTGCGCCCACCAGATGGGTACGTCCTTCGACCAGGCTCCGCGCGACCGCGTTGGGCCGGTAGCCGAGTTCGCGGGCCGCCTGCAGCACGGCCTGGCGCCGGTGCTCGCTCACGTGCGGGGATCCGCGCAGCACGAGTGAGACCAGCGATTTGGACACGCCGGCTCGTTCGGCGACGTTACGGATGGTCGGTCTGGGCCGAGGCAGCGCGTCTACCTCTCTTAGCTCAGGGATGGTGGATGTGTTGACGGGCGGTCCTGACATGTGTCTCCCCCGCGATGCGGATATGGGCACCTGTCTCACCAAACGATCGAGTTGACCGCAGGGTACGGCCTACGTCACGGATTGCCGCAACCTGTCGCGTAAGGGGCGCGGGACGTGCGGGATCCCGGCGGGGACCGGTCGGATACTGTGCTGGTGTGACACCCGGGAAGTCAGCCGAGACGGCACGGCCGGCTCGGCGCAGGCTCAGTGTGGACCGCCGCCGGGAAGAGCTCATGGCGGCGGCGCTGGAGTTGTTCTCCACCCGCGACGCGGAAGACGTGTCGATCGACGACGTCGCATCGGCGGCGGGGGCTTCGCGGGCCCTGGTCTACCACTACTTCGGTGGCAAGCAGGAGCTCTACGTGGCGGCGCTGAGAAGCGCGGCGGAGCAGTTGGAGTCGCGGTTGCGGCCGCAGGAGGGCGGCAGTCCGCTCGACGAGCTGGCCTCCGGGCTGAGGCGCTATTTCGACTTCGTCGAGGAGCACGCGGCGGGCTTCGCGGCGCTGCTGCGCGGCGGCCCCGCCAACAGGACGGGCGAGGTGGGGGAGATCGTCGACGGCGTGCGCCGCCGGCTCTTCCTCCTCATCCAGAAGCAGATGGGCGTCGAAGAACCGAGCCCGGTGCTGCGCACGACCCTGCGGTCGTGGATCGCCTCCGTCGAGACCGCCGGCCTCGACTGGCTGGAGCATCGCGACATCGACCGGCCCACCCTGGAGAAGCTGCTGGTCGACCAGATGGTCGCGCTGCTCGGCGTCGCCGCGTCGCATGACGGCGGCGTCGCCGGTCTACTCGACCGGCCGGCGTAGCGGCGGAGGGCGTGACACGTCACGGAAGAGTGGCGCCGGGCGGGCGGCGCCAACTTCCATCCGACGTCTCGTCGTCACAGCGGTGGACCCGGCCCAAATGGCGACCCGGTCCACCCCCATCAAACCCCCCTGAGGTCCGTGACGACCTTCCCGCTACTCGGAGCGCTGCTGCGGAATGCCCGCGAGCAGCGCCCGAACCTCGGTCTCCCGGTAACGCCGATGACCGCCCAGGGTACGAATCGACGTCAACTTGCCCGCCTTGGCCCACCGCGTAACGGTCTTGGGGTCGACCCTGAACATGGTCGCGACCTCAGCGGGCGTGAGCAGTGGCTCGGCCTCGGGTGTACGAGCTGACATTTGTGCGGCCTCTCCTCCGTGTGGACCGGCTTGCGATCCTGTGACTGCCTTTGCGCGTGTCACGGATGT
The DNA here is from genome assembly GCF_040677005.1 of Nonomuraea sp. NPDC049421. NCBI lineage: Bacteria > Bacillati > Actinomycetota > Actinomycetes > Streptosporangiales > Streptosporangiaceae > Nonomuraea > Nonomuraea sp. NPDC049421. Next base: position 40,624 of record NZ_JBFAQA010000044.1, read on the forward strand.
CCCCCTATGGCGCAGAGCGTGCGGCTTTTCTGAGCCATATGCGGCATCACCCGATGTGACCATACCGCCACTCAGAGCGATTGGCGAGCCCTTCTTTGACCCAGCTGCCCGCCCCCGTGGCCATGTCACGCTCGGTGATTCTAGCGACACGGTTCGTGGTATCGCAGTGAAAACGGCAAACTACTCAGTTCGCAGAAGAGAGCAGCCGCGAGACGTGACCTACTCATGCAGGTCAGACGGCCGTATTGGGGCTCAGTTGGCAGATTCCAGCAGTTGCATTGACTTCCACCGCAGGATGACCCTCTGGTACATGGCGTAGGCAAGTTCTTCTTGACCCGTGTCCAGTCCCGTCAAAGCGGCAGAAAGCTCCGCAACCGACTGGTCGGCCTGCAGCGCGTCGTCGTTCATCAGGTGGACGAGACCGCCGTAGTCGAGCTCGACGAGGGAGTGCGGGTGGAACTCCTCCAGCCACCTGGCGATGTCCTCGACCTCAAGATTGGCCGCCGCGTCGCCCAGATGCCGGCGCAGCACGTTGAGTGCGCGGGCCGCCCGCCTCCTGGCCTGTGCCATGGAGGTGACGTAGATGAGGTTACGGCCCGTAGCGGTCGTCACGTCCTGTCCCGGGTTGGCGGAGCCGAGCACCAGCCAGCGCTCGTTTCCATCAAACGGCACGAACCACGACGGCGGCACATGCCACGCCGTGGTGCGGATGTGGGTGCGCAACGCGGCCGAACCGGCCTTCCTCTTGTACCGGTCGAAGTCGTCGGCCGTCTGGTCGGCGATCGCCTTCGGCACGAGGTGGTCCATGACTTTCTGCGGTGTGGTGCCACGAAGCCGTGAGAACGCCAGCCACGAGCGCAAACGCGTCTGCCAAGGACAGACATAGAGACGGTCCTCAACGCGCCGGAGATAGGCGTTGGGGCTCTCCTGGGCGGGAACGGGTTGAGGGGGCGTGCCGAGCAGACGCATGACCGACTCGCCATGCTCCGCATTGAGCGCGTTCGCGCGGCGCGGGCGGTCACGTGAGTCGGCGTAGTCGGCCCACACCTTGCGCTCGGACTCGGCGAACGCGGTCAGTGGCTCATAGACACGGAGGTAGGCGGCATAGGGCAGCACGGAGGCATCGTGTCACGAAGCGAACCTGCGTGCACCGTCGTGTCTCTTACTACTCTGTGAGGTGATCTCCGCCGCAAAGGAGCGGTGGACCGGACAGGGAGTCACTACCGTGACCGACGTCTTCGGAGCGTCCCACAAGGACGTCCACGAGCAGGTCGTCTTCTGCGCCGACGAGCAGAGCGGCCTGCGTGCCATCATCGCCATCCACAACACGGCCCTCGGCCCTGCCCTCGGGGGCACGCGGTTCTACCCGTACGGCAGCGAGCAGGAGGCCCTGACCGACGTGCTCAACCTCGCCAAGGGCATGGCCTACAAGAACGCGCTGGCCGGCCTCGACCTGGGCGGGGGCAAGGCCGTCATCATCGGCGACCCGGCCCGTGACAAGAGCGAGGCGCTGCTGCGCGCGTACGGCAGGTTCGTCCAGTCGCTCGGCGGGCGCTACATCACCGCCTGCGACGTGGGCACCTACAGCGAGGACATGGACATCGTCGCCCGCGAGTGCCGCTTCGTCACCGGACGCACGGTGGCCCACGGCGGCGCCGGCGACTCCTCGATCCTCACCGCCTTCGGCGTGTTCCAGGGCATGCGCGCCTCCGCCGAGCGCGTCTACGGCACGCCGTCGCTGCGCGGCAGGCGGGTCGGCGTCGAGGGGGTCGGCAAGGTGGGCCACCGCCTGGTCGAGCTGCTGCGCGAGGACGGCGCCGAGGTCGTGATCTGCGACGTCTCGCCCCAGGCGATCGAGCGGGTGCGGCTGCGTCATCCCGAGGTCGGCGTGGTGGCCGACGCGCGGGCGCTCATGACCTCCGACATCGACGTGTTCGCGCCCTGCGCGCTGGGCGGCGCGCTCGACGACGACTCGGTGGCGGGGCTGCGCGCCAAGATCGTCTGTGGTGCGGCCAACAACCAGCTCGCCCATCCCGGCGTCGAGAAGCAACTCGCCGAACGCGGCATCCTCTACGCGCCCGACTACGTCGTCAACTCCGGCGGCGTGATCCAGGTCGCCGACGAGATCGGCGGCTTCGACATGGAACGCGCCAGGTCGAAGGCGGCCCAGATCTACGACACGACTCTGAAGATCTTCGCGATCGCGGCAGAGGAGGGCGTTCCTCCCGCCGTGGCAGCGGATAGGCTGGCCGAGCGCAGAATGTCGGAAGTCGGGCGTATTCGGGCCATTTGGCTGGGCCACTGACGCCCCGCGCCCATACGACGTACCGAGCTGGGCACAAAACAGGTACGGTAATAGGCGAACGATAGGCTGACGCCCAAAGTCAGGCGGCGTCAGTGAGTGGTGCGTTAGCGACGAGGGGTCGGGGACGACCCCACACGAGGGGGTCGAGCCAATGGGGCGCGGCCGAGCAAAGGCCAAGCAGGTCAAGGTTGCTCGCCAGCTGAAGTACAACAGCGGTGGCACGGATCTTGACCGTCTTCGCGACGAACTCGGGGTCGGAGACTCCAGCCGCAATGACGACGCCGACGACCTCAACGATGAGCTGGCTGATCGCTATGCCGATTACGCCGATGACTATGGCGCCGGAGACGACGACGATGGCCGTACGTCCGGCCGCCGATAGCCGTTCTCCTGGTTGCTGCGACCGGTTGCACTGACCGGTTGATGTGATCGAGGACTCGGCGTGGGCACGCCGGAACCTCGTTCACGCTCGTCGGGCCCCACGGGTGACCGTGGGGCTTTCGTCACGTTCTTCAGCACAATGGCCCGGCCGTTCCACGGCCGGGCCATCTGTGCGTGGTCAGCGGTAGCGGGCCTGCCCGCCGCCCGGCACGACCTCGCCCAGCACCCAGGCGTCGAGACCGCGCCCGGCCAGCAGCCTGATCGCCGCGTCGGCCGCGCCGGCCGGGACGATCGCGGCCATGCCGACGCCGAGGTTGAACGTCTTGTCCATGTCCTGCTGGGCGATGCGGCCGTGGCCCGCCAGCACGCCGAAGATCGCCGGAGGCGTCCACGACGAGCGGTCGAGCACCGCGTCGAGGTGTCCGGGCAGCGAGCGGGCCAGGTTGCCCTCGATGCCGCCGCCGGTGATGTGCGCGTACGCGTGCACCTCCACCTGCCTGGCCAGCTCCAGGCAGTCGAGCGCGTAGATGCGCGTCGGCTCCAGCAGCTCCTCGCCGAGCGGCCGGCCCAGCTCGGGCAGGACCGCGTCGAGCGACAGGTCAGCCTCGCGCAGCACGTGGCGTACGAGCGAGTAGCCGTTGGAGTGCACCCCCGACGACGCCAGCCCCAGCACCACGTCGCCCGCCTCGACCCGGTCGGGGCCGAGCAGCGCGTCGGCCTCGACGACGCCGGTGCCGGCGCCCGCGAGGTCGTATTCGTCGGGGCCCATCGCGCCGGGGTGCTCGGCCGTCTCGCCGCCCACCAGCGCCGCCCCGGCGAGCCGGCAGCCCTCCGCCACGCCGCCGACGATCTCGGCGATGCGCTCGGGCACCACCTTGCCGCAGGCCACGTAGTCGGTCATGAACAGCGGCTCGGCCCCGCACACCACCAGGTCGTCGAGGACCATGCCGACCAGGTCGATGCCGATCGTGTCGTGCTTGCCGTAACGCTGGGCGAGCATCACCTTGGTGCCGACGCCGTCGGTGGACGACGCCAGCAGCGGCCGCTTGTAGCGCAGCAGCGCCGAGGCGTCGAAGAGACCGGCGAAGCCGCTCGCGTCGTCGACCACCTCGGGCCGCCGCGAGCGCGCCACCTTGTCCTTCATCAGCGCGACGGCCCGCTCGCCCGCCTCGATGTCGACGCCCGCCGCCTCGTACGTACTCACGCCTTGCTCTCCAACACGAACTTGCCCACGTTGTCCTGGTCGATCGGGATCGGGTACTCGCCCGTGAAGCAGGCCCGGCAGAGCCGGTCGGACGGGATGGTGGTGGCCTTGGTCAGCCCCTCGAGGGAGATGTAGCCGAGCGAGTCGGCGCCCAGCGAGGCCCTGATCTCCTCCACCGTCAGCGAGCCCGCGATCAGCTCCGCCCTGGTGGCGAAGTCGATGCCGTAGAAGCACGGCCAGGCCACCGGCGGCGACGAGATGCGGACGTGCACCTCGCGTGCCCCCGCCTCCCGCAGCATCCTGACGATGGCCCGCTGCGTGTTGCCGCGCACGATCGAGTCGTCCACGACGACCAGCCGCTTGCCCTCCACGACCTCGCGCAGCGGGTTGAGCTTGAGCCTGATGCCGAGCTGGCGGATGGTCTGCGAGGGCTGGATGAACGTACGGCCCACGTAGGAGTTCTTCACCAGGCCCTGGCCGTAGGGGATGCCGCTCTCCTCGGCGTAGCCGACCGCCGCCGGCGTGCCCGACTCGGGGGTCGGGATGACCAGGTCGGCCTCCACCGGGTGCTCCCTGGCCAGCACGCGGCCCACCTCGACCCGGGTGACCTGCACGCCGCGACCGGCGATGGTGGTGTCGGGGCGGGCGAGGTAGACGTACTCGAACAGGCAGCCCTTCGGCTCGGCGAGCGCGAAGCGGCGGGACCTGACCCCGCGCTCGTCGATCGTCAGCAGCTCGCCCGGCTCGATCTCGCGGACGAACGTCGCGCCCACGATGTCGAGGGCCGCCGTCTCCGAGGCCACCACCCAGCCGCGCTCCAGGCGGCCGAGCACCATCGGGCGGATGCCCTGCGGGTCGCGGGCCGCGTACAGCGTGCGCTCGTCCATGAAGACCAGCGAGTAGGCGCCCTTGACCTGCGGGAGCAGCTCGGCCGCCGCGTCCTCGACGGACCTGCTGCGGTCCTGCGCGAGCAGGGTCGTCAGGACCTCGGTGTCGGTGGTGGCGCGCGTGGAGCCGGGAGCCAGGCGCTGCGCCAGCTCAGGGGTGTTGATCAGGTTGCCGTTGTGGGCCAGCGCGAGGCCGCCCTCCTCGGTGGAGCTCAGCGTGGGTTGCGCGTTCTCCCACACGCTGGAGCCGGTCGTGGAGTAGCGGCAGTGTCCGATGGCCAGGTGGCCGCGCAGGGTGCTGAGCACCGACTCGTCGAAGACCTGGGCCACCAGGCCCATGTCCTTGTAGACGAGAATGCGGCTGCCCTCGCTGACCGCGATGCCCGCGGACTCCTGTCCGCGGTGCTGCAACGCGTACAGCCCGTAGTAGGTGAGTTTGGAAACTTCCTCGCCCGGAGCCCAGACGCCGAAGACGCCACAGGCGTCTTTAGGTGCGCGGTCGTGGGGGTCCAGGTCATGGCCGAGCCGGCCGTCGCCCTTCAGCACATGCCTCAGTCTAGGTTGGGCGCTTCCGTGCTCGCACACCTGGGGGTGAATCTGCGGGCATGCGTTGACCTGGCCGCATTCGTACCGTGCTCCGGTTCGGTCACGCGCTCGTCGCCCGGCCGTTCCTTACTCGTTCCCTGACGTTTTGTCACACGGTGACCCAGAGATGAGGATGCTCTTACCGTGTCGTGCGGTTTAGCGGGCGCTCTCCGCGAAAGGGTGAACTATCCGGCATGCAGACCCGTCGGGAGACGCAGACGTGACCACACCTGGGGACCCCAACGAGCCCCGCCCGGGGCAGGACCGGCGTCCAGAGCACCAGCAGGAATCAGAGTGGTGGAGCGAGGGCACCCTGCCGGACGACCGGTCCGACGAGGAGCCTGAGCGCCCGGGCGAGGAGCCCAGGCGGCCCGGTGAGGAGCCCAGGCGGCCGGGTGAGGAGCCGCGGCCCGGTGCGGAGCCCAGGGAGCCGGCGGACGAGCCGATCGCGCCCGCGCCGCCCGTGGTGCCGCCGCCCGATGTGCCGCCGACCCACGAGCCCAGACCATCCGGGCAACCCTCCCATCCCGACCTGCCGACGGCCCCCGAGACGCCGCAGCCGACCGGCGCGGGTCCGTCCGAGACCTCACAGCCCGTGCAGCCCGTGCGGCGGGACGTGGAGGAGACGCAGGTGTTCCCGATCCCCGGGGCGACGCCCACCTATCCGGGGTGGGGGCGGGAGCAGGAGGAGGGTGAGCCGCCGGGCAGGCAGCAGCCCTCACGCTACGAGCAGGGCGACCAGCCGCACTTCGCGCCGCCGGGCGAGAGCTCGCGCTGGGAGGGCGGCCAGGCGGGCACGCCGCCGCCCGGCGGAGGACCGGCAGGCACGCCGCCGCACGGGGCGGGGGAGTACCGCGGCGACCAGGCGCATCCTGGCGAGGAGCAGGAGCGACGCGACCAGGCGTATCGGCAGGACGAGGACCAGACGATCCCGGGGACGACGCCCTCCAGCCCGTACGGCGGCCCGCCCGGCTACCCGCCGCCCCCGCCCCCAGGCACGCCCTACGGCCCCTCAGGCGGCCAGTACGGCCAGTACGGCCCCTACCAGCAGCCCCGCCCTGGCAGCGGCCTGGCGACGGCCTCGCTCGTGCTGGGCGTGGCGAGCCCGTTCCTGGTGTTCGTCTGCTTCACGGGCCTGATCACCGCCATCCTGTCGATCATCTTCGGCTGCGTGGCCCTGGCCAAGCGGGTGGGCAAGGGCCGCGCGATCGCCGGCATCGTGATCAGCGCGCTGTCGCTGGTCCTGTTCGCGATCGTGGCGATCTGGTTCTGGAACGTCGTGCAGGAGTGCGCCCAGTTGCCGAGCCCGATGGCGGACCGGTGCTTCGAGTCGAAGTTCCCGTGGATGAGCGGCACCAGGTAGGGGCTAGAGCGGCAGGTGGGCCGAGAGGTCGGCGCGGGAGCCGCTGGCGGAGACGGCGCCCTTGGCGACCGCTTCGTCCCAGGTGAGGTGCCCGAGCGCGAGCTCGATCCAGGTGCGGCCGTCCATCTCGACGACGTTGGGCGGGGTGCCGCGCGTGTGGCGGGGCCCCGCGACGGCCTGGACGGCGGCGTACGGCGGCACGCGCACCTCGACGGTGCGGCCCGGCGCGGCGGTGGCGAGCTTGTCGAGCAGGTGGCGCACGGCCTGCCTGGCGGCGTCGCGTTCCGGCCGCAGCCCGCGGTCGTAGGCGGCGAGCACGGCGGCGACGAGCGCGTCGGGGAGCGCGGAGGCGGGGCCGTCGTAGGGGGGCTCGTCGAGGGCGACGAGCTGGCCGTCGAGCGCGGCTCTCAGCTTTTCCTGGTCCAGCTTGCGTGGAGGCACCTCACCATTGTCTCCCTGTCAGCGTTCATCGGGATGGAGGTCGTCGTTCACCCGCGGTTTCGACGGCGCCCGTAGCCTCCCCGCCGTACAACTGCGCTTTTTCCTGGAGGACCTGTGGCGAACCCCAACGCGGGAGGCCGGCTGCTACCGCTGCTTTCCACCCCGCACAAAGGTGGCCGTTCCGCGCTGACCTGTCAGTTCCGCTGCGGCAACGCGTGCGCTCACGACGTGGCCAACACCACGGACAACGCCTACTTCGGCGACGTGGTTAAGGAGGCCCTGTCGCGCCGCGGCGTGCTGCGGGCGGGCGCGCTCGGCGCGCTGGTCGCGGGTGCGGGCCTCGCGGGGGCGGTGCCGGCGCTCGCGGACGGGCAGGCGGAGCCGGCGGCGGCCCGTCCTGGCAGGCCGGGCGGCGGCCGTTCCGACCTGCGCTTCACCCCGGTGCCGCCGAACAAGGAGGACGCGCTGCGCGTCCCCGACGGCTACAAGTCCTCGGTGGTGGTGCGCTGGGGCGACCCGGTGCTGCCCGACGCGCCGGAGTTCGACTTCGACGGCCAGACGCCTGAGGCGCAGGGCAAGCAGTTCGGCTACAACTGCGACTACGTGACGCTGTTCCCCATGGGCGACGATCGGGCGCTGATGTGGGTCAACCATGAGTACACCGACGAGAGCCTCATGTTCCGCGGCTACACCGGCGGCGCTGAGGCGACCGAGGAGCAGATCAGGATCGGGCTGGCCGCGCACGGCGGCTCGGTCGTGGAGATCGAGCGGGCCGGCGGCAGCGGCCAGTGGAAGCTGGTGACCAAGGGGCGCCGCCGCTACAACCGGCGCATCACGGCGCAGACCAAGATGCGCTTCACCGGCCCCGCGGCCGGGCACGAACTGCTGCGCACGGCCGCCGACCCGAAGGGCCGCACGCCCATCGGCATGCTGAACAACTGCTCGGGCGGCACCACGCCGTGGAAGACGGTGCTGACCGCCGAGGAGAACGTCGACCAGTACTTCGTCAACGGCGACAAGGTGCCCGCGGCGCAGAAGCCGTACATCGAGCGCTACACGATCACGACGGGCGTGCCCGAGGAGAGCCGCCGCTTCGACCGGGTGGAGGAGCGCTTCGACCTGGCCAAGCATCCGCACGAGGCCAACCGCTTCGGGTGGATCGTGGAGATCGACCCGTTCGACCCCGACTCCACGCCGGTCAAGCGCACCGCGCTCGGCCGGTTCAAGCACGAGGCGGCGACGACCACGCTGTCCCGCGACGGCCACCTGGTCGTCTACATGGGGGACGACTCGCGGTTCGAGTACATCTACAAGTTCGTCTCCAAGGATCGCTACCGGCCGGGCAACGACCGGCACAACCGCTCGCTGCTGGACGAGGGCACCCTGTACGTCGCCAAGTTCACCGGCGACAGCCCCGAGAAGGAGATCGACGGGTCGGGCAAGCTGCCGAAGGACAAGGAGTTCGACGGCTCGGGCGAGTGGATCCCGCTGGTGTCGGGCGACCGGTCGTACGTGAAGGGCATGTCGGCGGCCGAGGTGCTGGTCTACACGCGGGTCGCGGCCGACAAGGTCGGCGCCACGAAGATGGACAGGCCCGAGGACATCGAGCGCAACCCGGTCACCGGCGGCGTGTTCGTGGCGCTGACCAACAACACCAACCGCACCCCCGCCCAGGTGGACGAGGCCAACCCGCGCCCTTCGAACAAGCACGGCCACGTGCTGGAGATCACCGAGCGCCGCGACGACGCGGGCGCGCGGCGCTTCGCCTGGTCGCTGGTGCTGGTCTGCGGCGACCCGAAGGACGCCACGACCTACTTCGCCGGGTACGACAAGAGCAAGGTCTCGCCGATCTCCTGCCCGGACAACGTGACGTTCGACAAGGACGGCAACCTGTGGATCTCCACGGACGGCAACGAGCTGGGCTCCAACGACGGCCTGTTCGTGATGCCGGTCGAGGGTAAGGAGCGGGGTCACCTGCGCCAGTTCCTGACGGTCCCGGTGGGCGCGGAGACCTGCGGCCCGCTGGTGACGAGCGACCAGCGCAGCGTGTTCGTGGCGGTGCAGCACCCGGGCGAGATCGACGGCGCCACGCCGGACAACCCCGGCAGCCGCTGGCCCGACGGCGACCAGCCGCGCCCCGCGGTGGCGGTGGTCTGGCACGGCAAGGGCAGGAAGATCGGCGGTTGACCTCAACTTAAGTAGAGGTCGTACTGTCCATGCCATGAGCATGGAGATGACCGCCTGGCACCAGCTTTACTCGATGAACAACCAGCAGGAGCGTCGTCCGCTGTCGCGGGCGACGCTCCGCCGCATCGCCGGGTTCGCCCGTCCCCACCGCACCAAGATCACGCTGTTCCTGCTGCTCAGCGTGTTGCTCGCGGGCCTCGCCGTGGGCTCTCCGCTGCTCGCGGGCCGGGTGGTGGACGCCATCTTCAACGGCGAGCCGCTCGGCGTGGTGGTGAGCGTGGCGCTGCTGATCGCGGGGCTGGCCATCGCCGAGGCCGGGCTGGGGCTGCTGAACCGGTGGTTCTCCGCGGGGCTCGGCGAGGACCTCATCCTCGACCTGCGTACGGCCGTCTTCGACCACGTCCAGAAGATGCCGATCGCGTTCTTCACGAGGACCCGCACCGGCGCCCTGGTCAGCCGCCTGAACAACGACGTGATCGGCGCGCAGCGGGCCTTCACCGACACGCTGTCCGGCGTGGTGGGCAACCTGGTCACGCTGGTGCTGACACTGGTCGCGATGATCGGCATCTCGTGGCAGATCACGCTGCTCGCGCTGGTGCTCCTGCCCGTCTTCATGCTGCCGGCCCGGCGGATGGGCGGCAGGATCGCCCGGCTGCGGCGCGAGGCGGCCGACCACAACGCCGCCATGGGCACGCAGATGACCGAGCGGTTCTCGGCGCCGGGCGCGACGCTGATCAAGCTGTTCGGCCGGCCCGCGCACGAGTCGGCCGAGTTCGCGGGCAGGGCCCGCAGGGTGCGCGACATCGGCGTGCGCACCGCCATGACACAGACGGCGTTCGTCACGGCGCTGACCCTGGTCTCGGCGCTGGCCCTGGCCCTCGTGTACGGCCTCGGCGGCTTCTACGCCCTGCGCGGCCAGCTCGCCCCCGGCGCGGTCGTGGCGATGGCCATGCTCCTCACCCGCCTGTACGCCCCCCTGACCGCGCTGGCCAGCGCCCGCGTGGACGTCATGAGCGCGGTCGTCAGCTTCGAGCGCGTCTTCGAGGTGCTCGACCTGAAGCCGCTCATCCAGGAGCGCCCCGGCGCCGGCGAGGTGCCGGAAGGGCCGGTCTCGGTGGAGTTCGACGACGTGCGCTTCTCCTACCCCTCGGCCGACAAGGTCTCGCTGGCCTCGCTTGAGGAGGTGGCCGTGCTCGACTCGCGTGGCGGCGAGGAGGTGCTGCACGGGGTGTCGTTCCGTGCCGAGCCAGGGCAGATGGTGGCGCTGGTCGGCTCGTCGGGCGCGGGCAAGTCCACGATCGCGCAGCTGCTGCCCCGCCTGTACGACGTCGACGCGGGCGCCGTACGGCTCGGCGGGGTGGACGTGCGCGACCTGACCGCCGACACGATCCGCGACACGCTCGGCATGGTCACCCAGGACGGCCACCTCTTCCACGAGACCATCCGCGCCAACCTGCTGCTGGCCAGGCCGGAGGCGAGTGAGAACGACCTGTGGGACGCGCTGACCCGCGCCCGCCTGGCCACGCTCATCCAGTCGCTGCCCGACGGGCTCGACACGGTGGTGGGCGAGCGCGGCTACCGTCTGTCGGGCGGCGAGCGCCAGCGGCTCACGATCGCCAGGCTGCTGCTGGCCAGGCCGCGCGTGGTGATCCTGGACGAGGCGACCGCGGCGCTCGACTCGACCTCGGAGGCGGCGGTGCAGGCGGCCCTGGGCGAGGCGCTTGAGGGCAGGACCGCCGTGGTGATCGCGCACCGGCTGTCCACCGTGCGGGCGGCCGACCTGATCCTGGTGATCGAGGACGGCCGGGTGGTCGAGCGCGGCACGCACGCCGAGCTGCTCGCGGCGGGCGGCCGCTACGAGGAGCTCTACCGCACCCAGTTCGAGGACCCGACGGCGGCGGAGGCGGCCGCCTGAGGCCGCTGGGGGTCCACCGGGGCCTGCCGGTCGCGCCGCAGCGACAACAGGGCGATCGGCACCCCGGCCAGCACCACCACGGCCGCGATGACCAGCGTGAACCGGTAGCCGTCGAGGAAGCCGGCCACCGGCGGCAGGCCGCTCGCGCTCTGCCTGGCGTTCAGTATCGCCCCCAGGACGGTGACGCCGAGCAGGCCGAACACCTGGCGGGAGATGTTCAGTGCGCCTGAGGCGACGCCGGCGCGTTCGCCCGGCATGCCGTCGAGGACGGCCGCCGTCAGGGGGACGAGGAGGCCGCCGCCGAGGCCGTACAGGATGAACCAGGGGGCCACGTCGGCGTAGGTGCCGTCGGCGCCGACGCGGGAGAGCAGGAAGATCGCGGCGCTCATGAGCGCCATGCCGAGCGCGACCGTGCGGCCGACGCCGAGCCGCGCCGCGATCCGCTGTGACAGCACCGACAGCACACCCATGACCAGCGCCATCGGCACGAACGAGGCGCCGGCCGCGGTGGGGGAGAGCCCGAGCACGTTCTGCAGCCACAGGGCGCTGAAGAAGTAGATGCCGAACACGCCGAACGTCCAGACGCCGGTCGTCAGCAGGCCACCGGAGAACACCCGGGAGCGGAACAGCGACATCGAGATCATCGGCTCCGCCGCCCGCCGCTCGGCCAGCAGGAACGCCACCCCCGCCACCACGGCCACCCCGAGGGAGGCGAGGATCGGGGCCGAGGTCCAGCCGGCGCTCTCGCCCTCGATGAGCCCGTACGTCAGCGCGAACAGGGCCAGCGCCGACGTGACCAGGCCCGGCAGGTCGAGGTCGCGCCGCACGCGCGCGCCGGCCGGCTTGACGGCCCACAGCGCGAGCCCGGCCGTCACCACGCCGATGGGCACGTTGATGAGGTAGATCCAGCCCCAGGTGGGCAGGTGCTCGCTGATGAAGCCGCCCGTGACGGGCCCGAGCGCCATCGCGAGCGGCCCCGACGCGCTCCAGATGCCCACGGCCCGGCCGCGCTCGCGGGGGTCGGTGAAGATCTGCCGGATCAGCGCCAGCGTGGTCGGCGTGAGCAGGGCCGCGCCGACGCCCTGCACGGCGCGGGCGGCGATCAGCATGCCGCCGGAGGTCGCGAGTCCGGCCGCCAGCGAGGCCAGCGTGAAGACCGCCAGCCCGCCGAGGAAGACCCCCTGGAGGTCGGTGACGCAGAAGGGCTCGAGGCGGTGACCATCCGGCGCCTGGCCGCCGACCTGGGTGTCACCCCGATGGCCCTCTACTGGCACTACAAGAACAAGGAACAACTGATCATCGGCATGGCCGACCACCTGATCAGCCCGTTCGCGCCCAAGGAGGCCGACGATCGGCCGTGGCAGGAGCAGTTGCGCGACCTCACCCAGGGCCTGGTCGGCACCCTGCGCGCCTACCCCTGCGCGAAGACCGTGCGTCGACCTCGTACTCAGCGGCATAGAGGCGCTCGCGGCCAGGCGTTAGAGTCTCGATCATGGCCTTCGAGCTGATCTGCGAGATCGAACCACCCACCCGGCCCGATCTGAAGCGCGTCAGGCACCAGATCGGCACGTTGAGCACCATCGCGAGCGCCTTCCTCATCCCCGACAACCACATCGGCCGGGCCACCGTGTCGAGCGTGGCCGTGGCGCACGAGGTCGAGGCGATGGGCGGGCGGGGCATCGCGTGCCTCAACTCGCGCGACCGCAACCTGCTCGGCTTCCGCCGCGACCTGCTGACGGCCGCCGCGTACGGGGTCGAGCGGTTCCTGTTCGTCTACGGTGACAAGCCAACCAGCGGCAACCGCACCAGCGACCTGACCGTGCGCTCGATGATCGAGGAGGCGCGGGCGTTCTCGCCCGGCTTCCACGTGGGCGCCGCCGCCGCGCTGCGCCCGCTGCCGGCCTGGAAGCGTACGGCCGACTTCCTGTTCTCCCAGGTCAGCTTCTCGGTGGAGGCCCAGTTGCGCTGGCGCGAGGAGCATCCGGCCGACGTGCCGGTCTATGCCGGCGTGATGGTGCTGGCCGGCGAGCGGCACGCCCGCACGCTGGCCGCCGCCATCCCCGACATCGCGATCCCCGACGAGCTCGTGGCCGCGGTGGCCGCCGACCGGGCGGCGGGCGTCGAGGCCGCGTGCGAGCAGGTGCTGGCGCTGCGCGACAGCGGGGCGTTCGCCGGGGTGCACCTCATCCCGGTCGCCCGTTACCGTCAGGTCGAGGCGCGGCTGGCCGGCGCGCTCTGAGGCCGCGCCAGAGCCGCCAGCACCGCGCCCGCCAGGGCCACGGCGAAGAGCACCGCGTACGCCCGCTGGAAGCCGTCCATGAGCTGCCCCACGGCCACCGGTGAGAGCGTGGAGAGCGTGCCCGCGTAGACCTGGGCACGCAGCTCCGGCCCCACCGAGGCGGTCAGCACGGTGAGCGACAGGCCGACGCTGATCACGATGCCGACGTTCATCACCATCACCCGCAGCCCGTTGACCACGCCCAGGCTCCCGGCCGGCAGCGCGGTCATCACCTGCGTGGTGTTGCCGGTGAGGAACGTTCCGCTGCCGCAGCCGGCCACGAACAGCCCGATGCCGATCACCCAGTACGGCGTGCCCGCCCCCGCCGTCACCATCAGCGTGCCGAGCCCGGCCGCGCTGAGCAGTGCGCCCCCGATGGACAGCGCGTACGGCGACACCCGCCGCCCCAGCATGCCCACGATCGGCGAGGCCAGCCCGATCCCCACCGGCACGGGCAGCACGCTCAGCCCCGCCTCGAACGCGCCCACGCCGCGCGCCGCCTGGAAGTACAGCGCCACGACCAGGATCAGCGCGGAGCGCGCCAGCGCGTTGCAGAACGAGGCCAGGTTCGCGCACGCCAGCAGCCGCCCGCCGAACAACCGCAGGTCCAGCACCGGGTTCGCGGAGCGCCGCTCGGCCACCACGATCAGCGGCACCGCCACGACGAACACGGCCACCCCGACGATCACGACAGGGCTGCCCGGCCCCCGCGACCCGGCCTCCGACAGCGCCAGCAGCAGCGCCGACAGGGCGGCGAACACCAGCACGTTGCCCAGCGCGTCCACCGGCTGCCTGGGCCGCCGCGGCATCTTGCGCAAGATCGCCGCCCCGACGCCGAGCGCGAGCAGCCCGGCGGGCACGTTCACCCAGAAGATCCACTGCCAGCCGGCCGTCTCAGCGATGAGGCCGCCCACGGTCGGCCCGGCGAGCTGGGCGACCGACATCGTGCCGATGTAGACGCCCATGCCCTGGCTGAGCCGCTCTGGCGGGAACGCGTCAGTGATGATCACCGTGCCGTTCGCCAGGATCATGGCCGCGCCGGCCGCCTGTAACACCCGCATCGCGATCAGGAACCCGACGCTCGGCGACAGCCCCGCCAGCAGCGAGGCCAGCGTGAACAGCGCGAACCCGGCCAGATAGACCTCGCGCCGGCCCAGCAGGTCGGCCACCCGGCCGAAGAACACCAGGCTCGCGGTGTTGACCAGCAGGAACGCCAGCAGGATCCAGCCCGACTCCAGCGGGCCCGCCTGGAAGTGCCGCACGACCGCGGGCAGCGCCACGTTCAGGGTGCTGCCGGCGATGCCGATGAGGACCAGGCCCAGGCTGGTGACCGCGCAGACCCGCCAGGCGTAGCGCAGGCGGGTGGCGTCGTGGGGGGTGACCGCGACCATGACCTCCATCATGACGTACGACGTACGTCACGGAATGTGGTCACCTGGCGCGCTTGCGCAGTCCCTCCAGGTCGTGAATGACCACGCGCCGCCGGCCGGTCTCGATGAGCCCGCGGTCGCGCAGCGTGCGCAGCGCCTTGCTGACGGCCTCGCGGGAGGCGCCGGTCCAGCCGGCCAGCTCGTCCTGCGAGAGCGGCAGCGCCACCCGGACGCCCGTGGTGGTCTTCTCGCCGTAGCGCTCGGCCAGCTCCAGCAGCCGGGTGGCGACCCGGCCCGTGGTGTCGAAGGCGCCGTACTCGATGCGCTTCCTGTCGGAGTCGCGCAGCTTGGCGCTGACCTGCTGCATGAGCAGCACCGCGATGCGGCCGTGCGACTCCAGGAACGTGGCGAAGTCGCGGACCACGATGCCGGAGATGGGCTCCAGCGCGGTGACCGTGGTCGAGCGGGACGAGCCGTCGATGGCCGACAGCTCGCCGATGAGCGCGCCGGGGCCGCGTACGGCCAGCACCACCTCGGTGCCCGCGCTCGTGTGGGACGAGCACTTGACCCGGCCGTCCAGCAGCACCAGGACCCAGTCGGACGTGTCGCCCTCGGTCATGATGGTCGTGCCGCGATCCCACCGCCGCGGGCGGCCGGCCGCTTTCAGCGACTCGACCTCCTCGTTGGTCAGCAGGGTGAGAAACTCGCCAGGTTCTGGGGCCATGCGCCCGATTATGGCGGCAACGGAACCCTGGTTCTATTCCAAAGCCGTCAGAACGTACGCGGTGACCGGCTCCTCCTTGCCCTTGAGGCTGAGCGCCCCCAGGGAATTCACCGTCACGTCATCACCGAGCTGCCGGTACGTCGTCTCACCGATGACCACCGTGCCGGGCTCCGCGATCGCCTGGAGGCGGGCGGCCACGTTGACGCAGTCGCCCATCGCGTTGAAGCCGCGCAGCTCGGGGCTGCCGATGTTGCCCACCAGCGCGGGCCCGGTGTTGACGCCCACCCGGAACGTCGGCCACTCCACCTCGTCGGAGCGCCGCCAGGCCATCTCCTCGGCCACCTCGGCGGCGGCCTGCTGCATCTCCAGCGCCGCCTTGCAGGCCGCCCGCGCGTGCCCCGTCTGCGTGGCGGGCGCGTTGAACAGCGCCAGCAGCGCGTCGCCCACGAACTGCACGATAGTGCCGCCGTTGTTCAGGATGCAGGGGACGGCCGCCGTGTGGTAGCGGTTGAGCATCTCGACGATCTCGCCCGGCGTCACCTTCTCCGAGAACGTCGTGAAGCCCTTGAGGTCGGCGAAGAGCGCGGTCAGCTCCTTCACCTCGCCGCCCAGCGCCGCCTGCCCGGGGTCGGCGAGCAGCGCGTGCGCCACGTCCGGCGACATGTACTGGTGGAAGAGCGTGTGCAGCTCCTGGTAGAGCCGGGCGTTCTCCAGCGAGATCGACAGCTGCCCGGCCAGCGTCGCGGCCAGCGCCTCGTCCTGGCTCGTCCGCCCGATCGGCACCTCCAGCACGCCCGCCAGGTTGCCCTTGACCGTCAGCGGGAAGGCCAGCAGCCCCTCACGTCTGATCGGGTCGTCACCCACGAACGCGTAGTCGCGCGAGCCCACCTGCGTCTTGCCCTCGGACACCAGCGCGATCTTCACATCCCCGTACGCCTGCCGCACCCGCTCCAGCGACGTCGTCAGCAGCTGGTCCTCCGGCAGGCCCACCCGCGTCTGCACGCTCACCGCCACCAGCGCCGACAGCCGCTCCGACAGCTCGCGCTCCTCGGCCAGCGCCCGGCCTGCCCGGTCGAGCACCGCCGCCTGGCCCTCGTTGAGCCGGAACTTGCCCGACATCCGGGTCGCGGCCAGCGGCTCGCCCTTGCGTACGTGCTCGACCAGCTCCTCCAGCGCCTGGTCGTAGTCGCGCCTGATGCGGGCCACGGTCGCCGACAGCGCCACCGAGTCGAACAGCCCCGCGCTCGACCCCTCGCGCCTGAACTGCAGGTAGGCGCTGTAGGCGACGAACACGAAGGCCAGCGTCAGCAGCAGGTGCCACTCCCACCACGACAGGTGCCAGTTGAGCTGCGACATGCCGGCCACCATCGACTCGGCCAGCAGCGCGTACGCGGTGAGCAGGCTGATCAGCATCGCCGACGGGCGGCGCCTGTGCAGCAGGAACATCATCACGCCGGCCGCGCCGTACAGCAGCAGGCCCGGGATCGACGCCCAGACCAGCCAGTCGATCGGGGAGACCTCGGGCGGCTCGCTCAGCGCGGTCAGGCCGGGCACCAGCGACACCGCGCCCCACAGCACCATGGCGCCGAGCAGCGCGCCCCTGATGAAGTGCTGCCACGACAGCACGACCTTCGCCACCCGCTCGCCCAGCGGCAGCGCCGAGACGAAGGCGAACACCGCCGCGATCGACAGCCCGACCTGCTGGCCCGCGTCGAAGCCCACCGAGCCGCCGGGCAGGATGACCTTCGGGGTGGCCAGGCCGTGCAGGAAGAAGAAGCCGGCGTTGGTCACGAAGACCATGGAGACGAGGAACAGGCGGGCGTCGGCGCGCCGCCGCGACGCCTCGCTGATGAGCACGCCGAGCACGAGGTTGACGCCGGCGACCAGGATGATCAGCCAGAAGTGGCTCGGGTTGTGCTGCCACGGGATGTTGATGTGGTCGTTGGCCAGCAGCAGCCAGAGGCCCAGCATGGGCAGCGCCAGGTGGATCCCCCAGACCACGCCGCGAACGGGCTGGGTGGCCGGTGGGAGGTACGTGGGACCAGGGGTTGACACAGACCGATTATCCACGGGCGATCGCTGTCGCGACTGCGTCGTTTTACTCACCCACGTCATCGACAATCCGTCAGCGCCGTCAGTAACCCTCTGTTTCGTGATAAATGCGTTACGTAATCACGGTCATCCTTTGGAACGTTTGAGGCGTGAATCTCTTGCATCACACGCGCAACACCCGACCCTCTGGAGGGGCATCGTGGCTATCAAGGTTCGTCGTGGGGGCATGCTGACACTCGCCACCGTCGGGGCGCTGGCCGCCTCGCTCCTGGCCGCGGGCGGCGTCGCCACCGCATCGTCCGCGGCCTCCGCCGTCTCGGCCGGCGCCGCTGCGGGAACGGTGCACGCCTGCGTCCACAAGAAGTCGCGGTACGTCCGCATCGTCAACGTCACGGCCAAGTGCCGTAAGACCGAGCAGCGGATGGTCATCGGCGGCGGCACGTCCACCACCACCGTCGAGACCGGCCCCCAGGGGCCCGCGGGTCCGGCCGGCCCTGCCGGTCCCCAGGGCCCGAAGGGCGACCGCGGTCCGCAGGGCCGCCACGGCATCCAGGGCAAGCAGGGCGCGACCGGCCCCGCCGGCCCCCAGGGCCCGAAGGGCGAGCAGGGGGAGCAGGGCCCGAAGGGCGAGCAGGGCCCCAAGGGCGAGCAGGGCCCCAAGGGCGAGCAGGGCCCCAAGGGCGAGCAGGGCGCTCCGGGCACCCCCGGCACCCCCGGCAAACCCGGCACCCCCGGCCCCAAGGGCCCGAAGGGCGACACCGGCCCGCGCGGCCCGGCGGGCCCCCAGGGCCCGAAGGGCGAGCCCGGCACCGGCGCGAACCTGAGCACCTATGTCGTCAACGAGCGCATCAACGGGTCGAGCGGCACCGCGAAGTGCAAGGCGGGCGACCTGGTGACCGGCGGCGGCTTCCAGGTGGACTCCCGCTCCCAGGTGACGAGCAGCATGCCGTCCGGCAACGGTTGGTCGGTCAGCGTCACCAAGAACGACATGAAGACCGCCGAGGTCTCCAGCCAGGGCCTCGGCGGCGGCAGCGGCAGCGGCGGCACGGTCTACGCCGTCTGCCTGAAGAAGTAAGGCTTCCGCACAACGCCGAGCGCCCGGATAACCGAGGCCGGAAGGAAGGGGCCGCCACGTGCAGGCCACGTGCCGGTTAACGGTCACGGCAATCCAGGGCGCACCCAAGCCGGCGGCCAACGCCTCCGCCCCAGAGAAGGGGCGGGCGCTTTGGAAGGGCCGGAGGCGGCCTATCCGGCCGTTCTGAAAGGCACGTGCCGGCCGTTCGGTGAGGTGATTGTGCGGAAAGGGCCGGTACGGGGGAATCCCGTACCGGCCCTGAATTTCGCGTCAGCCGAACAGCGCCGGCAGGGCCGCCGTGTGGGTGGTGCGGAGTTCTTCCACCGGGACCTCGAAGACGTCCTTGACGACCAGGGACGAGCCGCCGGTCGTGCCCAGGCCGTAGCAGGGGACGTCGTGGCGGCCGCACAGGGAGGCCAGCTCGTCGTACGCCTCGGGGCTCACCACCACGAGCGCCCGCGCCGCCGACTCGCTGAACAGGTCGGTGAAGGCGTCGCCGGTCAGCTCGACGGTCGCCCCGACGCCCTTGGCCAGGCACGACTCGGCGAGCGCGATGGCGAGCCCGCCGTCGGACAGATCGTGGGAGCCGGCGAGCAGCCCGCGCCGAGCCGCCTCGACGAGGACGGTGCCGAGCGCCTGCTCCGCCTCCAGGTCGGCCTGCGGCGGCAGCCCGCCCAGGTGACCGTGGACGACGTGCGCCCACTCCGAGCCGCCGAACTCCTCGCGGGTGTCACCGAGCAGCACAACGCGCAGGCCCTCGGCGACGAACCCGGTCGGCACCCGCTGGGCGACGTCGTCGATGACGCCCAGCACGCCCACCACCGGCGTCGGGTGGATCGCGGTGGAGCCGGTCTGGTTGTAGAAGGAGACGTTGCCGCCGGTCACCGGCACGCCGAGGGTCCTGCAGGCGTCGGCGAGCCCGCGCGTGGCCTCGGCGAACTGCCACATCACCTCGGGGTCCTCGGGGGAGCCGAAGTTGAGGCAGTTGGTGACGGCCAGCGGCTTCGCGCCGGTGACGGCGACGTTGCGGTACGCCTCGGCCAGCGCGAGCTGCGCCCCGGCGTAGGGGTCGAGCTTGGCGTAGCGGCCGTTGCCGTCGGTGGACAGCGCGATGCCCCGGGTGGTCGGCTCGGCGCCCGCGATGGCCTCGGAGATGCGCAGCATGCCCGCGTCGGCCGGCTGGGCCAGCACGGTGTTGGAGCGCACGTAGCGGTCGTACTGGCCGGTCACCCACTCCTTGGAGGCGAGGTTGGGCGAGCCGAGCAGCTTGAGCAGTGTCTGCCGCAGGTCGGCGGGCCGCTCCAGGCGATCGGGGGTGTCGGCGTTGAGCGCGGCCTGCCCGGCGGGCTCGTGGTAGGGCCGCTCGTAGACCGGCCCGTCATCGGCGGCGGTGCCCGGCGGGATGTCCACGATGACCTCGCCGTCCCACGTCATCACGAGGCGGCCGGAGTCGGTGACCTCACCGATGACGGTGGCGGGGACGTCCCACTTCTGGCAGATCGCCATGAACGCGGGGATGTCGTCGGGCCGGACCACGGCCATCATGCGTTCCTGCGACTCGCTCATCAGGATCTCCTCGGGCCTGAGCGAGGGGTCGCGGAGCGGGACGAGGTTGAGGTCGACGGTCATGCCGCCGGTGCCCTTGGCGGCCAGCTCGGTGGTGGCGCAGGAGACGCCGGCCGCGCCGAGGTCCTGGATGCCGACGACGACGTCGGCGGCGTACAGCTCCAGGCAGCACTCGATGAGCAGCTTCTCCATGAACGGGTCGCCGACCTGCACGGCGGGCCGCTTGGCCTGCGACTCGTCCTCGAACGTGGCGCTGGCCAGCACCGACGCGCCGCCGATGCCGTCGGGGCCGGTGGAGGCGCCGAACAGCACGACCTTGTTGCCCGGCCCTGGCGCGGTGGCCAGCTTGATCTGGTCTTTCCGCAGCAGGCCCACGCACAGGGCGTTGACCAGCGGGTTGCCGAGGTAGCAGGGGTCGAAGGAGACCTCGCCGCCGATGTTGGGCAGGCCGAGGCAGTTGCCGTAGCTGCTGATGCCCTCGACCACGCCGGGCAGCACCCGCCGGGTGTCGACCGCGTCGGCGGCGCCGAAGCGCAGCGCGTCCATGACCGCGATCGGGCGGGCGCCCATCGACATGATGTCGCGCACGATGCCGCCGACGCCGGTGGCCGCGCCCTGGTGCGGCTCGACGTAGGAGGGGTGGTTGTGCGACTCGATCTTGAACGTGGCCGCCCACCCGTCGCCGATGTCGACCACGCCGGCGTTCTCGCCCATGCCCACCAGCAGCGCCTCGGACTTGGGTGCCTTGGTGGCGAACTGCCGCAGGTGCACCTTGGACGACTTGTACGAGCAGTGCTCGGACCACATGACGCTGTAGATGGCCAGCTCGGAGCCGGTCGGACGGCGGCCCAGGATCTCCTTGACCCGGTCGTACTCGTCCTGCTTCATCCCCAGCTCGGCGAAGGGCATCGGCTCGTCGGGAGTCTCCGCCGCCCGCTGGACACTGTCTGTCATGCGTTCACCAGGTTCTTCAGGATGGAGGTGAAGATGCCGAGGCCGTCGGTGCTCGGGGCGCCGACCAGCTCCTCGACGGCGTGCTCGGGGTGCGGCATGAGGCCGACGACGTTGCCGGCCTCGTTGCGGATGCCGGCGATGTCGTTGAGCGAGCCGTTGGGGTTGCCGACGTAGCGGAAGACCACGTGGCCGCCCGACTCCAGCGCCGCGAGCGTGTCGTCGGAGGCGACGTAGCGGCCCTCGCCGTGCTTGATCGGCAGCACGATCTCCTGGCCGGCGGTGAAGCCGTTGGTCCACGCCGTCGCGGTCTGCTCGACCTTGAGCCGCTGGTCACGGCAGACGTAGTGGAGCGAGGCGTTGCGGGTGAGCGCACCGGGCAGCAGGTGCGCCTCGCAGAGGATCTGGAACCCGTTGCAGGTGCCGATGACCGGCAGGCCCGCCTTCGCGGCGGGGACCAGCTCGTCCATGATCGGCGCGAAGCGGGAGATGGCGCCGCAGCGCAGGTAGTCGCCGTAGGAGAAGCCGCCGGGCAGGAAGACGGCGTCGACTCCCTTCAGGTCGTGGTCGGCGTGCCACAGCGGGACCGCCTCCGCGCCCACGAGGCGCACGGCTCTGGCTGCGTCCTGGTCGTCGAGAGTTCCTGGAAACGTGACAACGCCCACACGGGCAGCGCTCATGACAGTCGTCCCCTCCGGGTGAATGCGCGCGCCACCGTCCCATCGGGGTGGACGGCGGTATCACCAGGTTATCGGGTGCGCTCCGGTGGTCCGCATCGGCTCGGGACGCGGGACTGGCGCGGGCTCACACGGCGGCTCACACGGCTGCTCACGGGGCTGCTCACACGGCTGCTCACGGGGCTGCTCACAGGGCGGCTTACACGGCGGCTTACACGGTGGCGAGCTCGCGGGGACGGGCCTCGGCGGCGTCGTCGTCCCAGTCGAGCAGCTTGCGCAGGTGAACCGTGGTGCCCCGGCCCGGCGTGACGCCGAACGAGATCTCGTCGACGACGGATCGCATGATCAGCAGGCCGCGGCCGTTCTCGGTGTCGGGAGGAGGAAAGTGCGGAGGCATGGTCGGCACGCCGTCGCCGTTGTCGGCCACGCGGACGTCGCACTGGCCGGCCCCGATGGCCGCCGTCACCTCGTAGCGGTTGGCCGGCCCTCCGTGCCGGACCGCGTTGGAGCACGCCTCGGACACGGCGAGCAGCATGTCGGCGATGCACGTCTCGCTCACGTTGAGTGAACGCATGGCATCGCCCAGCACTCGCCTGACCATCGGTATGCCGATCGCATCCCGAGGCAGTGCCAACGAGAACTCAATATCCACCGGACTCCTCCGGGCTCCGGAATGTCACCTGGAGTAGGTTTCCCTGAGAAAACGGGGCTAACCGCAAAATCACGTTGTTGTTATTTAGTGTTGGCAAGCCCGTGGCATTGTGGCATGTCCGAACCCGGCTTTAACCACCCGAGGGGAAATCCAGCCCCCAAAAGTGCCTTCTACCCATCAACCCGGACGACGTAGTCCTCGATCACCGTGTTCGCCAGCAGCGTCTCGGCCATCTTGCGCACCTCGGCGAGCGCGGCCTCGTCGGCCTCGCCCTCGATCTCCAGCTCGAAACGCTTTCCCTGGCGCACGGCGGCGACGCCGGAGAAGCCGAGCCTGGGCAGCGCCCTGGCGATGGCCTGGCCCTGCGGATCGAGGATCTCGGGCTTCAACATGACGTCCACGATGACGCGGGCCACTGCGTTCCTCCTGGGTGCGGTGGGTGGTGGGAAGCACAGCCTACCGGCGCGTGTGGCCGCCGACACAACGGGAACGGGGAGGACATGGGGCTTGCGCACAGGGCTGTGACGTCTGCCACGATGGCCCCAAAAGCGTACGAACCTCCACCTCCCGGTTCGGCGCTACGAAGGCTGGCCTAAGGTGGCAACCCCATCTCGGACCGGCCCCGACCACAGGAGTGGCACGTGACACAAGACGCCTCTCGTGGTGCTGACGCACCTCCTGAGCTCGTCCAGCTGCTCACCCCCGAGGGAGAGCGGGTCGAGCATCCCGACTACGACATCGATCTGACCCCGGAGGACGTCCGGTCGCTCTACCGCGATCTGGTGCTCGTCCGGCGCGTCGACCTCGAGGCCGTCGCGCTGCAGCGCCAGGGCGAGCTGGGCATCTGGGCCTCGCTGCTCGGCCAGGAGGCCGCCCAGATCGGTTCGGGGCGCGCGCTGACCGACTCCGACATGGCCTTCCCCACCTACCGCGAGCACGGCGTGGCGTGGTGCCGCGACGTCGACCCGGTGAAGCTGCTCGGCCTGTTCAGAGGGGTCAACCACGGCGGGTGGGACCCCAAGGAGCACAACTTCCACCTCTACACGATCGTCATCGGCAGCCAGACGCTCCACGCGGTCGGCTACGCCATGGGCATCCAGCGCGACGACGCCAACGCGGCCACCATCGTCTACTTCGGCGACGGCGCCACCTCGCAGGGCGACGTCAACGAGTCGTTCATCTGGGCCAGCGTGTTCAACGCGCCGATCGTGTTCTTCTGCCAGAACAACCAGTGGGCGATCTCCGAGCCGCTGGAGAAGCAGACCCGCATCCCGCTCTACCGGCGCGCCTCCGGGTTCGGCTTCCCCGGCATCAGAGTCGACGGCAACGACGTCTTCGCCTGCCTCGCCGTCACGCGCAAGGCGCTGGAGGCCGCGCGTACGGGCCAGGGGCCCACGCTGATCGAGGCGTTCACGTACCGGATGGGCGCCCACACCACCACCGACGACCCGACCCGCTACCGGGTGGCCAGCGAGCTGGAGGCCTGGAAGCTGAAGGACCCGATCGAGCGGGTCAAGTCGTACCTGTTCAAGAACGAGCACGCCGACCAGGCGTTCTTCGACGCGATCGAGGCCGAGGCCGACCAGCTCGGCGCCGACCTGCGCAGACGCTGTCTGGCCATGCCGGACCCCGAGCCGCTCGACATCTTCGACCACGTCTACAGCGAGCCCCACGCCCTGATCGACCAGGAGCGCGCCCAGTTCGCCGCTTACTTGGAGGGGTTCCGTGACTGAGCGAGGCGACCGCAGCGGCCGGTTCGGGGCGAAGGAGGCGTCGTGACCGTACTCAGCCTGTCCAAGGCGCTCAACGAGGGCATGCGCAAGGCCATGGAGGACGACCCCAAGGTCCTCATCATGGGTGAGGACGTCGGCAAGCTGGGCGGGGTCTTCCGGGTCACCGACGGGCTCCAGAAGGACTTCGGCGAGGACCGCGTCATCGACACGCCGCTCGCCGAGTCGGGCATCATCGGCACCGCGATCGGGCTGGCGCTGCGCGGCTACCGGCCGGTGTGCGAGATCCAGTTCGACGGGTTCGTCTTCCCGGCGGCCGACCAGATCATCACCCAGCTCGCCAAGATGCCGATGCGCTCGCTCGGCGCGATCAAGCTGCCGGTCGTCGTCCGCATCCCGTGCGGCGGCGGCATCGGCGCGGTCGAGCACCACAGCGAGTCGCCGGAGGCGTACTTCACGCACACCGCGGGGCTGCGGGTGGTGGCCTGCTCCAACCCGGCGGACGCGTACACGATGATCCAGCAGGCCATCCGCAGCGACGACCCGGTGATCTTCTTCGAGCCCAAGCGGCGCTACTGGGAGAAGGCCGAGATCGACACCGGCTCCACCGACTGGTGGCCGCCGCTGCACACCGCCAAGGTCGTACGTCCCGGCGCCGACGTGACCCTGCTGGCCTACGGCCCCATGGTCAAGACCTGCCTGGAGGCCGCCGCGGCGGCCGAGGAGGACGGGCGCTCGCTGGAGGTCGTGGACCTGCGCTCGCTCAACCCGCTGGACGAGCCGCTGGTCATGGAGTCGGTACGCCGTACGGGCCGGGCCGTGGTCGTGCACGAGGCGCCCGTCAACAGCGGCTTTGGCGCGGAGCTCGCGGCCAGGATCACCGAGCAGTGCTTCTACCACCTGGAGTCGCCCGTGCTGCGCGTCGGCGGTTTCTCCACCCCCTACCCGCCGTCGAAGCTGGAGGAGCACTACCTGCCCGACCTTGACCGCGTGCTCGACGCCGTCGACCGGACCTTCGGATACTGAGGGGGCAGACGATGCGACGCGAGTTCAAGCTGCCCGACGTCGGCGAGGGGCTGACCGAGGCGGAGATCGTCCGCTGGCACGTCAAGCCGGGCGACGACGTCAAGGTCAACCAGATCGTGGTGGAGATCGAGACCGCCAAGTCGATCGTCGAGCTGCCGATCCCGTGGGACGGCGTGGTGGCCGGGCTGATGGCCGGCGAGGGCGAGACGGTCGACGTGGGGGTCCCGATCATCGCGGTGGACACCGACGGCGAGGGCGGCGCCCCTTCACCGGGCGCGACCGGCGCGGCGGCCGGGGCGGCGGCTGCGGAGGCGCCCGCTCCCGCTGCGGCGGCCGCGGAGGCGCCCGCTCCCGCCGCGACCGCGCCCGCCAATGGCGGGACGGCGCCGGCGCCCGGGATCGAGGCGCTGGCCGACGACATGGTGCCGAAGCCGCCCGCCGAGGGCGCGGTGGAGCCGGGCGCGCACGGCAGCCCGGCCCCCAAGGAGGAACGCCAGGCGGTCCTGGTCGGTTACGGCGTCAAGACCGGCGCCACCAAGCGCCGCCCGCGCCGCCAGGCCGCGCCCGGCCACCCGACCAACCCGGTGGCGAACCCGGCCCGCGTCGGCCTGGACGCGCCGCCGCAGACCCCAGCCCCAGCCCCAGCCCCAGCCCCAGCTCCTGCCCCGGCCCCGGCGCCTGCGGCTCCGGCCGGAGCGCAGGGTCCTGGGGCGGCGCGGGCGCTGGCCAAGCCCCCCGTACGCAAGCTCGCCAAGGACCTGGGCGTGGACCTCACCACGCTCACGGGCACGGGCCCCCAGGGCTCGATCACCCGCGACGACGTCCACGCGGCGGCGGCGAGGACGCAGGAGCAGCCCGCCACGACGGGTGAGCGGCGGGAGAGGGAGGAGCGCGTCCCGGTCAAGGGCGTACGCAAGATGACCGCCCAGGCCATGGTGACCAGCGCCTTCACCGCCCCCCACGCCACCGAGTTCCTCCAGGTGGACATGACGGCCACCATGGACGCCGTGCGCGGCCTGCGCACGCTCCCGGAGTTCGCCGAGGTCAAGGTCTCGCCGCTGCTCCTGGTGGCGAAGGCGGTGCTGACGGCGGTCGCCAGGCACCCGATGATCAACTCCTCGTGGGACGAGGCCGCCCAGGAGATCGTGGTCAAGCACTACGTGAACCTGGGCATCGCCGCCGCCACCCCGCGCGGCCTGGTGGTGCCGAACGTCAAGGACGCCCAGGACCTGTCGCTGCCCGCGCTGGCCGTGCGGCTGGCGGAGCTGACGGAGGTCGCCAGGGCGGGCCGTACGCAGCCGGCGCAGATGGCCGGCGGCACGTTCACGATCACGAACGTCGGCGTCTTCGGCGTCGACGGCGGCACCCCGATCATCAACCCGGGTGAGGCGGCGATCCTCGCCTTCGGTCAGATCAGGGACATGCCGTGGGTGGTGGACGGCGCGCTCGCGGTGCGCAAGGTGGCGACGCTGTCGCTGTCGTTCGACCACCGCATCGTGGACGGCGAGCTGGGCTCGCTGTTCCTGCGTGACGTGGGCGCGATGCTGGAGGACCCCATCAGGATGCTCGCCTGGAGCTGACGCACCGGTACGACGGCCGCCGGGAGGACCCCTCTCCCGGCGACCGCCGTACGGCGGGGGACACCCGCACCCACGACGTCAGAGCCTCCAGGATGTTCCTTTGATACATGGATAAAGTGGCTTGCATGATTCGCCACATCGTGCTGTTCACCTGGACCGACGACGCCACCGACGAGCAGAAGGCCGCCGTGGCCGAGGCGCTGGGCACGCTGCCCGGCCTGATCCCGCAGCTGCGGTCGTACACGTTCGGCCAGGACGCGGGCATCAACCAGGGCAACCACGACTTCGCGGTGGTGGCGGACTTCGACGGCGTGGACGACTACCTGGTCTACCGCGACCACCCCGAGCACCAGGCGATCATCGCCGAGCGCATCAAGCCGATCGTGGCCTCGCGCGCCGCCGTCCAGCTGAGCCTGTAGGTCTCAGACCTCGGGCGGACGGTTCTCCCGGTGCATCAGCCGGCCCTCCGACGTCTGGCCCCGCCGAGGGGCCAGCACGATGCTCAGCACGATCCCCACGCCGCCGACGATCATGAAGATCAGGCCGATGATGTCCATGTGCACGCTCTTGCCGAAGACGTCGGGCTCGATCGCGAACCTGAGGATGGCGCCAAGCGTGAGGAAGAAGATGCTGACCCCGACACCCATGGCGACCTCCCGGCAAAGAACGCGTACAGGCACCGTCATACCCGGCTATAGCTGATCATCACGCCAGACAGGACAGCGGCTCCCCGCCGTTGTACGTGATCATGTCGAGGATCGCCGCCACCAGGTCCATCGGCGGCCCGCCGAGATCGGCGTACGCGCGATGCAGGTTGCCCACGATGCGCTCGGCGTCGAGCAGCCCGGCCCACTCGCCGAGATCGGTCTCCCTGGCCGCCTCCAGCGGCGTCAGCCCGGCCGCCAGCCCCTTCTCGGCGGTCGCCTGCACGAACCGCAGATAGCCTTCGACCGGCTCGTACGCCTCAGGCCCGCACACCTCGCCGTGCCCCGGCACGACGGTCTGCGCGCCCAGCTCCCTGAGCTGCTCCAGTGCCCGCAGCGCCCCCACGACCGAGCCCATCAGCACGAACGGCGTGCCCCCGTTGAAGACCAGGTCACCGGCGAACAGCAGCCGCCGCTCCGGGATCCACACATAGGAGTCGTTGGCGGTGTGGGCGGCGTAGCCGACGTGCCTGACCTCGCAGCGCAGCTCGTCGGAGTGGAGCGTGACGCGGTCGGTGAAGGTCAGGAACGGCGGTGCCGGCTCCATCCGCCCCCACTCGACCTCGGGCGACCAGGCCGCCCGGTACGCGGGCACGCCGTCGGCGATGATCTGCTCGCGCACGCCCTCGTGCCCGACGATCGTGGCCTCGGGGAACAACCAGTTGCCGAACGTGTGGTCGCCGTGGTGGTGGGTGTTGACCAGCGTGGTGATCGGCCGGTCGGTGACCTTGCCGATGGCCGCGCGGAAGGCGCGGGTGCGGCGCTCGGTCGAGCAGGCGTCGATGACGACGACGCCGCGCCGTCCGGCGAGGAAGCCGGTGTTGTTGATCCACCAGCTTCCGTCGGGCTGGACGTAGGCGTACACACCGTCCGACACCTCTTCGACACGAGGCGGCGGCAGCGGGTGGTCGTGCGGTGCGGAGCTCATGCCGGGCAAGGTACTCCCGGCGGCGCCCCCGGTCTGTGCCGTTCACGACACTTCGACCAGGGGCGCGGTCGTCCTAGAAGGCGTCCTCCGGCAGCTCCATGAGCTCCTGGCCGGTGGACTCCAGCGTGCGGCGTTCGGCGGCGAGGCGGGGCAGCACGGTCTTGGCGAAGAACGAGGCCGCCGCGACCTTGCCGAGGTAGAACGGGTCCTCGCCCTCGGCCAGCCGGGCCAGCGCCACCTCGGCCTGGCGCTGCAGCAGCCAGCCGATGACCAGGTCGCCCAGCGCGAGGAGGAACCTGGTGGTGTTCAGGCCGACCTTGTAGACCTCCTCCGGCTTCTCCAGCGAGCCGAGCGCCCAGCCCGCCAGGGTGTCGCCCATCGCCTTGACCTCGGCTGCGGCCTCGGCGAGCAGCTTGCGCTCCTCCTTGAGCCGGCCGTTGCCCGCCTCGGAGGCGGCGAACGCGTTGATCTCGGCCAGCAGCGAGCCGACGGCCGAGCCCTGGTTGCGCAGGATCTTCCTGAAGAACAGGTCCTGGCCCTGGATCGCGGTGGTGCCCTCGTACAGGGAGTCGATCTTGGCGTCGCGGATGTACTGCTCGATCGGGTAGTCCTGCAGGTAGCCGGAGCCGCCGAGGGTCTGCAGCGAGCGCGACAGCAGCTCGTACGACCGCTCCGACCCGACGCCCTTGACGACCGGCAGCAGCAGGTCGTTCATCTCGGAGGCGCGCCGGTCGTCGGGGTCGATGAGCAGGGCGTCCTGGAAGGTCGCGGTGTAGAGCACCAGGGCGCGCATGCCCTCGACGTACGCCTTCTGCAGCATCAGCTCGCGCCGCACGTCGGGGTGGTGGGTGATGGTGACGCGGGGCGCGGTCTTGTCGCCCGACCTGGTGAGGTCGGCGCCCTGGAGGCGGGCCTTGGCGTACTCGAGGGCGTTGAGGTAGCCGGTGGACAGCGTCGCGATGGCCTTGGTGCCGACCATCATGCGGGCGTGCTCGATGACCATGAACATCTGCTTGATGCCCTCGTGCACCTCGCCGACCAGGAAGCCGATCGCCGGGTGCCTGTCGCCGAAGGTCAGCTCGCAGGTCGTGGAGACCTTCAGGCCCATCTTCTTCTCGACGTTGGTGACGTAGACGCCGTTGCGCTCGCCGAGCTCGCCGCTGTCGAGGTCCACGTGGTACTTCGGCACCAGGAACATCGACAGGCCCTTGGTGCCGGGGCCGTGGCCCTCGGGGCGGGCCAGCACGAGGTGGAAGATGTTCTCCGACATGTCGTGCTCGGCGCTGGTGATGAAGCGCTTGACGCCCTCGATGTGCCAGGTGCCGTCGGGCTGCCGCACCGCCTTCGTGCGCCCGGCGCCCACGTCGGAGCCGGCGTCCGGCTCGGTGAGCACCATGGTGGCGCCCCAGTTGCGCTCGATGGCCAGCTCGGCGAAGCGCTTCTGCTCCGGGGTGCCGAGCCGCCACAGCGTGTACGCGAAGTTCGGCCCCGCGGCGTACATGTAGAGCGCCGGGTTGGCGCCCAGCACCATCTCGGCGGTGGCCCACGCGAGGCTGCGCGGGATGCCGGGGCCGCCCAGGTCGGAGGGCAGGTCGAGGTGCGCCCAGCCGCCCTCGACCAACGCCTTGTACGACTTCTTGAACCCCTCGGGGACCGTCACGGAGGCGGTGGCCGCGTCGAACACGGGCGGGGTCCTGTCGCCCTCTTCGAAGGAGTCGGCGAGCACGCCGGTCGCAAGGCGGTTCATCTCGTCCAGGACGGAGCGGGCGACGTCCTCGTCGATCTCCGCGAAGGGCCCGGTGCCGAGGATCTCGCGTCTCCCGAAGACCTCGAAGAGGTTGAATTCCAGGTCACGCACGTTGCTCTTGTAGTGGCCCATGGGCGTCGATCTCCTTGAACCGAGGTGGCTGTACTGGTGAGTAACCTTACTCTGAAATGCTACCCGCGGGTAACCCACGCCATGCATGGCATGCTCGTCTCCATGGACGCCGAAGAACTCGCCGCACGCTGGCGAGAGCGACTCGAATCCTGGGCGATACCGGACGAGATCCTGGCCAAGGCCGTCGCGGACCCGTGGAGTCATTCGCCCGAGCGGTTCGGCACCCGTACGGACCGGGCGCTGGCCGAGCCGGACGACGGCCCCACCATGACCCGCCTGGCCGAGGCGCTGCCCGACAAGGGCACGCTGCTCGACGTCGGCTCAGGTCCCGGGGCCTCCTCGCTGCCGCTGCACGAGCGGATCGGCCACCTCTACGCCGTCGACACCTCGGCCTCCATGCTCGAAGGGCTGACGTCCAGGGCGGACAAGCTCGGCGTACCGGTCACCACGGTCGAGGGCCGCTGGCCCGACGTGGCGGGGCGGGTGCCGGTCGCCGACGTCACCGTGTCCGCCCACGTGGTCTACAACGTGCCGGACCTGGCCCCTTTCCTGCGCGCGCTCGACGACCACACGCTGGGCAGGGTGGTGATCGAGCTGCCGCACCGCCACCCCATGAGCTGGCTGACCCCGCTGTGGCAGCACTTCCACGGCGTCGACCGCCCGGTGCGCCCGATCGCGGAGGACTGCGTGGCGCTGGCGGCGGCGATGGGCTTCCCCGTGCAGGTGGAGGAGCGGGAGTCCCCCCTGGAACGTTTCACCTCGCTGGAGGAGCTGGCCCAGAGCGCCTGCCGCCGCGTGTGCCTCGACCCTTCGCGGGCCGAGGAGGTCGCCGCGACCGTGATGGAGCTGGGCATGTGGCCGATGCCGCGCGACCGCTGGGTCACCATCTGGTGGGAATAACGGGGTTGCGGGCACGTTGTCGTCAATGAGCCCATGAGGCTCCCGGACGAGACGCGCCGTACCCGGTACGCCAAGACGACGCACCCGAATCAGTCATCGTCATCGAGGGAGTCGTCATCGTGGCGTGGATCGTCCTGGTGCTCGCGGGCCTGTTCGAGGTCGTCATGGCCCTGTCGCTCAAGCTCAGCAACGGGTTCGGCAATCTGTGGTGGACGCTGTCGTTCGCCGTCACCGCCGTGCTCAGTTTCGGGCTGCTCGCGTACGCGCTCAAAAGCCTGGAAGTGGGCACCGCGTACGCCGTCTGGACCGGCGTCGGCGCGGCCGGCACGGCCATCCTCGGCATGATCGCCATGGGGGACGAGGTGTCACCCGCGCGGCTGATCTCCATCGCCCTGATCCTGGCCGGCGTCATCGGGCTGCGAACACTGGCTTGACGTCTTTGGTGGTGTCGGGTTGGGTGGCATCATGATCGAGATCCACGCCGTCACGTTCGACGCGGCCGACCCGTACGAGATCGCGAGCTGGTGGAGCAAGGCCACCGGGCTGCCCCTGGGCGAGGGCGACAAGCCGGGCGACGACGAGGTGATGCTGCGCACCAAGCAGGACCCGTACGTGCTGTTCATCCGCGTGCCCGAGGGCAAGACGGTGAAGAACCGGCTGCACCTCGACGTCAACGGCACCGAGGGCAGGACCCGTGACCAGGAGGTCGAGCGGCTGCTGGGGATGGGCGCCACCATCTACCAGGACCTGCGCGACGCCAACGGCGTCGGCTGGGTCACCATGCTCGACCCCGAGGGCAACGAGTTCTGCGTGTGCAGGTCGGACGCCGAGCGGGCGGCAGCCGCTCAGAGCTGATCGAGGAGGTCAACGGGCAGATCGGGCACGCCCCCGCATCGCGAGCGTCAGGACACCGGAGACCAGGTAGACCAGCGCGCCGTGCCACAGGGCGTCCCAGCCGGCCCCGAAGACGCCCTCGCCGTCGAGCACGAGCTGCACGGGGTAGTTCAGCACGGCGGCGATGCCGGCGGGCAGCAGCGAGAACCGCCACGGGTGCCGCAGCGACCAGAGCCTGGCCTGCCGGGTCACCCGGTCGCCCACGTCGGGCTTGGACACCGCGCCGATGGCGGCGATCAGGGCGAACAGGGCGGTGCCCAGCCCCAGCGCCCACACCAGGTCGCCGCCGCCGGTGAGCACGCTCAGGCCGAAACCGCCGGCGGCCACGGCGCCGCCGGTGATGGCGGCGGTCTTCCAAGGGGCGCCGCGCAGCGCGGCGGCCGACAGCGAGACCTCGTCGCGTCGAGTTATTTCGTTCATGTCACCAATGCTGCCCTTTGTCCGTCCCTGGGGGCATCGGGGGCGGACCCTGAGCTGTCCCTGACATGATGCCGCCATGACGGACATCCAGCTTGTGACCCTTGGCCCCGATGACGGCGAGCGGCTGCGCGCGCTGCGCCTGCGCGCACTCCAGGACGCGCCCGACGCGTTCGGCTCCTCGTACGAGCGTGAGGTCGCGTTCACCCCGCAGCAGTGGGCCGAGCGGCTGGCCAACCCCGATGCCCGCTACTGGGTGGCGACGTCAGGAGCGGCGGACGCCGGCCTGGTGTGCGTGCTGCTGGAGGACGAGGGCAGGCACGCCCACCTGCTGTCCATGTGGGTCGCCCCCGAGGCCAGACGGCACGGCGCGGCGTCCCGCCTGGTGGACGCGGCCGTGGAGTGGGCGAGGAGCACCGGCGCCGAGGAGATGGGCCTGTGGGCGGTGGACGCCAACCAGGCCGCCCGCGCCCTGTACGCTCGCAAGGGCTTCACCCCGAGCGGCAAGGTCATGGCCCTGCCCTCCAACCCCGCGCTCATGGAGTCCCACTACGTGCTGTCCTTGATCTTCCGCACCGCCCGCAGGGACGACGTGCCCGCCATCGTCGCGATGCTGGCCGACGACCCGCTCGGCGCGCGGCGCGAGGGCGACCCCGCCGACGAGCGCTACCTCGCCGCCTTCGAGCGCATCGACGCCGACCCGCACGACGAACTGATCGTGGCTGAGCAGGAGGGCAAGGTCGTGGGCACGATGCAGCTCAGCTACCTCGCCGGTCTGTCCCGCCTGGGCGCCGAGCGCTGCCAGATCGAGGCCGTCAGGGTCTCCGCCGCCGTCCGCGGCCAGGGCCTCGGCCGCAAGATGATCACCTGGGCGATCGACCGGGCCAGGGCCCGCGGCTGCGCCATGGTGCAGCTCACCTCCGACAAGACCCGTACGGACGCGCACCGCTTCTACGACGCGCTCGGCTTCACCGACTCCCACGTCGGCTACAAGCTCAAGCTGGACTGATCTCCACCCAGTTGTCGTGGAACCCCGCGCCGCGGCCCATGTCGGCGTCCCGCTCGGCCACGACGGCGTTCGGGTTCGCGCCGCCCGGGGTGAGCTTGGGCCAGCGGCCCTTCGTCGAGGCGACCACGCCGGGCGAGACCCGGTCGCTGATCTCCACGTCCGCGACGAACGCGCCGCCGTCGTTGTGCACCCGTACGCGCTCCCCGTTCGTCAGCCCCCTGGCCTCGGCGTCGGCCCTGCTGACCAGCACCACCGGGTCCTTGGCCCGCCGCCGCAGCTCGGGGTTGTTGCCGAACGTGGTGTTGAGGAACGTGTGCGCGGCCGGCGTCACCAGCCGCAGCCGGTACGGCGAGCCGTCCGCGACGGCCGTGTGCGGCGGTACGTACGCCTGGCCCTTCGGCGGGAAGCGCAGCCGGCCCGTCCGCGTCGGGAAGCCGTCGGCGAACGGCGTGAAGGGCTTGGGGTAGTTCATCCGCACCCAGCCCTCCTTGCGCAGCCGGTCGAGGGTGACGCCCTCCAGCGACGGATGCCCGCTGTTCAGCAGCTGCTCGGCCAGCTCCAGGTCGGAGTCGTACAGCGAGGGCTCGCTCAGCCCCATGTGGGCCGCCAGCCGGCGGAACGTCTCGGTCGTCGACAGGCACTCGCCGGGCGGCCGCACGGCCTGCTCGTTCCACATCAGGTAGAGGTGCCCGTAGCCGGCGTGCAGATCGTGATGTTCGGTCTGCATGGTCGCGGGCAGCACGATGTCGGCGTAGTCGGCCGTGTCGGTGGGGAAGTGCTCCATGACGACCGTGAACAGGTCCTCGCGCATGAGGCCGCGCCTGATCGCGTTGGAGTCGGGGGAGGAGCCCACCGGGTTGGCCGCGTACACGAACAGGCACTTCACCGACTCGTCCAGCTGCGAGGCCAGCTTGGTCATCACCCGCGTGCGCACCGGGCCGGGCAGCAGGTCCTCCCGGGTGTCGATGTCGAGGTGCACGTGATCGCTGGTCGAGAAGGCCATGCCGCCGCCGGGGTGCCGCCAGTCGCCGGTCACCGCCGGGATCGCGGAGATCGTCCGCAGCGCCGTGCCGCCGCCCGCGTGCCGCTGCAGCCCGTGCGTGGCGCGCAGCCCCGTCGGGCGCGTGTGCGCGAGCCTCATCCCCAGCCTGTGGACGGCCTCGGCCGGAATCCCCGTGATCTCCGCCACCTTCTCCACCGGGTGGCTCATGATCTCCTCGCGGAAGCCGGCCCAGCCCTCGGTGTGCGCGGCGAGATACTCCTCGTCCTGGGCGTTCTCCGCCAGCACGACGTTGAGCAGGCCCAGCGCCAGCGCCGCGTCCGTGCCCGGCGTGATCGCCAGCCACTCGTCCGCCTGGTCCGCCGTCCTGGTGCGGATGGGGTCGATCGCGACGACGTGCGCGCCGTTCGCCCGCGCCTCCTGGATGAACTTCCACAGGTGGTGGCCGCTGGTCAGCGTGTTCGTGCCCCAGAGCAGGATGAGCTTCGACAGCGCGAAGTCCTCGGGGTCCATGCCGGCCGCCGTGCCGTTCGTACGCCGCAGGCCGCTGTTGCCCGCCCCCGAGCAGATGTTCAGCCAATGCTTGCCGGCGCCCAGCACGTTCCAGAACCGCCGGCCCGCCACGCCCTCGCAGCCCTGGAGGTAGCCGAGCGTGCCGGTGCCCACGTACGGCCAGATGGCCTCGCCGCCGTGCTCGTCCACGATGGCGCGCAGCCGTACGGCGATCTCGTCGAGCGCCTCGTCCCACGTGATCCGCTCGAACTGACCGGACCCCTTCGGCCCGACCCGGCGCAGCGGGTGCAGGATGCGGTCGGCGGCCCGCGTGTGCTCCAGGTAACGGTTGACCTTCACGCACAGCGCGCCCCTGGTGTAGGGCTGATCGGGATTGCCGCGCAACGAGACGGCCTGACCGTTCTCCACACCGACCACCCACGAGCAGGTGTCCGGGCAGTCAAGCGGACAAGCCCCCAAAACTCTCAATGCACCCGACATGCGACACAGCCTATGTCGCCACGTGGACAGGAATTCAAAGGTGAACCCGGGGAAGCCCACCGTGTAGCCTGCCCCCTGCGACGACTGCGGGGGGACGGTCGGGCACATTGAACGCCTGGAGATCGTACAGTCCGCCACGGGAAGGTGCAGAATCGCTGTCGGTGGCCGATATCAGGGAACGAGATGACACGGAGGACCTCGCGGAGGGGGATCCGGCCGTGGTTGAGTCACGCGCGGAGACCGACGTCTACGTCGTAGAGCCGCTGCTGCCCCAGCGCTTGCGCCGCCCCTCCGACCTGCTGCGCTTCATCGCCACGCTGCTCGTGCTCGGCGCGGTCATCCTGCTCGCCCTCGTCGCCAAGCAGACCCTCATCGGGCTGGAGGCCGACGTCAAGGAGGGCGCCGAGCTGGTGCCGCTGCTGAGCAGGATCGCCGCCTTCCTCGGCGGCGCGGCCGTGCTCATCGTGCCCGTCGCGTTCGCGGTCGAGCGCGTCTTCCACCGCGACGGCCTGCGCGTCGCCGAGGGGCTGATCGCCGCCATCGTCGGCATGGCCGGCTCGTTCCTGCTCGGCCAGTGGCTGGTCGCGGGCAACATGAACGACCTGCGCGTGCTGCTCACCGGCGGCCGCGAGATGGAGCCGCTCAACACGCTGCTGACCTCGGTCGTCGCGTACGCGACCGCCGTCCGCATCTCCCGCCGCCCCACCTGGCGGATGCTGATGTGGACCACCATCGCCCTCTACATCCTGGCCTTCTTCTCCGGCCGCCAGATCACCATCCCGAGCGCCATCGTCACCGTCCTGGTCGGCATGGCCATCGGCTACGCCACCCTCTACGGCGTCGGCAGCCCCAACACCCGCCCGCCGGGCAGCGCCGTCGTGGCCGCCCTGCGCAAGCTCTCGTTCTCCCCGGTCTCCGCCCGCCGCGTCGAGGACGACCACCAGGGCAGCCGCCGCTACGCCGTCGGGCTCAAAGACGGCAGCAGCCTCGACGTCACCGTCCTCGACCGCGACCGGCAGGTGGCCGGCCTGCCCTACCGCCTGTGGCGGCGCATCAGGCTCAACTCCGAGACCAGGCGCCGCGCCATCAGGTCGCTGCGCGCCGAGCTCGAACGCGAGGCCCTCATGGCGTACGCCGCCCAGGCCGCCGGCGCCAGCACCCCTCGCCTGCTCGGCACCAGCGAGATCGGCACCGAGGCCGCCCTGCTCGCCTACGAGCACATCGACACCCGCTCACTCGACGAGCTGTCCGACGACGAGATCGACGACGAGCTGCTCGCCCAGATCTGGGAGCAGGTCGAGCTGCTGCAGATCCAGCGCCTGGCCCACCGCAGGCTCACCGGCGACAGCATCCACGTCGACGGCGCCGGCCGGGTCGTGCTCACCGACGCCCGCAGCGGCGAGGTCGCCGCCGGCGACCTGCTGCTCCGGCTCGACGTCGCCCAGCTCCTCACCTACCTCGCGCTGCGCGTCGGCCCCGAGCGCTCAGTGCGCACCGCGGCCGCCGTCATGGGCCCCGACGCGCTGGCCGCCGCCATGCCGCTGCTCCAGCAGATCGCGCTGACCAGAGAGACCCGCGCCGCGCTCGCCAAGGCCAAACACGTGCTGCCCGGCATCCGCGACCAGATCGTCGCGCTCAAGCCGCAGAGCAAGGTCGAGGAGATCCGCCTAGAGCGCTTCCGCCCCCGCACGCTCATCACGATCATCGCCAGCACGATCGCCGCCTACATCGTGCTCTCCCAGCTCAGCCAGGTCGACGTCTACCACGTCATCACCACCGCCAACTGGGCCTGGTCGGGGCTGGCGCTGGTGGCCTCGTTCGCGAGCTTCGTGGCCGCCGCGCTCATGCTGCGCGGGTTCGTGCCCGAGCACCTGCCGCTCTGGCGCACGGTGCTCGTGCAGTTCGCGTCCTCGTTCGTCAAGCTCGTCGCGCCCGCCGCGGTGGGCGGGGTCGCGATCAACACCCGCTACCTGCAAAAGCGCGGCATCCCCCCGGCCAGCGCGGTCGCCAGCGTGGGCGCGTCGCAGCTCATCATGCTGATCTTCCACATCGGGCTGCTGGCGCTGTTCGCCTACATCACCGGCTCCAACACCGGCACCTCGTTCACGCCGTCACGCGGGCTCGTGCTCGCGCTGCTCGCCGTCGCGGTGCTGGTCGTCGCCGTGCTCGGCGTGCCGCCGCTGCGCCGCCTGATCACCGGCCGGCTATCCAAGCTCTTCTCGAACGTGCTGCCGCGGCTGCTCGACGTGCTCCAGTCGCCGCGCAAGATGATCGAGGCGGCCGTCGGCACGCTCATGATCACCCTCATGTTCGTGCTCTGCCTCGACGCCTGCATCGCCGCGTTCGGCCACGACATCAGCTTCACCGCCGTCGCCGTCGTCTACCTCACCGCCAACGCGATCGGCTCGGCCGCGCCCACCCCCGGCGGCCTGGGCGCGGTCGAGCTGGCGCTGGTCGGCGGGCTCGTGCTGGCCGGGGTGCCGAAGGAGCTGGCCACCTCGGCCGTGCTGCTCTACCGGCTGCTCACGTTCTGGCTGCCGGTGCTGCCCGGCTGGGCCTCGTTCACCTACCTGCAGCGCCACGAGGCCCTTTGACGGCCGGCTCAGCGGCGCCCGGCGGTGATCTTGTCGATCGCCTCCAGCTCGTCCTGCGTGAACGCGGGGCCGTCCACGCACGCCACGTTGTCCTCCAGCTGCTTGACGCTGCTGGCGCCGATCAGCACGCTCGTCACCCGTGAGTCGCGCAGCGTCCACGACAGCGCCATCTGCGCCAGCGTCTGCCCGCGCGTGCGCGCGATCTCGTTGAGGTCGCGGGCGAGGTCGCGGTCGATCCTGTCGGCGCTGAGGAACCGGCTGGTCGCCGCCCGCGAGTCGGCCGGCACCCCGTCGAGGTAGCGGTCGGTCAGCAGACCCTGCGCCAGCGGCGAGTAGACGATGCAGCCCATGCCCGCCTCCTCCAGCGTGTCCAGCAGGCCGTCCTCGATCCACCGGTTGATCATCGAGTAGGACGGCTGGTGGATGAGCAGCGGCGTGCCCAGCTCGCGCATGATCCGCGCGGCCTGGGCCGTCTGCTCCGCCGAGTAGTTGGAGATGCCCGCGTACAGCGCCTTGCCCGAGCGCACCGCGCGGTCGAGCGCGCCCATCGTCTCCTCCAGCGGCGTCTCCGGGTCGGGACGGTGGCTGTAGAAGATGTCGACGTAGTCGAGGCCCATGCGCCTGAGCGACTGGTCGAGGCTGGCCAGCACGTACTTGCGGGAACCCCACTCGCCGTACGGGCCCGGCCACATGTCGTAGCCCGCCTTCGTCGAGATGACCAGCTCGTCCCGGTACGGCAGGAAGTCCTCGCGCAGGATGCGGCCGAAGTTGCTCTCCGCCGACCCGTACGGCACCCCGTAGTTGTTGGCCAGGTCGAAGTGCGTCACCCCGAGGTCGAACGCCCGCCGCAGGATCGCCCGGGAGTTCTCGATCGGCCGGTTGTCGCCGAAGTTGTGCCACAGCCCCAGCGACACCACCGGCAGCCTGAGCCCGCTGCGCCCGCTGCGGTTGTACGGCTGCCGCTCGTAGCGCTGCTCGTCGGCCTGATATTTCATGACGTGCCTTTCTCAATGATCCAGGACAGTGCGAACGCCTCTTCCCGCCAGGCGTCGTAACGTCCGCTGCGCCCGCCGTGCCCCGCACCCATCTCCGTCTTCAGCAGGAACGGCCCGCCGCTCGCCGTGGCGCGCAGCCTCGCGATCCACTTCGCCGGCTCGTGGTAGAGCACGCGCGTGTCGTTCAGGCTGGTGATCGCCAGAATCGGCGGGTACGGCCTGCCGTCCACGTTCTCGTACGGCGAGTAGCTCTTCATGTAGGCGTATACGTCAGGGTTGTGCAGCGGGTCGCCCCACTCGTCCCATTCGATCACGGTCAGCGGAAGCGACGGATCGAGGATGGTGTTGAGCGCGTCCACGAACGGCACCTCGGCCACGATCCCGGCGAACTCCTCGGGGGCGAGGTTCGTCGCCGCGCCCATCAGCAGCCCGCCCGCCGAGCCGCCCCTGGCCACGATCCTGCTGCTCCAGCCCGCCGCCCTCATGTGCCTGGCCACCGCCACGAAGTCGGTGAACGTGTTGCGCTTGCTGGTCAGCTTGCCCTGCTCGTACCAGTGCCTGCCCATCTCGCCGCCGCCCCGCACGTGGGCGATCGCGAACACGAACCCGCGGTCGAGCAGCGACAGCCTGGGCACCGAGAAGCCCGGGTCGATCGAGGTCTCGTAGCTGCCGTAGCCGTACAGGACGGTGGGGGCCGGGGTCTCGGTGTCCTTGCGCTTGACGAGGGAGATGGGGATCTTCGTGCCGTCCTCGGCCGTGGCCCACTCGCGCACCTGCTCGTAGTCGGCCGCGTCGAAGCCGCCGAGCACAGGGCGCTGCTTGAGCAGGATCAGGTCGTGGGTGTCCAGGTCGTAGTCGTACACGCTGGCCGGGGTGACCATGCTCGTGTAGCCCAGACGGAGCCGCCGCGTGGTGAACTGCGCGTTGCCGGCCGGGCCGACGTCGTACAGCGGCTCGGGGAAGTCGATCTCGTACGCGTTGCGCT
The DNA here is from genome assembly GCF_040677005.1 of Nonomuraea sp. NPDC049421. NCBI lineage: Bacteria > Bacillati > Actinomycetota > Actinomycetes > Streptosporangiales > Streptosporangiaceae > Nonomuraea > Nonomuraea sp. NPDC049421. The sequence goes on from NZ_JBFAQA010000044.1 coordinate 80,871, forward strand.
CCGCCGCCTCCACCCGCTCGCGCCAGTCGCCCCCGGCGGCCGGGTAGGGGAGCACCCGCAGGCCGGTCAGGCCGTCGCGGCGGAAGTGCACCACGGCATGGTCGGAGAACGCGTCGATCTCCAGCAGCCTGGTGTCGGTGCGGTGGGGAATGAGCGGGGTCCACGTGCCGGGGTCGTCGAGGGGGGACGTGGACAGCTCGAAGTTCGCGGCGTTCTCGTTGTGCAGGACGTAGAAGAAGTCGCCCGCGTGCTCGACGCCGTACTCGACGCCGGTCTTCCTGGGCCGGACGAGCTTGAACTCGCCGCCGGGGTCGTTCGCGTCGAGGATGCGGACCTCGCTGGTGATCTTGCTGCCCGCGCCCAGCACGAGGTACTGCTCGCTGCGGGTCAGCCCGATGCCCACCCAGTAGCGCTCGTCGCTCTCCTCATAGACGAGCACGTCCTCCTGGGTGCCGAGGGTGTGCCGGTAGACCTGGTAGGGCCGCCAGGCGTCGTCCACGCGCGTGTAGAAGAACGCGGAGGCGTCGGCAGACCAGGCGCCGCCGTAGAAGATGTCGGTGACCTCGTCGGGCAGGATCTCGCCCGTCTCGAGGTTCTTGAACTTGAGCGTGAACCGCTCGTTGCCCGTGAAGTCGGTCGAGAAGGCCAGCATCTTCCCGTCGGGGGAGATCGAGCTGGTGCCCACCGAGAAGAACGGGCTGTCGCCGGCCAGCTCGTTGCCGTCGAGGACGACCTGCTCCTGGTCGAGCCGTTCGCCGGTGGTGATCTCAGGTGGGGTCTCGCTGTCGGCGGGCACCCGGCACGACACCGGATACTGCTTGCCCTCCTCCGTACGCGAGAAGTACCACCACGAGCCCTTGCGGCTCGGCACCGACAGGTCGGTCTCCTGGGTGCGGCCCTTGATCTCCTGGAACACCTGCTCCTGGAGGTCGGCGAGGTGAGCGGTCTCCTTCTTCAGAAAGTCGTTCTCCGCCTCCAGATAGGCGGTGGTGTCGGGATCGTCCTTGTTGCTCAGCCAGGCGTACTCGTCGATGACGGTGTCGCCGTGGTGGGTGCGCTCCGTAGGGATCTTCTTCGCCACTGGCGGCGTGTTGCTGCTCACGTGGGGAGTCTATGTTCGGTTGTGATCGTTCCGTTGCCGTCGAAGCAGGAGAACCGGCACGAGCGGTGGAAGGGCGCTGCTAATCTTTAAGAGCCGACGCGGAGCGGCACAACCCACATCCTTCACTCAGGTGACTGTGATGTGTTGTGTCACTGATCGTCGGCAATCCCTTGTGACGCGCCGGTTCGCAGATTGATTCGCAGATCGCTCGACGGGCTGGTAAGTTAGAGGGGTTGTCCCCGAAAGGGGGCGCGGCTTAATTCTTGGAAAGTCGAGCCGGTCCGGTCAATTTGACAGGGACTTGGGCGGCTGAAAAGATTAAGACACAACAGAACGAACGGAGTGAACGCCTCCGAGCGGGAATCACAAGGAATTGTGGTTTCGGTGCGGATGTACGCGTCCGTTTCTTGAGAACTCAACAGTGTGTTAAAAGCCAGTGCATGATGCACAACCCCGTCATTTTTTGACGGATTCCTTTGGTTGACATCCATCGGTTGGTGGGTGTTGGCCAGGACTTCTTTTCAAGCATTGTTTGGAGAGTTTGATCCTGGCTCA
>NZ_JBFAQA010000045.1:0-79592 GCF_040677005.1 Nonomuraea sp. NPDC049421
CGTCATCTGGCACAACTGGAACATCGGCGCACCCGTGAAACGATCCCTGATCGCCTACGATCACTAACCCGAATTTCACATCAACGATCTAGGGGCCAGAGCAGGGCATCGCGTATGGGGACCAGGGCAGAGGCGGGGACGTAAGCTGTTCCACAGAGTCACTGCGAATACCGTTGGGTGCCATGACGTCCACCGAAGCCCCTCCCCGGCCCAAACGAGGGCTCGTCACCCATGCCAGGGCCAGGCTGAGCTGGGTGCTCGACACCAAGTCGTGGGCGATCGTGCGCGCCGCCACGAACGCCGGCGTCACCTACCGCGTCACCGGCCTGGCCGGCGAGGCCGCGTTCTTCGCGCTGCTGTCGCTGCCGCCGTTCGTGCTGGGGCTGATCGGCGTGCTGGGCAAGCTCGGCACGTGGCTCGGCCCCGACGTCGTGGGCGAGGTGAAGGCGTGGGTGATCCAGCAGGCCGGCCTGCTGTTCACCGACGACGCGGTCAACAAGGTCATCAACCCGCTCATCACCGACGTGCTCAGCGACGACGCGGGCAAGGTGTCGATCATCTCCCTGGGCTTCCTGTTGTCGCTGTGGTCGGGCTCGCGGGCGCTCTACGTCTACGTCGATCTCATCTCGGTGGCGTACGGGCTGGGGGAGGAGCGCGGCATCATCCGCACCCGCCTCATGTCGTTCGGCCTCTACGTCGTGGGCCTCATCATCGGCATCATCGTCATGCCGATCCTCGTCGTCGGCCCGACCCTCATCAGGGACGCGCTGCCCGCCGACTACGGCGTGCTCATCGACGTGCTCTACTGGCCGGTCGTCATCGCCGGCTCGGTGCTGTTCCTGACCGTGCTCTACCACGTCAGCGTGCCGGTGCGGACGAAGTGGTACCGCGAGCTGCCCGGGGCCATCCTGGCGTTGTTCCTGTGGATCGTCTGCGCGGCCGTGCTGCGCGAGGTGCTGGCCGCCTGGTTCTCGCCCGTCTCGGTCTACGGCTCCCTGGCCGCGCCCATCGCGCTGCTGCTGTGGCTCTACATCACCGCGCTGGCCGTGCTCATCGGCGCCATCCTCAACGCGGAGGTCGACCGGCTCTGGCCGGGTGTGGGCCGGGCGAAATAGCCGTTCCGTCCCCTTGATCCGTCCGGAATAATCCCCTCGATGGAGTCGCCACAGCGGGTCGGTCCCTACACCCTCATCAGGAAGCTCGGCGAGGGCGGCATGGGCGTCGTGCACCTCGCCCATGATCCGGCGGGCCGTCCTGTCGCGCTCAAGACGATGCGCGCGGACCTCGCCGGGCAGGAGGAGTTCAGGCGCAGGTTCGGCAAGGAGAGCGAGGCGGCGCGGCGGGTCGCGAGGTTCTGCACCGCGCCCGTGCTCGACGCCGGCTTCCACGACGGCGTCGCCTACCTCGTCACCGAATACGTCGAGGGCCCCGACCTGTCGTCCGTGGTCGCGCGGGCTCCGCTGGCCGGCTCGAACCTGGAGGCGCTGGCCGTCGGCGTGGCCACCGCGCTGGCCGCCATCCACGCCGCCGGGGTGGTCCACCGCGACCTCAAGCCGTCCAACGTGCTGCTCAGCCCGCTCGGGCCGCGGGTCATCGACTTCGGCATCGCGCAGCTCGCCGACGCGCCGGGCGCGGTGGCGACGGTCGCGCGGTCGATGGGGACGCCCGCGTACATGTCTCCCGAGCAGGCCAGGGGCGAGCACGTCACGCCCGCGAGCGACGTGTTCTCCTGGGGCTCGCTGGTCGCGTACGCGGGCACCGGCAGGCCGCCCTTCGGCACCGGCGGCGTCCCCGAGGTCGTCTACCGGGTGATCAACCACGCGCCCCGGCTGGACGGGCTCGACGAGCGGGTCCGCCCGCTGGTCGAGCGGGCGCTGGACAAGGACCCGGCCCGCCGCCCGACCGCCCAGCAGCTCATCGACACGCTGCTCGGCCGCCCGCAGGTGCCGGTGGCCGCCGCCACCCAGGCCGTGTCGGAGACCTGGACGCCGGTGGTCGTCCCGCCCCCGGGACCGCCTCGGCCGCGCGAACCGGCCGCCTCCAGGCGGCTCTGGCCGACGGTCGCCGTGGGCGTGCTCGCGGCCGTCTTGGGCGCGGCCGTCACGCTCGCCGTCGTACGTCCCTGGGAGCGCCCTGACGGCCGGGAGACGGTCACCACGGTCGAGGCGCTCGGCACCAGGTTCGAGGTGAGGATCGACTCCCTGATGCGCCAGGGCCGCGCCGCCCGCCTGCAGTGGACGGTCAGGAACGTGGGCAAGGAGAACGCGCCCCTTTACAACAAGTTCGGCAGGGGCGCGCTCGACCGCACGGTGTCGCAGGTGAGCCTCATCCCGCCGGGCGTGGGCGACGCGCTCTATCCGGCCGTGGACGGCGGCGCGTGCAGGTGCGCCTCGCTCCCCACGGCGCCGTTCAACGGCGGCGACCGGCTCCAGCTCTGGGCCGTCTACGAGGGCCTGCCCGAGGACGCCGACCGGGTGGACGTCAGCCTGGGGCCGCTCGGCCTCATCAAGGACGTGGCGGTCGAGCAGGCATGATCCTGCGTTCCGCTGTCAGGGATCCGGTCATGACGCCAGAATGCATGCCGTGATGGAGCAGAACAGGCGTATCGCCCCGAGCCGGCCGCCCAGGAGGACTTCCGGCGCCGCTTCACCAGGGAGGCGGAGGCCGCGCGGCACGTGGCGAGGTTCTGCACCGCGCCCGTACTCGACGCCGGCATCGAGGGCGACATCGTCTACCTCGTCACCGTACGCGTGCCGAAGACCGCCACCACGGCCGACCTGGACATGAAGAACCTCGGGCACTACGCCGATGTGGTGATCACGAAGAGATAAGCCCTCGTCACATCCGCTATCGTCTAGGGCGAGACGCGACTGGCGCATCAGGTGGGAACGACCACCAGGGAGCGAAAGGAGCGGAGGCCGTGCGCCTGGGTCTTCGCAGATCGTCAAGATGACAGGAGAGTCATGGGTTCTCTCGCTAGCGTCGACCCGCAGATCGCCCAGCTCATCCAGGCGGAGGAGCGGCGCCAGGCCGACACCGTCAAGCTGATCGCGTCCGAGAACTACGTGTCCAAGGCCGTGCTCGAGGCCACCGGCACGGTGCTGACCAACAAATACTCCGAGGGCTACGCCGGCAAGCGCTACTACGAGGGCCAGCAGGTCATCGACCAGGTCGAGACCCTGGCCATCGAGCGCGCCAAGTCGCTGTTCGGCGTCAACCACGCCAACGTCCAGCCCTACTCGGGCTCGCCCGCCAACCTCGCCGTCTACATGGCCTTCCTGCAGCCCGGCGACACCGTGATGGGCATGGGCCTGCCGTTCGGCGGCCACCTCACCCACGGCTGGTCGGTCTCGGCCACCGGCAAGTGGTTCAACCCGGTCCGCTACGGCGTGCGCCAGGACACCGGCCGCATCGACCTCGACGAGGTGCGGCAGCTCGCGCTCGAGCACCGGCCGAAGCTGATCTTCTGCGGCGGCACCGCGATCCCGCGCACCATCGACTTCGAGGGCTTCGCCTCGATCGCCCGCGAGGTCGGCGCCGTGCTCGCGGCCGACATCGCCCACATCGCGGGCCTGGTCGCGGGCGGCGCCCACCCGTCGCCGGTCGGCCATGCCGACGTGATCTCCACGACCACGCACAAGACGCTGCGCGGCCCGCGCGGCGCGATGCTCATGGCCACGACCGACGAGCACGCCACCGCGCTCAACAAGGCCGTCTTCCCCGGCCTGCAGGGCGGCCCCCACAACCACACCACCGCCGCCATCGCGGTGGCGCTGCACGAGGCCGCCCAGCCCGCCTTCCGCGACTACGCGCACCAGATCGTGCGCAACGCCAAGGCCCTGGCGGAAGAGCTGTCCTCGCGCGGCTTCGACCTCGTCTCCGGCGGCACCGACAACCACCTCATCCTGCTTGACCTGACGCCCAAGGGCATCGGCGGCAAGCCGGCCGCGCAGGCGCTCGACCGCGCCGGGCTCGAGACCAACTACAACACGGTGCCGTTCGACCCGCGCAAGCCGTTCGACCCGTCCGGCATCCGCATCGGCACCCCTTCCGTCACCTCGCGCGGCATGGGCGAGAACGAGATGCGGCAGATCGGCGCCTGGATCGACGAGGTCGTCACGGCCGTGGCCAAGGGCGACGCCGAAGACGTCATCACCCGCGTGCACCACGAGGTCACCGAGCTGACCTCGCAGTTCCCCGCTCCCGGTCTGTAAGACCGGCCGGACGCGAAGCGCCCCGCCGCACGGGCTCCGTGCGCGGCGGGGCGCTGTCGCGAGCGGGGCCGGCCGGAGTGCCCCGTCGATCATGGGTGGTGCGTACGGCTTGCGGCGCGGCCGTTCAGGCCGGGATGGTGAGCAACCGCTTGCCCCCCGAGGTGACCACCTCGAAGTGGTCGATGTCCTTGAGCTGCGTCGCGCTGCCCCCGTGCATGTAGAGCGGGTCCGGCGACCCCGGCACTCCGTACCCGGCTGGAGGTACGGACCACCCGGTCATCACCCTGCGCTCGCCCGACTTGGCGACCGAGACCAGCTCACACTGCAGCGGCCCCTTCACCCCCGCGAGCTTCAGCGCCGCGTGCGTGCCCCACCCCTTCGACTCCACCACCAGCCCCCCGGTGACGCCGTCGACCCCCTTGCCCTGCATCGGCCGGCCCTCGGCGTAGAACTGCTCCGCCGGGCCCATGTTGGTGCCCATCCGACCGCCCTGGCCCTGCGCGAGCGGCGCCGCGTCGCCCGCGTCGAGCTGGGTGCCGATCGTCAGCCCTCCGGCGACCAGCGTGACCGCCGCCGCCATGCCGATCAGGAACGTCCCCCTGCGCGCCCGCCGGTCGGCCGCCTTCTTGCGCCGCAGCAGGCCCACCACGTCGTCCTGGCGGTCACCGGAAGGGGGGTAGGGGTCCTCGACGGGGGCGATGCCGTTGAGCGCGTTCGCCACGCCGGACAGCTCGTGCAGCTCGTACCGGCAGGAGTTGCAGCCCAGCAGGTGGGCCTCGAACGCCAGCCGGTCGTCCTCGTCCAGCAGCCCGAGCGCGTATGCGCCGACGTCGGTGTGCTCGACTCTCGAAGTCACGCCGTCACCCCCCTCTCCTCCAGTGCGATGCGGAGCGCGCGGACGGCGTAGTAGACGCGGGACTTCACGGTGCCCACGGGGATGCCGAGGGCGGCGGCCGCGTCGTTGACCGACCGGTCCCGCAGGATCGTCTCGTTGAGGATCTCGCGATGTGCCGGCGACAACGCCTTCAGCGCCTCGGACACGACCACCTGATGCAGCAGTCCCTCCATCTCGTCGGGCACGGGCAGGCTCTCCAGCGGTGCGGCACCCGACTCCTGCGGGCGGGCGTCCCTTCGCCGCCGGTCATCGATCACGATACGTCTGGCGACCGTGGCGAGCCAGGGCATCAGCGAGACCGCGTCGGGATCGAGCCGCTCCGCACTGCGCCACGCCCTGATCATCGTCTCCTGCACCACGTCTTCCGCCCACTGCCGATCGCCCGCGGTCAGCCGGATCACGAAGGCCAGCAGCGGCCTGTGGTATTCCCGGTAGAGCGCGGACACGACCACCTCGTCGTCCGGGCGTACGCGCCGGATCCAGTGGCGTAAGCGCGGCTTGCCCAACGGGGCGGCTCCCTCGGCCGAGGGCGGGGGATACGTGCTGGTTCGCATGCTTCCCCTTTCTCAGTCCGTCGGCAGGTGGTACGGCCGGCCGCCCTGACACGGTTCAACGAACGCCGGAAGATAATGCGATTGCATGGCCGGGGAGCTCTTGCGTAGAGTCGGCTCGGCAACCGATCGAGGAGGTGAGGACTATGCGGGTCACCGTCTTCAGCCTGCCTTCAGTCCACCTCCGGGCGCTCGCCTGAGCAGCCCCGTTCTTTCTCTTTCACCTTCTCGATCAAAGGTTTCACTGCGTTGTCTTACGATCTTTCTTCCTTTGGCTGGACCGACCTGCGCGCCGCCGATCTGCCCGACGGCACCGTCCCCGCCCGGGTCTCCCGGGTCGACCGCGGCGCCGCCGAGGTGATCGCCGCCGACGGGCAGCACCACGTCCGCTACGGCGCCCACGTCCGCCGGGCCTCGGCCGCCGATCCCGTCGCACTGCCCTGCGTCGGCGACTGGGTGGCGCTCACCTGGCTGCCCGAGGGCCGCTACGAGCTCGACGAGGTGCTGCCGCGCACGACCGCGTTCGTGCGGGGCGGCGTCAGCCGCGACTCCGTCGGCGGCCTGTCCGGCGACGGTCAGGGCCAGGTGCTCGCCGCCAACGTCGACATCGTCTTCGTGGCCGAGCCGTCCATGCACTCCACCGACTTCGCCGACCTCGGCCGCATCGAGCGCCTGGTCGCGCTGGCGTGGGAGTCGGGCGGCACGCCCGTCGTGCTCGTCACCAAGTCCGACCTGTTCGACGACGGCCTCGACGACCTGCTCGCCGACGTCCGCGCGGCCGCGCCTGGGGTGGCCGTGCACGCCGTGTCCTCCCTGCTGGGCGACGGTGTCGAGCTGGCCCGCGGCTACCTCGAGGGCTCGCGCACCGCCGTCATCCTCGGGCCTTCAGGGGCCGGCAAGTCCACCCTCGTCAACGCGCTGGCGGGAGACGGGGTCATGGAGACCCAGCAGGTACGCGCCGCCGACGGCCGCGGCCGGCACACCACCGTCCACCGCGAGCTGATCCCGCTGCCCGGCGGCGGGCTGGTCATCGACACGCCGGGCATCCGGCGGGTCGGCCTCTACGACATCGGGGAGGGCGTCGATCGCGTCTTCTCCGACATCGAGGACCTGGCCGCCGAGTGCCGCTTCGGCGACTGCGGCCACGACGGCGAGCCCGGCTGCGCGGTCCTGGCCGCCCTGGAACGCGGCGACCTGCCGGAACGCCGCCTGCAGAGCTGGCGCAAGCTGCAGCGCGAGGCGGTGTGGATGGCGTCGAGGACGGACGCGCGGCTGCGCAAGGAGCAGCAGAACAAGTGGAAGATCATCCACAAGGAGATGCGCCGCTCCGGCCGCAACCGCCCCTGACCGCGGAACACACCCGCCGCCCATGCGCTGATAGTCGGCTAGGGCGGCGGAGTGTCGCGCCACACTCCCGCCACTCCCTGTGAGGGGGCGGTGGAGTGTGGCGCCACACTCCCGCCACTTCGTGTGAGGGGGCGGGGGGTGTGGCGCCGTACCCCCGCCACTTCGTGTGAGGGGGGCGGGGGGTGTGGCGCCGTACCCCCCGCCACTCCGTGCGCGTGTCTCTTCCCGTCATCTCTCCTCCAGGGGAGGGGCGGCGGGGAGGGGGTAGGGGCAGGGCATGGTGGTGTTCGCAGATCGGGCGCAGGCGGGGGAGCTGCTCGCGGAGCGGCTGCAGGGCGCGCGTGATCCCGTGATCCTCGCGCTGCCGCGGGGCGGGGTGGCCGTGGCGGCGCCGATCGCGCGCCGGCTGCGTGCGCCGCTCGACGTGCTGGTGACCAGGAAGATCGGCTATCCGCCGTCCCCCGAGCTGGGGGTGGGCGCGGTGGCCGAGGGGGGCGAGCCGGTGTTCCACCGCGAGCTGCTGCGGCGGCTCGGCATGACACCCGAGTCCGTCGCGGACGTGGTGGAGCGGGAGCGGCGGGAGCTGGCCCGGAGGGTGAGCGCGTACCGGGGCGACCGGCCGCTGCCCGAGCTGGCGGGCCGTGAGGTGATCGTGGTGGACGACGGCCTGGCCACCGGCGGCACCGCGCGGGCCGCGCTCAGGGCGGTCAACGCGGCCAAGCCCGCCAAGGTCACCCTGGCCGTCCCGGTGGGCTCGCCGGACACGGTGGCGTCGATGCGCGGCGAGGCCGACGAGGTGGTGGTGCTGGCGACGCCGGTCGACTTCCGCGCGGTCGGCCAGTGGTACGAGCACTTCGAGCAGCTCGACGACGACGACGTGCTGGACCTGCTCGACGCCGCGTCAGCTGGTGATGACGGCCCAGACGAGCTTGCGTGAGCCGCCGGCCGACAACCAGCCCCACGCCGAGCAGAGGGCGTCGACGAGCCGGAGCCCTCGGCCGTACTCGGAGAAGACGTCGGGCGCCGCCGCGACCGGCACTGTACGGCTGTGGTCGGTGACGACGCAGGCGAGCTCGGCCTCGTGGGACAGCAACCGGAGCTGCGCGGCGCCGCCGCCATGGCGGATGGCGTTGGTCACCAGCTCCGACACCACCAGTTGCATGTCGAAGGCGGCTTCGAGCACGCCCCAGGTGCCGAGCGTCTGGTCGACGAAGCGGCGGGCGGTGGCCACGCACGCGGGCTCCACCGCCGAGCGGTGCTGAAAGGGGAAGACGGCGTCGCACGCGCCGGGCCGCCCGTCGACCAGGATGGACGAGAGCCATGCCGGTGGCCGTGAACCGATGGCGGCTTGCGGCCGAGCGTCGAAAGTCGTCATCCTGGCCCCCGAAGCGCGGTCTGGTGATCCAATACCCATCTTTACGGCCAGTGCTTACCGATGCAAGACTTTTCGTAGTTTACGGATGCGAATCGCATCTGCACGTGCAGGAGAGTCCGAGGAGCGGTGGAGTGAGCGCGGAGAGCACAGAGGGGCAGCTTCTCAGCCATACGCCGGGAAGCCCTACGGTGCTGCGGATCCTGCTGGGAACCCAGCTGCGCAGGCTCCGTACGGAGAAGGGTATCTCGCGGGAGGATGCCGGGTACTCGATTCGCGCATCTCATGCAAAGATCAGCCGATTGGAGCTGGGACAGGTCAGTTTCAAGCAGCGTGACGTGGCCGACCTGCTCACCCTGTACGGCGTCACCGACCCGGCCGAACGCGAGCCGCTGCTGGCCCTGGCCAAGCAGGCCAACGCCCCCGGCTGGTGGCACAAGTACGGCGACCTGCTGCCTGCCTGGTTCGAGGTCTACATCGGCCTGGAGGGCGCCGCCTCCAGCATCCGCACCTACGAGAACCAGTTCGTCCCCGGCCTGCTGCAGACCCCCGAGTACGCCAGGGCGGTGATCGAGCTGGCGCACGAGAAGGCGCCGAGGCACGAGCTCGACCGCCGGGTGACGCTGCGGATGACCCGGCAGAAGCGGCTGGAGAGCGGGCTGACCCTCTGGGCGGTGATCGACGAGGCCGTCGTGCGCCGCATGCTGGGCGGGCGGGAGGTCATGCGCGCGCAGATCGCCCATCTCCTCGACATCACCGCCGAGCGCAACGTCACCGTGCAGGTGATGCCGTTCGAGCGGGGCGGGCACGCCGCGGCCGGCGGCCCGTTCAGCATCCTGCGCTTCCCCGAACGCGAGCTGCCCGACGTCGTCTACATGGAGCAGCTCACCAGCGCCCTCTACCTGGACAAGCCGCAGGACTCCGACCACTACATGGAGGTCATGGACCGGCTGAGCGTGCAGGCCGAGGAGCCGAAGGCCACCCGGCGCTTCCTGGAGCGGCTGCTCTCCGACTGAGCCACATCTCCGTGTGATCCACTCCATATAGGCATTTTTGGTCGTCCGCTATATGGAGCTTCTCGTGTTGCCGTATCGTCACCTCGCAAACGCGGATGCACGTGCATCCGTAAGATCGCGAGGAGCCGTCCCCATGCAAGAGTTCCGGAACGGAACGCCCGCCGGCCGCCTTCCCGTCGTCTGGCGCAAGAGCAGGCGGAGCAACCCCAACGGCAACTGCGTCGAGGTCGCGAACCTGCCCACGGGGGAGATCGCCATGCGCAACTCACGCTTTCCCGACGGCCCCGCGCTGGTCTACACGCCGGCCGAGATCACCGCGTTCGTCCTGGGCGCCAAGGACGGCGAGTTCGACGACCTGATCGTCTGACGTCTCCACCTGTCACAGCCACTTTTCGGTCAGGCGGTTTCTGAGGGCGGCACGTTGTGCCAGCGCCACCGCGTCAGGCGCGGCCGTCCTGGAAGGTCGCCGCGTCCGGTAGCCCAGAGCAGGGTGGCCCAAGGGTCGCCGCCGGCCGGGGCGTCGGGGAAGAGGCGGTCGAGTACGCGCGCGCAGACATCGGCGGGCGGCGTCCATGCCAGGCCCAGCCCCTGCGCGAGGTCGTGCACGTGCACGAGGGTCTCCACCAGGCCCATCGCGCCCGCCGCCGAGGCGTCGGCGGGGCCGAAGATGTGGTGCGCGCGGGCCTGCGGCGGCGCGGTGCGCACGACCGCGACGAGCAGCGCGCCGCTGCTCTGCAGCACCTGAAGCAACCCGGTGACGCCGGCCGCGCGGTCGGCGTGCACACTGTTGCGCGGGCCGCCTGGCCTGCGGCTCTCGCCGGTGAACGGCACATAGACGTCGAGCGGCGGCACGGTCAGCCCGAGCTGCACGGCGTAGGCGAACAGATCGTCGGCCAGGTGCTCGGCCGTCTCCCAGCACGTCCATTCGAGCGAGCCCGCTCTGCCCTCCCAGGCGGCGGGCTCGCCGGCGTGCGCGAGTGTATGGACGGCCTGGGCCACGACGTCTTGCAGATCGTCGGCCCATGCGGATGCGTTATGCGAAGTCGGCATGGCCGCGAGAGTATCGGTGGCCCACGGCGGATGATGCCATGAGCAGGCAGGTTATGCGGGGGAAGATGCTGGATTGGTGCAGTGACGAAAAATGTCGGAAGCGTCGGCTAACGTGCCATTCGTGAGGACAGGGACACGAGAGGAGCGCCGACACGCATGAGAGTCCGCAGGGGCCGTGCACCACGGAGACCCCGCTCCTACGCGAAGGGCGGGACCGGCGGACGTGAGGCGTCTCCTGCCGCGGCTGGCGTCCGCGGTCGGGAAAGAGGAGATCCCCCCGCCGGACGGCGAAGGGATGCTGGTGGCCTGATCAGGCAGTTGTCCCGACCGGGTTCGCCAGAGCCTGTGCATGGGATGCCAGGCTCCGGTTCATCGGGACAACTGCGTGATCACGCGATGATGGCTGCCGGGTGTGTGTGTCAGGCGGCGGAGATGCCGGCGCTGGCCGCGCGGCGCATACGACGGCGACGCTCGCTCGCGCGCTCGTCTTCGTTGAGACCGCCCCACGTGCCGTACTTCTCGGGCCGGGACAGCGCGTAGTCAAGGCACTCGTTGCGGACAGGGCACTGGGCGCAGATCGCCTTGGCCTTCCGCTCACGTACGTCACGCTCGGGCTGCCGCTCCCCATCGGGGCCGAAGAAGAGCACGAGGTCCTCACCCCGGCACGCGGCATCATCCTGCCAACCCCAGCTGGGGCGCGGGCGGGCGAGCTGCCGACGTACCTGAGACATGAGAAAACCACCTTCGTGAGAGGTATTTCGGGATTTGAGCCGCATTGGACGCTTTTGGCGTCACTGTTCCAACGCAACCTTGGGCCGTGATGTTCCCTGATCAGGCGAGGGCGGGCGTGGCGTACCGCACAGGCGTGAGCCTGTCCAGCGAAACCAGCCGGTAGGTGGTGATCGTCTCGGCACAAGCCGTACCACACGGCGTGGTGAACGCCGATGGTTCGATCACAACCTGGAGCCGGACGTCACCGCAGCGCACGATGGCTTCAGTGACGTCGCCGTCCATCCTGGAGGATTCCACGGCCACCGCGCCGACGGAGCGCTCTCCCGTATGGGCTCGGGCGAAGTGCTCGACGGCCTGCAATGGCTCAGGGATGCCTGCGCGTCCCCGGAAACGGTCGAGGATGACCTCGCCCGACCGGTACGCGTTAGCCGCTGCCAGTGCAGCAGCCTGAGACATGCTGCCGTAGAAAATTCCGTGTGGCAAGCACACGAGGTTGGCGGCGTAGCGATCGCCGCCAACGTGTGACGTTTCCCACACTCTGTCCGGCAGTTTTTCGGCCAGGGACCGAGCGAGGGGTAGTCCAATGCGGGCGCAGCACGCATTGCGCTTGGCGTGCGTGCAGACCAGAAATACCGGCTCGTCTTCAAGTATGCAGGACTCGGGGACCACTCCGGCCACCAGCGCGTCCAGGTCAAGATCGTCAGGACCTGCGATGACGCCTGACGCGAGCCATGGGCGCTCGCCTGCGGCGTAGCCCACTAGCACACGGATCCCCTGCTCCCGCTGGCGGGTCCGCCTCCCGGGGCGGCGGATCAGCTGGGGCCTGATACCGCGTTCGAGCGCTCTGCGGACGAGTTCCGAGATTTCTTGAGGAAGTTCGAAGTTTTCCAGGCGCGAGGGCCAGGTTCCGGTGTATTCGACGAGCAGCCACAGCCGGGCGCCCACCGTGGCACTGGCCAGAGTGGGCACCTCCCCGGTGTGGCACCCGGCCGGATGCTCGCAGCCCCTTGCCAACGTCCCTACCCCTTCCGAACCGACTTAGGTAAGACTAACCTAACGGTTCGGAGGGGCTATCCGCGGGAGGCCCGGTCCACTATCTCCCGTGTCGTCGGCAGTGCCCGTTCTCTGTCCTGCCGGACGAGGCCGATCCTGGTACGGCGGTCGAGCAGGTCGCCCTCGTCGAGCGCGCCCTCGTGCAGCGCCGACCAGAGCAGGTCGCCGGCCGTCAGGCCCAGCCCGACCTCCTCCGGGTGCGCCTTGACCAGCTCGTACGCGGCCTCCGCCTCGGCGCCGTACCGCTCGGCCAGTCGCGGCGGCACCTTCTGCGGTCGTGCTCCGGCCCCCACGAGCGGGATCCGCCGCGTACGGCACCGGCGGGCCTTGAGGTTCGCGTGCGAGACCGCCTCATCCACCGCGTCCTCCGCCATCCGCCGATATGTCGTCAGCTTCCCGCCCACGACGGTCACCACGCCGTCGCCGGCGACCACCGCGTGCCGGCGCGACAGGTCGGACGTCCTGCCGTCGGCCGCCAGAAGGGGCCTGAGGCCCGCGTACGCGCCCGCGACCGCCTCCCTGGTCACCGGAGTCTCAAGCGCCCCGTTGAGCACGCTCAGCAGCGTTCTGACGTCCTCCTCGGGCGCCTCGGGTACGTCGGGCACCGGCCCGTCCACCGGCTCGTCGGTGAGCCCGACGTACGTGCGGCCGTCGGGCTGGGGGAGCACCAGCGCGAACCGGTTGCTCTCGCCGGGCAGCGGCAGGTGCAGGCCCGCGATCAGGCCGGGCAGGGCGCCGGGCGCGAGCACGAGGTGGGTGCCGCGCGACGGGCGCAGGCGTACGCGGTCGTCGAGGCCGCCCGCCCACACGCCGGTGGCGTTGACCACCACCCGCGCCCGGATCGTGAACTCCTCGCCGGTCAGCTCGTCGCGCGCCTCCGCGCCGCCGCCGGTGAGGCGCAGCGCGCGGCAGCGGGTCAGCACGCGCGCCCCGTGACCTGCGGCGGTCCGCGCGATGGCCACGACCAGGCGGGCGTCGTCGAGCAGCCGGCCGTCCCACGACAGCAGGCCCCCGCGCAGCCCGCCGTCGTCGCGCAGGACCGGCGCGAGCGTGTGGGCGCGGGCCGCGCTGAGCCGGGCGGGGCCGGGGAGCAGGCGGCGGGGCGTGCGGGCGGCGGCGCGCAGCGCGTCGCCGAGCCGGTAGCCGGTCATCACCAGGGCGGCCTGCCGGCGGGAGACGTCCTTGGTCAGCGGCAGCACGTACGGGTGCGCCCTGGCCAGGTGCGGGGCGGTCCTCCTGAGCAGGATGCCGCGCTCGACCGCGCTCTCGTACGCGACGTCCACCTGTCCCTTGGCGAGGTAGCGCAGGCCGCCGTGCACCATCTTGGAGCTCCACCTGGAGGTGCCGAAAGCCAGGTCGTGCGCGTCGATCGCCGCTACGCTCAACCCCCGGGAAGCGGCGTCCAGCGCGGCGCCCGCGCCCGTCGCGCCCAGCCCCACGACCAGCACGTCCAGCCGTTCCTCCGCGACCTCGCGCAGCTCGCGGGAGCGTCTGGCGGCGTTCAGCGAGCTATCCAAGGTAGGCCTCCAGCAGCGCGGCGAGCTCGGCGTCGAGCTCGTCCATGGTCACGGGGTCGAGCATGGTCGGCGCGGACAGCAGGAACGACTGCGCCACCAGCAGCACCGCGCGCGCCCTGCGCGGGCCGCCGGCCACCGGCTCGAGCACCTCCAGCACGGCCTCGTGACTGGCGCCGCGCCGGTCGAGCAGGTATGGCAGCAGGAGCTCGGGGTCCGCTTCCACGATCTTGCGCCACAGCGGGTGCTCGCGCAGCCCCCTGACCCCCGACACCACCGCGCGCACCGGGTCGGACAGGTCGAGCTCCGACACCACCCGTACCCACTCCCTGGTCATGAGATCGGCGACCAGCGTGCGCACGTCGGGCCAGCGACGGTAGATCGTCATCCGCGAGACGCCCGCCCGGCGCGCCACGTCGGTGAGCGTCGTCCTGCGCACCCCGTAGGCGAGCACGCAGTCGCGGGCCGCGTCCAGCACGTCGTCATTGTGACGATTCGACGTCATGTGTCACAGTGTAAACGTGACTGGAGAACCCATGCTGTGGTCGGGCTGGGGCGACCCCGCCCGAGCCCGCGAGCTGCCCGAGCCGGTCAGGAAGCTGCTGCACGACCTGCTCGGCGTCCGCGACCCCGCCACCCCCGCCGCCACCCTCGACGAGGTGCGGCTGCCGCCGGTCGCGCTGCCCGCGCCCCTGCTCGCGGCGCTCGCCGGCGTCGTCGGCGGGGCGCACGTGCTGACCGGGCACGAGGACCGCGTCCGCCACACGCGCGGCAAGTCCACCCCTGACCTGCTGCGGATGCGCGCGGGCGACGGCTCCGACGCGCCCGACGCCGTCGTGCTGCCCGGCTCGCACGACGAGGTGGCCGAGCTGCTGCGGCTGTGCTCGCGCGAGCGCGTCGCGGTCGTGCCCTTCGGCGGCGGCACCTCCGTCGTCGGCGGGCTCGCCCCAGTCGGCGGCGCGTATGGCCGGGCCCGCTTCGCGGGTGTCGTCGCGCTCGACCTGCGGCGGCTCGACCGGCTGCGCTCGGTGGACACCGAGTCGATGATCGCCGAGTTCGAGCCCGGCGTGCGCGCGCCCGACGCCGAGCGGCTGCTCGCCGCGCACGGGCTGACGCTCGGGCATTTCCCCCAGTCCTTCGAGTACGCCACGCTCGGCGGCTTCGCCGCGGCCCGCTCCAGCGGCCAGGCCTCCGCCGGGTACGGCCGCTTCGACGACATGGTCGCCGGGCTTACCCTGGCCACGCCCGCCGGCGACCTCGAACTCGGCCGCGCCCCCAAGTCGGCGGCCGGGCCCGACCTGCGCCAGCTCGTGCTCGGGTCGGAGGGCGCGTTCGGCGTCATCACCGCGCTGCGGCTGCGGGTGCGCCGCGCGCCCGCGGAGCGGCGCTACGAGGGGTGGCGCTTCCCGACGTTCGCGGCCGGGTCGGCCGCCGCGCGGGCGCTGGCCCAGGAGGGGCCGCTGCCGACCGTGCTGCGGCTGTCGGACGAGACCGAGACGATGATCGGCCTGGCCGACCCCGGCGCCATCGGCTCGGGCGGTCCCGGCGGCTGCCTCATGATCACCGGGTACGAGGGCGCCCGGGTGGAGCCGCGCCGGACGGAGGCGTCCGCCGTGCTCGCGCGGCTGGGCGGCGAGCCCCTGGGCGAAGGGCCAGGGCAGGCGTGGGAGCACGGGCGGTTCTCGGCGCCGTACCTGCGCGACTCGCTGCTCGCGGCCGGCGCCACCGTCGAGACGCTGGAGACGGCCGGCTTCTGGGCGAACCTGCCGCGCCTCTACGACGCCGTCAGGCTCGCCTTGCTCGGCGCGCTCGGCTCGCCGCTGGTGCTGTGCCACATCTCCCACGTGTACGAGACCGGCGCCTGCCTCTACTTCACTGTCGTGGTCGCGCAGGACGGTGAGCCGGTGGCGCAGTGGGAGCGGGCCAAGGAGGCGGTGAACGCGGCCGTCGTCGAGGCCGGCGGCACGATCACGCACCACCATGGGGTCGGGCGTGACCACCTGGAGGCGTACGGGCGGGAGATCGGCCCCGTCGGGGTGGGCATCCTGCGCGCGGTGAAGGCGTCGGTCGATCCTGAGGGCGTGCTCAACCCCGGCGTGCTAATCCCCTGAGCCCGGCTCCGGAGGGTCAGTCCTCGTCCGGGGGGACCGCGTCGGCCTCGGCCAGGGCGGCGGCGGCGTCGCTGTAGCGGTGCAGGGCCTCCTGGACGGAGGCGAGCGTGTGCAGGCAGACCACCAGGGAGCCGCCGCCGATCGACCGGCTGACCGCCACCGCCTCCTGGGCCAGGGGCAGCGCCTCCGTGGACCGGCCCCACGCGAGCAGGTGCCTGGCGGTCGTGCGCAGGCAGCGGGCCAGCAGCTCGGTGTGCTCGCGCGGCGCCCGCCCGGCCAGGGCCCTGCTGCGCGCGATCGCCTCCATGAAACCGTTGAGCGCGGCGCTCCTGCTCCAGCGCGGCCGGGTCTGGGCGAATGCCAGCAAACCCTCGATGGCTCCCACTTCGGAAGTGCCTTTTCGGGTCGCGTCATCCGGGCCGTTACGGCTCATGGGAGCCTCCCCTCGGGCGATCCCAACCGCTTGCTTGGGGGAGGAGGCTACACCATTGCGAACCTTCTGTGTTCCTCACGGTACGGAGCGTTCAGGATGCATGAAAGGTAGATCGCGGTAAAGATGTTGTCATGGTGGAAGTAGCGGCTGAGCGGGGAAAGCAGCTTTCGTCACGCGTGTCGGAGGAGGGCGCGGGCTGGGCCTGCGCGCAGATCGGGACATTCGAGCAGCTCAGACCTCATCGTCAGGGGTTCAGCTGGCTCAATCCGGCGACGTTGTGGCGCTCGCGTAACGAGGTGCTGGCGACGTTGTTCGGTGATCCTTCCGGGCAGGTGCGCGAGCGGTGGGTGAAGGCACAGGAAGCGCGCGGGATTGATCGGGAATTTCGCATCAAGCCGCCCGTCGGGGGAAATTTCAGTTTCCTGTTACTCGGCGATACCGGTGAGGGGGACGCGTCCCAGTACGCCGTTGTTCCCGGCATGCTGAAACTCGGCGAGGACACCGCGTTCGCCGTCATCGCCAGTGACGTCATCTATCCCACCGGATCGGGCAACGAGTACGGCGACAAGTTCTTCCGCCCGTACCAGGAGTACGACGCCCCGATCTACGCGATCCCCGGCAATCACGACTGGTACGACGGGCTCGGCGGCTTCATGCGGGTCTTCTGCGACGCGCCGCCGCTCAAGCCCACCCCTGACCGAGGGCTGCGCGGGCTGCTGTGGCGCAAGCCGGAGACCATCGACGAGGACCGCCTGGCCGAGGCGCGCGCGCTGCGCGGCAGGCCGTCGCAGCAGGCCAAGGGGCCGGCCGCGCAGCCGGGCCCCTACTGGGCGATCGAGAGCGAGAGCCTGCTCATCGTGGGCGTGGACACCGGCATCAGGAACGTCATCGACCGCGACCAGACCGCGTGGCTGCGCCGCGTCTCGCTCGACCCCCGGCCGAAGATCCTGGTGACCGGCAAGCCCATCTACACCGGCAACGAGTACAAGCCGTCGCCGCTGGAGGAGGGCGGCACGATCGACGACATCGTGCGCGACCCGGCCCACCGCTACGTCGCGGCCATCGGCGGCGACGTGCACAACTACCAGCGCTACCCGGTCGAGCTGGACGACGGCCGGGTGATCCAGTACATCGTCTCCGGTGGCGGCGGCGCGTTCATGCACGCCACGCACACCATCGAGCGGGTGGACGTGAAGGGCGTGCACGAGGACGCCTTCAGGTGCTACCCGCTGCGCGGCGACTCGCTGTCGTTCTACAGCCAGCTCTACGCCAAGCGGCTGCGCATGCGCTGGCTCTGCCTCACGCCGGCCGAGGCCGCCTGCGTCATGACCGAGCGCATCAAGAACGAGCCGGTCAGGACGCCGGCCGGGCCGGTGCGCATCACCCTGCGGATGCGCTGGGCGGCGCGGCTGCTCGGCGCCTGGCCGTGGCCGCTGCGGCTGCCCGTCGACCGGGTGTTCCACCGCTATCTCTCCGAGCTGTCCGACTGGGACACGCCGCCGTTCTTCAAGCAGTTCCTGCACGCCACGGTGACACCGCAGGAGCTGACGCTGCGCTGCTTCGCCGCCACCGGCTGCCTGGGCCAGGAGCTGAACCCGCCGCTCGAGGACGAGGTCCGCATCGACCTGACGCGGTAATTGTCGGAGCCGTTTGGCACCCTTGGTCACGTGTACGTGGTGGTCGCGGGCGAGACGGTGCTGCCGGTCGGCGGCGCGCCGAGCCGTCCGGCCGGCCTGGCGGAGGCGGTGCGCGAGCTGGAGGCCGGCCAGGCGCCCCGGTGGGTGTGGGCCGACACGCGCGAGGCGTACCCTCCGCTGATGGAGAAGGGCCTGCGGGTCGCGCGCTGCCACGACCTCGCGCTGACCGAGGGCCTGCTGCTCGCCTACGAGGGCCGCCACCGCGAGCCGCGCTCGGCCAGGGCCGCCCACGCCAGGCTGCACGGCCTGCCGGTGCCCGACGAGCGGCCCAGCGAGCCGGGCACGCTGTTCGCGCCCGAGCCGCCCTCCGCCGGGCTGGTCGCCGAGGTGCTCGACGACCAGCTGCGCCGCATCGCCGCGCTGCCCGAGCCGGGCCGCTTCCGGCTGCTGGTGGCGGCCGAGTCGGCGGGCGCGCTGGTGGCGGCCGAGATGACGCACGAGGGCATGCCGTGGCGCAAAGACGTGCACGACGCGCTGCTGACCGAGCTGCTCGGGCCGCGTCCCGTCCACGGCATGCGGCCGGCCAAGCTGCAGACGCTGGCCGACGAGGTGGCGGCGGCGTTCGGCCATCCGGTCAATCCCGACTCCGCGCAGCAGATCGTCAAGGCGTTCAAGGGCGCGGGGGTGTCGCTGAAGACGACCCGGCAGTGGGAGCTGAAGCAGATCGAGCATCCCGCCGTGGCGCCGCTGCTGGCGTACAAAGAGCTGGCGCGGCTGCACAGCGCCCATGGGTGGGCATGGGCCGATCAGTGGGTGCACGGCGGGCGGTTCCGTCCCGAATATGTGGTCGGCGGCGTGGTGTCGGGGCGGTGGGCCACCAACGGCGGCGGTGCGCTGCAGATCCCGAAGGTGATGCGGCAGGCCGTGCTGGCCGACGACGGGTGGGTGCTGGTCGTGGCCGACGCCGCCCAGCTCGAGCCGCGGGTGCTCGCCGCGATGGCCGGTGACGGGCGGCTGGCCGAGGCGGCGGGGGAGATCGACCTCTACTCCGCGCTCGCGCGGTCGTTCGGCGGCGAGCGGGCCAACGCCAAGATCGCGATGCTGTCCGCCATGTACGGCGGCACCAGCGGCGACGCCTCGCGGCTGCTGGCCGTGCTGCGGCAGCGCTTCCCCAAGGCGTACCAGTTCGTCGAAGACGCGGCCAAGGCGGGGGAGGAGGGGCGGACCGTACGCACCTGGCTGGGCCGCACCAGCCCGCCGCCGTCCGAGCGGTGGAAGGAGCTGGTGTCCGGGCCCGAGGGCGTGCGGGCCGCCCGCGACCGCGGCCGCTTCACCCGCAACTTCGTGGTGCAGGGCACGGCCGCCGAGTGGGCGCTCGCGCTGCTGGCCGTGCTGCGCGGGCGGCTGCCCGAGCCGGCCAGGCTGGTGTTCTTCCAGCACGACGAGGTGATGGTGCACTGCCCCGCCGAGCAGGCCGAGGAGGTGACGGCGGCGATCGCCGCCGCGGCGGCAGAGGCGACCCGGTTGCTGTTCGGGCACACGCCGGTGCGCTTCCCGATGGAGACGGTCGCGGTCGGCTGCTACGCCGACGCCAAATAGCACGACTACGGTTCCCCGCTACGGTTTCCCGTAACGAACGCGGCGGTTTCTCACCATGGTGGGAGACAAGGGGCCTCCGTAGCGTCGGCAGGTGCTCAAAACCGTGCTCACCGCCCTCTGCCTCACCTTCGTCCCCGTCACCTCGGTCCCAGGGCCGGTCCCAGGGTCGGTCGACGCCTACGTCGAGCGCTACCGGGAGGCCACCGGCCTGCCTGGCGTCGCGGTGGCGATCACCAGGAAGGGCGAGGTCGTCCACGCCGCCGGGTACGGGGAGACCGCCACGGGCGAGCCTGTCACCGCCGCCACCCCCATGGCGGTGGCCTCGGTCAGCAAGTCCTTCACCGCCCTGGCCGTCCTGCGGCTGGCCGAGCGGGGCAAGCTGGCCCTCGACCAGCCGGTGCGCCGCTATCTGCCCGAGTTCACGATGGCCGACCCCAGGGCCGGGAAGATCACCGTACGGATGCTGCTCGACCAGACCTCGGGCATGGCCGACGCGGCCTTCCGCGAGAAGAGCCTGCCGCAACCGGACACGCTGCGCGGCGCCGTCGCCAGGCTCAGGACGGCGAAGCTCGCCGCGGACCCCGGCACCACCTTCAGCTACCACAACACCAACTACCAGGTCGCCGCGCGGCTGGTGGAAGTGGTCGGCGGCCGGCCGTTCGCGGATCATCTCGCCGCGCACGTCTTCGAGCCCCTCGGCATGCGCCACACCACGACGATCGACACCGACCGGGACCTGCCCGGCACCGCTCGCGGCCACCTGTACGTCCTCGGCCGGGCCGTCGCCCTGCCGGAGCCCGCGGGCTTCGGCAACGGCTCCGGCGGCGTCATCAGCACCGCCGGCGACATGGCCAGGTGGCTGATCGCGCAGAACGCCGGCCTGCCGGGGCTGCTGTCCCCGCAGGGCGTCAGGGAGATGCGTACGGGCTCCGAGCCGAACAGGGACTACGCACTCGGCTGGCGGCTCGGCACGACGGACGGAGGCACCCCCGTGCTCGAACACGGGGGAGACCTGTTCACCTCCACCGCCTACCAGGTGGTGATGCCGGGCTCGGGATATGGGGTCGCCGTCATGGCCAACACCGGGATGGCCTTCTCCGACGCGGAGACCCTCATGAGGGGCCTGGTCGCCCTCGTCGAGGGCGGCACCCCGCAGGCGCCCGGCGGCCGGCCGATGCTCCTCACCGACGTGCTCTTCGCGCTGCTGACCCTGGCGACCGTCGTCCTGGCGGCACGTGGCACCGTACGCGCCCGGGGCTGGGCCGCGCGCCGCAGGGGGTGGCAGCGGTGGCGGCTGGTGCCGTACCTGGCCCCGCTCGTGCTGTGCGCGACGCTGGAGCCGGTGCACCGCTTCCTGGCCCGGGGGCGCGACGCCGCGTTCGTCCAGCTCGCCTACCTCTATCCGACGTTCGTGATCTGGCTGGTGACCGCCGCCGCAGCGGGGCTCACCGTGATCACCGCTCGCCTGTGGAGCGGCGCCAGACGGTGACCAGCCAGAGGCCGGACACGGCGACCATGACGCCGACCACCAGGCCGAGCACGCCGTAGCCGAGCAGGCCGACGATGGCGCCCGCGATGATGGTGCCGGTGGCGCCGCAGACGTTCATCAGCAGGTCGGACAGGCCCTGGACGGCGGTCCGCCGCTCCAGCGGCACCGACTCGGTGACCAGCGCCGAGCCGGCCACGAGGCCGCACGACCAGCCGAGGCCGAGCAGCACCAGCGCCGCCGTCACCTGCCACACCCGGTGCCCCGCGGTGCCGGCCAGGGCGGCGGCGCTCAGCAGCAGGCCCATGCCGAGCACCAGCACCGGCAGCTTGCCCGCCTTGTCGGCCAGCCAGCCGACGACCGGTGACAGCACGTACATGCCGGCGATGTGCAGGCTGATGACCAGGCCGATGACGTCGAGGTTCGAGCCGTCGTGGTGCAGTTTGACCGGGGTCATGGACATGACCGACACCATGGCCGTGTGGCTGACCGCGATCATGACGAGGGCGTGGCGGGCCATCGGGGTGGTGCGCAGGGTCTGCAGGGCGGTGCGGATCGTGCCCCGGCGTCCCCTGCTCTCCTCACGGGTGCCGTGCACCTCGCGGGCCAGCATGAGCGGGTCGGGCCGCAGGAGGACGAGGATGACGAGCAGCGCCAGGCCGAAGGCCAGCGCCGCGAACGCGAACGGCCCCGCCTTCTCCACCAGCCCGAGCCGCATGCCGATCTGGTCGGCGGGCCTGGCGAGGTTGGGTCCCGCGACGGAGCCGATCGTGGAGGCCCACACGACCAGCGACAGGTGCCGGGCCGAGCGGTCGCGGGGCGACAGGTCGGTGGCCGAGTAGCGGGCCGCCAGGCTGCCCGCGCTGCCGCCGCCGACCAGGACGAGCCCGGCCAGCAGCAGTGGCCACGTGCCCAGGCTGATCGCCAGCACGCAGACCAGGCAGCCGGCGAGCGCGGCGACGTACGCCAGCGACAGGCCCGCCCGCCGCCCGCCGCTGCCCGCTGCCCTGGCGGTGGGCAGCGCGAGCAGCGCCGCGCCGAGCACCGTGGCCGTGCCGGCGAAGCCGCTGATCACCGTCGACCTGGACAGCTCGTCCACGACGACGGAGCTGAGCGCCAGCCCGACGGCGACGCCCACGCCGCCCACGATCTGCGCCGCGGACAGCACCGCGAGCGTGCGGCGCTGGACCCGGGCGATCCGGTCAGGAGGGGATGAGGCGGACTGTGTGGGGGCACTGGTCACCCGTGAAGTCTCGCATAACCCCTAACAACACCTCATAGAGGACAGTGCGCCTCTTACCGGGTGAGCCGGGTCAGAGGATGGTGACGGGGTCGCCTACGGCGATGCGGCCGGGGGCGTCGGGGATGAGGTTGACGCCGAACCAGGTCTTCCCCTCGCGCTTGCGGTAGCGCGACAGCGTCCTGATGGGCTCCTTCCCCTTCTCGTACGTGTCGGGGTCGATGGTCGTCAGCACGCACCGCGCGCACCCCTTGGCGACCCTGAACTCCACCTCGCCGATCCGCAGCCGCTTCCACTCGTCCTCGGCGAACGGCTCCGACGGCACGCCGTCGACCACCACGTTCGGCCGGAACCTGCGCATGGGCAGCGGCGCGGGCGGCTCGGCGCCGCGTTCGAGCGTGTCCTCGGCGATCCAGTCGTTGAGCCGGGCGAGCGAGGCCGCCGAGGCCAGCAGCAGCGGGTAGCCGTCGGCCAGGCTGACCCGGTCGTCAGGCCGCCCGTACGCGGGGTCGACGGGCCGCCGCCTGGGGTCGTCCAGCCACTTCAGCCGCACCGGCCGCCCCACCAGCGAGGTCAGCCACGCGGCGGCGGCGTCGCCGCAGTCGGTGAGCTCGATCTCGCCGCCCCACAAGGTGACGGGGGACAGCCGGGCGGAGGGGGCCACCCGCAGCGGCTCGGCGTGCGGGCCGGTCAGCGTCAGCGTGTCGCCGTCGAGCATGGGGACGACGGCCAGCAGCCGGGGCTCGACGCGGGCGGTCAAGGTGCGGCCCTGCTCGTCGGCCACGAGGTAGCGGCGGTCGCCGGCCAGCCCCCACGGCAGCACGTCGGCCTCGCTCACCTCATGGCCCGTGGTGGATTTGACCGGGTAGTACGAGATGCTCGCCAACTTCATCAGATACCTCCGTGGAAACCCCGCCTTCAGGCGGGGAAGGAATCGGACCCCTGCGGAGCAGGACAGGGGCAGCCGATTCGCCGTCAGGTGAACCGGCGTATCGAACACACGCGCGACATTTGGTTGATCGTTTCGGTAGCATGTGAGGCGTGGCGCAGATCGTGAAGCGGGCCTACAAGTACCGCTTCCATCCGACTCCCGAGCCGGCCGGCGAGCTTGCCCGGACGTTCGGCTGCGTCCGCTTCGTCTACAACAAGGCACTGGAGGAGCGCACTCGCGCCTACCGGCTGGAGGGCCGCGGTGTCTCCTACGTGGAGTCTTCTGCGCGGCTGACGGAGTGGAAGCGCAGCGGCGAGTTCGACTTCCTGTCGGAGGTGTCGTCGGTCCCTCTTCAGCAGGCGTTGCGGCATCTTCAGGCGGCGTTCGCGAGCTTCTTCGCCAGGCGCGCCAGATACCCCACGTTCAAGTCCCGCAAGAGGTCCCGGGCGTCGGCGGAGTACACGCGTTCGGCGTTCCGCTGGCGTGACGGCGCCTTGACGCTGGCGAAGATGGACACGCCGCCGGCCATCGTGTGGTCGCGTCCGCTGCCGGAGGGTGCGCGGCCGTCCACGGTCACCGTGTCCCGCGACGGCGCGGGGCGCTGGTTCGTGTCCCTCCTGGTCGAGGAGAAGATCAGCCCGCTGCCGCCTGCCGGGCGGAGCGTCGGTGTGGACGCCGGCATCACCGCGCTGGCGACGCTCTCGACCGGCGAGAAGATCGTCAACCCCAAGCATGAGCGCGCCGATCGGCGCAAGCTGGCCAAGGCTCAGCGGGCTCTGGCCCGTAAGGCCAAGGGGTCGAACAACCGGGCCAAGGCCCGGGCCAGGGTCGCCGGGGTGTACGCCCGGATCGCCGACCGCAGAAGAGATCACCTGCACAAGGTCACGACACGGCTTGTTCGCGATAATCAAGTGATCGCCGTGGAAGACCTGACCGTCCGCACCATGGTCAAGAACCGTAGTCTGGCTCGCGCCATCTGCGACGCCTCGTGGCGCCAGATGCGCGGCATGCTGGAGTACAAGGCGCGATGGTACGGGCGGACCGTGGTGGCGGTCGACCGCTGGTTCCCGTCGTCGAAGCTGTGCTCGGCGTGCGGCGCCCTGCGGGAGAAGATGCCGCTGAACATCCGCGAATGGGCATGCGCCTGCGGCGCGGTCCACGACCGGGACGTCAACGCGGCCAAGAACGTGCTCGCCGCCGGGCCGGCGGAGAGCTGAAACGCCTGTGGAGCGGGTGTAAGACCTCAACGAGAGTCCTCTCGGACAGGGCGACCGGCTGTGAAGCAGGAAGCCTCACGGGCGACCGTGGGAATCCCCCTCTCACGAGGGGAAGGATGTCAAACGGCAGACCGTATCTCCACTTCGGGGGTTTTCCGAAGGGGATGTCCGCCGCGCTCCAGGGCCGCCGACAGCGCTGCGGCGGCCAGCGCGACGACCCCGATCGCGACGCCGGTCCAGGCCACGGAGGCGTAGCCGAGGTCGGCGCCGATCACCAGGCCGCCCACCCAGGGGCCGACGGTGATGCCGACGTTGAAGGCGGCCACGTTGAAGGCGGCGGCCAGCGTGGGGGCGTCCTTGGCGAGGGCGAAGGGGCGGGCGTTCAGCGCCGGGTTGGTGCCGAAGCCGAACGCGCCCAGCAGGAAGATCAGCGGGATGGCCAGCACGGCGACCTCGGCCGACAACGCGAGGGCGGCCGAAGTGAGCACGAGACCGACGACGCCGATGAACAGCAGCGGGAACGGCCGCGCGTCGCCGATCCTGCCGCCGATGGTGATGCCGATGAGGGAGCCGGCGCCGTACAGGGCGAGGACGGCGGGCACCCAGGGCTCGTCGAGGCCGGTGACGCCGGTCAGCAGCGGGCTCAGGTAGCTGAAGGTGGCGAGCAGCGCGCCGGTGGTCAGGGCGGTGACGCCGTACGCGAGCCACAGCCGCGGCCGGGCGATCGCGCGCAGCTCGGTGGTCACGCTCGGCGCGCCCTCCCTCTTGGGACGGCCGCCGGGGATGGTGGCCAGCACGCCGATCGCCGACAGCGCCGACAGCCCGGCGACCGCCCAGAACGCCGCCCGCCAGCCCAGGTGCTGGCCGATCACCGTGCCCGCGGCCAGGCCGAGGATGGTGGCCACGGTGAGCCCGCCCGCGAGCACGCTCATCGCCTTGGCACGGGCGTTGACGGGCACCAGGCCGATCGCGGTGGCGGCGGCCACGGCCCAGAAGCCCGCGTACACGAAGGCGCCCACCACGCGGGTGGCGAACAACACGGCGTAGTCGGCTGTCAGCGCGCCCGCCACGTGCGACAACGCGAAGATCGCCAGGAACGACAGCAACACCGTACGCCGGGGCAGCCGGATCGTCGCCACGGCCAGCAGGGGCGCGCCCACCAGCATGCCCAGGGCGAACGCGGAGATCAGCAGGCCCGCGTCGGGGATGGACACGCCGAGGTCGGCGGCCATGCCGGGCAGCAGCCCGGCCAGCATCAGCTCCGACGTGCCCTGCGCGAAGATCGACAGGCCGAGGATGTAGACCGCCAAGGGCATGGCGGGCCTCCTTGTTTTAGATTGATCAGTACAAAATTCGGGCATGAAGCGATCAGAACACGGTCAGCGCGACGTTCGCGATCGACTCGAGCGCCGCCCGGTCCGCGCCGCCCCGCTCGGCCACCCGCAGGCCGTTGACCGTGGCGGCGACGAACCTGGCCAGGGCCAGCGGGTCGTGCTCTGAGCCGAGCTCGCCCCGGGTGCGCGCGGCCTCGATGCCGGTCCTCAGCAGCTCGATGCGTTTCGCCTCGTCGCGGCGGAGCACCTCGGCGATCGCCGAGTCGTGGGGCGCCAGCTCGATGCTGGCGTTGACCACCATGCAGCCGGCCGGTTCTTCGGGATCGGGCTCGACCGCCCACCACAGGACGGTCCTGACCTTCTCCTTGATGGGCAGGTCGGCGTCCATCAGCTCGGCGAGCGAACCGTTGTGCACGTCCATGTAGTGGCGCAGCGCCCGCTCGAACAGGTCGTGCTTGCTCGCGAACGTGTTGTAGATGCTGCTGCGGCCGAGGCCGGTCGCGGCGCACAGGTCCTGCGTCGAGGTGGCCTCGTAGCCCGCGTCCCAGAACGCGCGCATGGCCGCCTCGACCGCCCTGTCCTCCTCGAACTTCCTCGGCCGTGCCATGACCGGCACGCTACCGTTTTGGAACGACCGATGCAATACGTCAGGCGTTCGGCTGGAACGTGTCCAGGAACGCCTTCCTCGTCTCCGCCTGGTCGTCCCAGCGCAGGTCGGGCAGGTCGAAGACGATCTTGTACGCGGACGCGCCGCCGAGCGCGGCGTACCTGGTCAGCGCGTGCATGGGAACGCCGTTGGGCGTGGTGTAGGTGTACTCCCAGTCGGCCGCCTGCGTGCCCCGGTACTTCACGGCCTGCAGCCGTACCTGGATGTAGTTCTCCCTGCCGCCCTGGGCCTCCTGCTCGCCCAGCGCGGCCAGTCCGCCGTCGTCCTGCGGGGCGGCCTTCTCGACCACGATCCGCATGTTCGAGTCCTTCGGCCCGTTGAACGTCGCCACGTCGCCCGCGACCGCCAGCTTCCAGCCCTTCGGCAGGGCGGCGGTGAACCCGGGCCCCGTGAGCTCCTCGAACCCGCTCGGCACCGGAGAAGGCTCGCTCGCCTGCTCGGCCGCGGCGCTCGCCGGTGACGGCGCGGCGGCCGGCGGAGTCTCGCCGGAGCCGCTGGTCAGGATGAGCACCACGGCGCCCGCCACGACGGCCACCGCCACCAGCGCGCTGACGATCGTCAGCGGCGTCGGGCGGCCGCCGCGCACCCACGGTCCCTCGTCCTCCTCCGGCCTGCGCCGGCTCTTACCGGTACGCGGCCCGGCCGGGGGCAGCGAGGTCAGGCTGCCCCTGCCGACGTCCCTGGACAGGCTGCGCGACTGCTCGCGCAGGTCGTCGGGGGTGGCCAGCGGCCACGGGGTGGCGGCCGAGGTGCGGCTGTCGGTGGTGAGGGGGAGGATCGGCTGCGGCCTGGGGCCCGTGCCGGTGTCCAGGTCGTCGTCGATGCCACGGCCGGGAGGCGGCGCGCCGAAGGGCGGCTGCGGGCCGGACGAGCTGCGCAGCGCGTCGTACGGGTTCGACGAGCCGGCCAGGGAGTCGTAGGGGCCGGACGAACTCGCGAGGGAGTCGTACGGGCCGGACGAACTCGCGAGCGCGTCGTACGGGCCCGAGGCGCCGCCCGTCGGTTCGTCGGCTCGGGGGAGCGGGGGCAGCTGGTCGGTGCGGTGGCTGCCCGAAGGGCTCGACATGCCCTCGTACGGCATCGAATGGCCGCCCGACGGGCTCGTGATCGGGTCGTACGGCACCCGCACCGGCCCCGACGGCGTCTCCACGATGCGCGACGGCATCGGCCCCGACGGCGGCTCCAGCGGCGGCAGCAGGTTGGCCGGCGTCGAGTCGGTCGGGCTCGGCAGCGTCTCGGGCGTGCGCGGCCTGGGCGCGCCGTGCGCCCGCAGCACCGCCTCCAGCATCTCCATGACCTGCTCGGAGGTCAGCCGCTCCGCCGGGTTCTTGTGCAGCAGGCCCTCGATCACCGGCAGCAGCGAGCCGGCCCGCTGCGGCCTGATCGGCTCCTGGGTCAGCACCGAGCCGAGCACCGCCACCGGGTCGGGCCCCTCGTACGGGGGCCGCCCCTCGACGGCGGCGTACAGGGTGGCGCCGAAGGACCACAGGTCGGCGGCCTGCCCGATCGGCTGGCCGGACAGGCGCTCGGGCGGGATGTACGCCGGCGAGCCCATCAGCAGCCCGGTCTGCGTGATCGTCACGTCGCCCTCGATGGCGGCGATGCCGAAGTCGGTCAGCACCACCCGGTCCGAGGTCAGCAGCACGTTGCCGGGCTTGATGTCGCGGTGCAGGATGCCGTGGGCGTGCGCGTGCCTGAGCGCGTCGAGCACGCGGATGCCGATCTCGGCCGCCTGGACCACCGGCAGCGGGCCGCTCTGGCGTACGGCCTGCTCCAGCGACCACGCGCGGACCAGCTCCATCACGATCCAGGGCCGGCCGTCCTCCTCGACCACGTCGTGCACGGTGACGATGCCCGGGTGGGTCAGCCGCGCGGCCGACCTGGCCTCGCGCAGCATGCGCCGGTGCGCCACCTGCTTGCCCGCGTCGTCCAGCCCGTACGGCAGGATCAGCTCCTTGACCGCCACGTCACGGTCGAGCAGCACGTCGTGCGCGTGCCACACCATGCCCATGCCGCCCCTGCCCACGGGTGACATCAGCCGGTAGCGTCTGCCGATCAGGCGCCCCTGGCTCTGCGAAGAGCCCCCCGCGGCACCCCCCTCTGGGCCGGGTCCGCTGAGCAAGCGGTCGGCTGCCATGTTCCCGCCCCCATCTCGCCTCATCCGTCACGTGCGTTCTCACGCTACTTGCAGATTATGGAGGATCGTCACGATATCGGCGGGGAATGCACAAGGGAAGGTGACATTGTCTGACAACAATCCTGACGTGCAGAAATATCGGAATTAAAATGGATCACTTACCCAAAACGGACAGGGCTTGGAGGGCGCTCGTGAACGCCTCCACCGGCGGCTCCACCAGGCCGGCACCGACCTGACCGGTGCCCGCCACCCGGCCCGCGATCCCCGTGTTGACCACCGGCAGCAGCCCCGTCCGCGCCACCAGCGCCACGTCGATCCCCACCGGCGTACCGCGGAAGCCGAGGCCGGGAATCTGGTAGGCGGGATGCTCGGCCAGCGTGATCTCGTACATCGATCGGGTGGCCTTCACCGCGTCCGCCACCTCGCCGCCCACGAACCGCACGATCGCCGGCGCCGCCGCCATCGCGAAACCACCGAGCCCCGACGTCTCCGTGATCGTCGAATCGCCGATGTCCGGGTTCGCGTCGTCCGGCCCGTACGCGCCCAGATAAAGCCCGTGCGGCACCCCGGCGGGCCCGGTGAACCAGCGCCCGCCCAGCCCCGACACCTGCACCCCGAAGTCGGTGCCGTTGCGCGCCATCGCCACCACCAGCGACGAGCCCGGCACGTCGCGAGCCGCGTCGGTGCTGACCTTGGCCGCGGCCATGCCCGCGTTCAGGAAGAAGTGGTCGTTGCCGTTGATGAAGCGCAGCACCTGCGCCGCGTCGCCCGGCGCCGCCTCCACGATCGCGGGAGCCAGCTCGCGCAGCAGCAGCGAGGTGGCCGCGCGGTTGCGGTTGTGCAGCTCGTCGCCCATCTGCAGGGCCTGCGCGATCAGCGCGCGCAGGTCGATCGGCCCCGTACGCTCCAGCGCCCCCGCCAGCGCGGGGCCGAGCACCTGGTCCATCCAGCGCAGCCGGTCGAGCACCTCGGGCCCGTACGCGCCGTACCGCAGCACCTTGCCCAGGCCCTCGTTCAGCGAGCAGTACGCGGTGCCGCCGTGCTCGGCGTCGTGCACCTCGAACAGCCACATCGACGGGCTCACCACGCCCGCCATCGGCCCCACCGCGCCGTGCTCGTGGCAGGGGCGCAGCTCGACCGCGCCCGCCGCCAGCCGGTCGGCGGCGTCCTCCTCGTCGGCGGCCAGGCTCTCCAGCAGCATCGCGCCGATCAGCGCGCCGCGCATCGGGCCCGACGCCCGTTCCCACGTGATGGGCGGGCCCGCGTGCAGGAACAGGCCGGGTTCGAGGATCTCCGAGGCCCGCCGCACGCCCACCAGGTGCGGCCTGGCCGCCGTCAGCCGGCCGACGGCCACCGCGTTGGCCTCCTGCCTGCGCGGATCGGCCAGCACCCGGGCCAGCGCCTGCCCGGTGCCGGGCAGCGGCGGGCGCCAGGCGACCGGGACCGTCGCCACGGCCTGCGCCCGCAGCGCCTCGTCGAGCAGCCCGGCCCCGACGGTGATCACGCGGGGCGGCCCGTCGAGCAGGCCGGGCACGATCTCGGGCTGAGCGGTCACAGCAGACTCCTGGCAGGACGAACGGCCTGGGCGATCGAAGCGAACTCCCGCCCGGTCACATCAGGCTCCTGGCGTGGCGGGCGGCCTGGGCGTTGGAGACGAAGACCGACGCGCCCGCCGCGCGGAACGCGGCGGCCTGCCGGTGCAGGTCCTGCGGGTCGCCCCCGGTGCCGACCAGGGCGACGACCACCGTGGCCGGCGTACGGGCGATCGCGGGGGCCAGCGCGGCGGCCGGGTCGGGGTCGGCGCCGTGGCCGAGCACGACGTCCATGAGCACCACGTCCGTCTCCACGGCCCGGGACAGGGCCTCGACGCGCAGGGTCGGGTCGATCATCGGATGGGCGCGGCCCCTGGTGTAGGCGTCGTCGCCGAAGTCCACGAAGTCGCCTGACCCGGCCAGCAGGGCGGACTCGGCGCACAGCGTGCCGCCGGCGTACAGGCCCTTGAGCGCCTTGGCGGCCGGGCGCGAGCCCGGCGCGGCCGGCCAGGACGGCCACTCGGGGACGGCCCTTCCGAGCACCCGCAGCACCTGCTCGGCCGCCGTGGTCAGATCGCCGTCGGACGCGCCGAGCAGGGCGTGCACCACGGGGGTGCGCAGCCGTTCCGCCGCCACCTCGCGCGCCACCCCGGGAGACGGCGGCTTGGAGACCAGCACGATCAGCTCGGTGGCCGGGTCGTCGTCCAGCATGCGCAGGGCACGCCGCGTGGACAGGCCGCCCACCTCGGCCGACAGGTCCCTGCCGCCCACCCCGAGCACGTGGCTGACCCCCACGCCCGCCCAGTCGAGCAGCGAGGTCACCTGCTGCGCCCCGGTGCCCGACGCGGCCACCACGCCGACGGGGCCGGGCGACAGCACGTTCGCGAAGCCGAGCCCGGCGCCGCCGATCGCGGCGGTGCCGCAGTCGGGGCCCATGACCAGCACGTCCTTCGCCTCGGCCAGCTCCTTCAGCCGCCGCTCCTGCGCGACCGTGACGCCGTCGCTGAAGATCATGACGGGCAGGCCGGCCTCGACGGCGTCCAGGGCCTCGAAGAAGGCGTACTCGCCGGGCGTCGAGACCAGCACCAGGTTCGCCGCGTCGCGGGCGGCGGCAGAACGGGTGGTCAGCGGCGGCTGCTCCGCCGCCGAGGGCTCGGCCCCGTGCGTGCCCGCGAGCAGCCGATCGGCCTCCTCCACGGCCGCGTCCGCGTCCTCGGCGCGTACCGCGATCAGCAGGTCGGACGGCCCCGCCGCCGGCACGTCGAAGCCCATGTCGCGCAGGATCGAGACGTTGAGGTCAGTGCCCATCGCGACCATCGCGGCCGTCACGCCGGGCAGCTCCGACAGCGCCCGGCTGACCCGCATGAGCGTCACCGAGTCGTGGTACGCCCCCCGCCGCGCCAGCACCAGCGGCTCGCTCATCCGGCCGCCCCCAGCGACAGGACGGTACGCGCGCCGATCCCGACGCCCTGGGCGAGGTCGCTGCCCGAGGTGTGGCCGAGCCGGTGCAGGCGGCGCAGCGCCGGAGCCAGCGCCTGCCGCCCGGCCAGGCCGCGCAGCACGCCGAGCACCTCGGGACTGGCCTCGCCCCTGGCCGCGCAGTGCAGGAGGGTCGCGGAGATCGGCGTCGTACGGGTGCCGGCGTCGTACGTCACGGTCGCCGCCAGCCAGTCGGCCAGCCACACGGCGCGTCCGGCGCCGGCGGCCCTGCCGAGATGCCGCAGCGCCACCAGCAGCCCCGCCAGCACGTCGTCCCCGCTCGGCGTGAGCCCCGGGCCCAGCCCGACCAGCCGCTCGGCCGCCGTCACCGCGCCCAGCAGCCACCCCTTCGCGCAACTGTCCGTGAGCAGCTCCACCGAGGCGTCGCCGGCCAATCCCGCGCCAGGCGGCTCGGTCAGCTCGTCCACGGCCCGTGTCAGCAGATCCCTGTCCACCGAGCCGAGCGGCGGCGCGGGATCCCACCACCGGCGTACGGTCAGGCTCAGCGGGCCCAGCTCGATCGCCCGGTCACCCACCGCCGCGTCGTCACCCACCGTGAGGTGCGGCAGCGGGGCGGCCAGCAGCACGGAGTTCGGGAGCCGGGTGGCCTCGCCCGTGATCACCGCGATCACCGACGGCTCGACCTCGGTCCTGACCTCCAGATACAGGCCCTGAGGGAACGCCGCGAGCACCCGCGCGGGACGCCGCTGTGCCTCCAGCACCGCGCGCACCGCCGTGCTGGCCGCACCCGTGACGTGCACGCGGGTACGCCGCGCATGAGTACTGACGGTCACCGGACCTCCCAACCGACCTTGGACCTGACCGTAGAACGGCCGATGAACCCTCCGTACGGGTAAATTTGCCAACAGTCAGCGCGATGGTTGGCTCTTCCTGACAGACGGTCGCCGGGGTCACAATTGCTATATGGAGCCCCCCGTCCGTCTCGCCAGCACCGGCACGATCATCCACGGCGTGTCCGTCGGAGAGGTGCTCGGCGTGTCCACCCTCGCCGACGCGCGGCTGATCGCGGGGGAGAGCGGGCTCGGCCGCATCGTGCAGCGGCTCAACGTGATGGAAGTGCCCGACATCCTCGCCTGGGTCAAACCGCACGAGCTGCTGCTGACCACCGGCTACCCGCTGCGCAACACGCCCCAGTCGCTCGGCCGGCTGGTCGCCGACCTCGACGAGCGCGGGCTGGCCGCGCTGGCCATCAAGCTCGGCCGCTACGTCGACGAGCTGCCCGACGAGATGGCCGAGCAGGCCGACCGGCTCGGCTTCCCGCTCATCCTGCTGCCCAACGACGTCGGCTTCGACGACATCCTCAACCAGGTGCTGACCGACATACTCAACCGGCAGGCCGCCGTGCTCGCCCGCGCCGAGGAGGCGCACCGGGCGCTCGTCCAGGTCGTGCTGGCCGGGGGCGGGCTCAACGAGGTCACCGCCGAGGTGGCCCAGCTGCTCGACGTGTCGGTGGCGGCCGTCGACGGCACGGGCCGCGTCCTCGCCACGGCCGGGCCGGCCGAGCACGTGGCCGTCCTGCGCGAGTCGATCGCCCACGAGGGTCCGCCCGCCGCACCTTCGCCCGGCCTGGCGCGCTCGTTCGCGGCCGTGCCCGTGCTGGCCGGCGGGCACCACCACGGCCGCATCGTGGCCTACAGCCAGTCGGGCGCGATCAGGGACAGCGACGTCGGCATACTCGAACGCGCCGCCACCGTCGCCGCGCTCGTCGTCACCCGGCAGGAGGCGGTCAACGCCGTCGAGAGCAAATACCGCGCCGACTTCCTGCGTGACGTGCTCACCGGGCGGGCCGGCACCGCCGAGCGGGTCACCTCAAGGGCGCGCGCCTTCGGCTGGAACCTCGCAAGGCCCGTCACCGTGCTCGTCGCCGAGCTGGACCCCGACGGCGACGAGCGCAGCGCCCAGGACCGGCTCGTCGCCTGCTGGACCGCCGCCATCAGGCGGCACGACCCGCAGGGCGCGGTCGCCGGGTTCTCCCACGAGGTCGTGGCCGTGGTGGACGCCTCGCTCGACGCCGCCAGGGTCGCCAAGGACGCCGCCTCCGCCTTCGCCGACGTGCCGCCCGCCACCTTCTCCACCGGCACCTCCCGGCCGAGCCCCGGGGCGGAGACGCTGCCCGAGGCGTACTCGCAGGCGCTCAAGGCGGCCCGCGTCGGACGCCAGCTCCACGGGCCCGGCGCCGTCGCGCACTTCGACCAGCTCGGCGTCTACCGGCTGCTCTCCCTCGTCAACGACACCGACGAGCTGCACGCGTTCGTCCGCGAGACGCTCGGCCCGCTCGCCTCCGACGACGACGCCGAGAACGCCGACCTGCGCCGCACCCTCCAGGTGCTCCTGGAGACCAACCTCAACGTCGCCGAGACCGCGCGCCGGCTGCACTTCCACTACAACACGCTGCGCTACCGCATCGGCAAGCTCGAACGCCTGCTCGGCAACTTCACCGACGACCCCCACCTGCGGCTCAACCTCACGCTGGCGCTGCACGTGCTGCGCATGCGCGGCATCTGAGCTGCATCTAGGCTGGTCGCTCGTGGACTTCGAACTGCGCTCCGACTACATCCCGCTGTGCGACCTGCTCAAATACTGCGGCATCACCGAGACGGGCGGCATGGCCAAACAACTCGTCGCCGAGGGCATGGTGATGGTGGACGGCGAGGTCGAGCTGCGCAAACGCGCCAAGATCCGGTCGGGCCAGGTGGTCAGCGGCGAGGGGTTCTCGATCCGCGTGGAGTAGTACGGCGGACGTTCACGAAAAGTCATCATGTCATTACGTACTGTTTACTAGCATCAGTGCCGCAAAAAGAAACGGCCCCCTGACGGGGGCCGTAAGACCCGGGAACTGAGTGCCGGGCGATCTGACTCCATGCTAGGAGATAGTGGCAGTGCGTGACAAGCCGAACGGCACAGGCGGGCGCGTAGGCGTCTACGTCGACGGATTCAACCTGTACTACGGGCTCAAGGGCATGAGCCATCACCGCGACCTCTGGCTGGACCTCGCCGGCCTCGCTCGCGACCTGCTGCGCGACGGGCAGTCGTTGGAGCGGGTCCGCTACTTCACCGCCATCGTCCGCAACGACCGGCAGGCCGCGGCACGCCAGCGCGTCTATCTGGCCGCCGTCCAGAGCCAGGGTGTCGAGGTGGTGCTCGGCCGCTTCCAGGAGAAGTGCAACCGGTGCCGCCAGTGCGGCATGGTGTGGCGGTCGTATGAGGAGAAGAAGACCGACGCCGCCATCGCCAGCTCCATGGTGGCGGACGCGGCGCTCGACGTCGTGGACGTCGTGCTGCTCGTCTCCGCCGACACCGACCTCTGCGCCCCCATCGAGAAGATCAGGGCGATCGACGAGCAGCGGGGGCGCAAGACCAGGATCGTCAGCGTGTTCCCCCCGGGGAAGGGCGCCGACGGGCTGGGCAGGTGCAGCGACGCCTGGCTCCCGCTCGGGCAGGCGCTGATCCGCCGGTGGCAGTTCCCCGACGTGGTCTGCGGGTCGGACGGGACCGAATATCGGCGCCCGGCGTACTGGAATCAGGGGCCACCCTCTATTGTGCTCTGCGACATATTTCGTGGTCGTACTCGCTGGTCAGGCGGGAGATTGAGGTGCGGGCGTGGCGTTGGGGTGGAAGGTGCACGGCGATGGGAAGCGCCTGACGCCGGGTGAGGTGGTCAAGCCGGACGAGCGGCTGAGCTGGCCCAGGATGGTGGGCATCGGCGCGCAGCACGTCATCGCGATGTTCGGCGCGACGTTCGTGTTCCCGCTGGTCATGGGGCTGGATGCGAACCTGGCCGTGATGATGTCCGGGGTCGCGACGATCCTCTTCCTGCTCATCGTGAAGGGGAGGATCCCGAGCTACGTGGGGTCCAGCGCGTCGTTCGTCGGCGCGGTCGTGGCGATCAGGGCGGCGGGCGGCGGCGACGCGACCGTCACAGGGGCGCTGCTGGCGGTCGGGGTGGTGCTGGCCGTCTGCGGGTTCGCGATCCACAAGCTGGGCGTCGGCGTTCTGCACCGGGTGTTCCCGCCCATCGTCACCGGCGGCGTGGTCATGCTCATCGGGTTCGGCATGGCGTACGTGGCGGCCGACGTCTACTGGCCGAAGGACCCCTGGGTGGCGCTGCTGACGATGGCGGCGACGTTCGTGTTCATCGGCGTGTTCCGCGGCTTCCTCGGCCGGATCGGGGTGCTGCTGGGCCTGGTGTTCGGGTTCCTGCTGTCGTGGGGCTGGGACGTCGTCGGCGGCAAGATCACCGCACCCGACGACAGCGGCCAGGTCACCGAGCACTTCCGGGTCAACCTCGACGCGGTCGCGCAGGCCGACTGGGTGGGCCTGCCGTCGTTCCACGGGCCGGTGTTCGAGGCGTCGGCGATCGTGCTGGTGCTGCCGGTGGTGATCGCGCTCATCGCGGAGAACGTCGGGCACGTCAAGGCCGTGGGCGAGATGACCGGCACGGACGTGGACACCTACATGGGCCGCGCGGTGATGGCCGACGGCGTCGGCACGGTGGTGGCGACGGCGGTCGGCGGGCCGGCGACGACCACGTACGCGGAGAACATCGGCGTCATGGCGGCCACCAAGGTCTACTCGACGGCCGCGTACTACATCGCGGCGGTGATCGCGATCCTGTTCGGCCTGTGCCCCAAGTTCGGCGCGCTCATCGCGGCCACGCCCGGCGGCGTGCTGGGCGGCGTGACGACCATCCTGTACGGCATGATCGGCCTGCTCGGCGCCAAGATCTGGATCGAGAACCGGGTGAACCTGTCGGACCCGGGCAACCTGGTGCCCACGGGCGCCGGCATCATCTGCGCGATCGGCCCGGTCGCGTTCCCGATCACCGACACGTTCGCGCTGAGCGGCATCGCGCTCGGCACGATCGTCCTGCTGCTCGGCTACCACCTGCTGCGCGCCGTCCGCCGCGAGGAGCCCGCGGCGTCTTAGCCCCGCACTCACCGGACATCCCTCACATGACACCCCTCACAGGGCGGGTCTGCTCATGTGCGCGAGGTTGGCTCTGGTCGGCGGGCCAGATTTGGCAGATCATGCCCGTGTGAGCGCGTGCCGTCGGGCCTAATGTGCCCGCAACGGTACGTGACGCCGGCCCAGCGCCCAGTACAAGAGGGGCTTGCCATGGTTGTGGGATGGACCAAACACGGTGACGGCAGGCATCTGGCCCCCGGCGAGGTGGTCAGGCCGGACGAACGGCTGAGCTGGCCCCGGATGGTGGGGTTCGGGGCACAGCACGTGATCGCGATGTTCGGGGCGACGTTCGTCTTCCCGCTGGTGATGGGGCTCGACCCCAACGTCGCGCGGTGATGATGTCGGGCGTCGCGACGATCCTGTTCCTGCTGATCGTCAAGGGAAAGGTGCCCAGCTACCTGGGCACGAGCGCGTCGTTCGTCGGCGGCGTGTTCGCCATCAGGGCGGCGGCGGGCGGCGACACCGCGGGCGCCGACGCGATCGTGACGGGCGCGATCCTGGTGGCCGGTTTCGTGCTGGCGCTGGCCGGGCTGGCGATCCACTTCCTCGGCGTGTCCATCATCCACAAGATCTTCCCGCCGGTGGTGACCGGCGCGGTGGTGATGCTCATCGGGTTCGGGCTGGCGTTCGTGGTCGCGGACGTCTACTGGCCGCAGGATCACTGGATGGCGCTCATCACGATGCTCATCACGTTCGTGGTGATCGTGCTGTTCAAGGGGTTCATCGGGCGGATCGGGGTGCTGATAGGGCTGGTGTCCGGGTTCGTGCTGTCGTGGCTGCTCGACCTGGCGGCGGGGCCCGTCACGTCGGTGCTGCCCGGCGCGAACCTGCGCGACGCGGCGGGCGCGGCCTGCCCGGTCGAGGGCACGTACTGCGTGGCCACGGCGTTCCCGCACGACCGGGTGAGCTTCGACGCGGTGGCGGCGGCGCCCTGGTTCGGGCTGCCGGACTTCCACGCCCCCGACTTCAAGACCTCGGCGGTGCTGCTGGTGCTGCCGGCCGTGATCGCGCTGATCGCGGAGAACATCGGGCACGTCAAGGCCGTGGGGGAGATGACGGGCACGGACGTCGACCCGTACGTGGGCCGCGCCGTGACGGCCGACGGCGTCGCGACCGTGGTCACCAGCGCGGTGGGCGGCTCGCCGACCACGACGTACGCGGAGAACATCGGCGTCATGGCGGCCACCAAGGTCTACTCGACGGCCGCCTATTACATCGCGGGCATCATCGCGATCGGGTTCGGGCTGTGCCCGAAGTTCGGCGCGCTGGTCGCGGCCACGCCGGGCGGCGTGCTGGGCGGCGTCACGGTCATCCTGTACGGCATGATCGGCCTGCTCGGCGCGAAGATCTGGATCGAGAACCGGGTGAACTTCGCCGATCCCGTGAACATGGTTCCGATCGGGGCGGGCATGATCCTGGCCATCGGACCTGTGCAGCACGCCATCGGAGGCGACTTCACCCTGGAGGGCATCGCGCTCGGCACGATCGTGGTGCTGGGCGGCTACCACCTGCTGCGCGCCATCGCCGGACGCAGCCCGGAGTCCGTACGGAGTGAGGCTTGAAGCCGCCGCCCTTCGCCTACCACGCTCCCCGCGACCTCGCCGGGGCGCTGCGGACGCTGGCCGAGGTGGGGGCCGAGGGCGGCAAGGTGCTGGCGGGCGGGCAGAGCCTGATCCCCATGCTGAACATGCGGCTGGCGGCGCCCGGCCACCTGGTGGACATCAATCGGGTGGCGGGGCTCGACGGCCTGGAGGTGACGCCGGAGGGTGTCCGGGTGGGGGCGCTGGTCCGGCACTCCGACGCCGAGCGGGCGGGCGCGCACCCGCTGCTGACGCGGGCGCTCAGGCTGGTCGCCCACCCCGTGATCAGGAATCGCGGCACGGTGGTGGGCAGCCTCGTGCACGCCGACCCGGCGGCCGAGCTGCCCGCGGTGCTGGCGGTGCTGGGCGGCTCCGTCCGCCTCGCCCGATGGGACGGCGGCCCGGAAGGTGGCGCGGCGGTGAGGCGTGACGTGCCGGCCGCCGAGTTCTTCGTCGGGCCCATGGAGTCGGCGGCGCGGCCCGGCGAGCTGGCCGTCTCCGCGTTCTTCCCCGCGGTGGAGGAGGGCGTGGGGGTGGCGTTCCGCGAGGTGGCGCGGCGGCACGGCGACTACGCGCTGGCCGGGGTGTGCGCGCTGGTCACGCCGGACGGGCGGGCGCGGGTGGCGTGCATCGGGGTCGGGCCCGTGCCGGTCGTCGTGGAGCTCGACGGGCTCGCGGGGGCGGCCGACGCCGTACGCGCCGCGACCGATCCGGACGACGATCTGCACGCCACCGCCGCCTACCGGCGGCACCTGGTGGGCGTCCTGGCCGAACGGGCGCTGCACGACGCGGCGCGGGAGGGGGCGGCGGCCCATGGGCCATGAGACCACCCGGCACGAGAGCACAGAGCACGAGGCGAGGGCTCACGAGAGCCCGGCGCACGTGAGCACCGGACTCGCGGGCACGCCGCACGCGAGCACGGCGGACGCGAGCACGGCGGACGCGAGCACGGCGGACGCGAGCGCGACGCACGAGATCACGCTGGTCGTGAACGGCACGGCCCGCCGGGCGCGCGTGCCCGCGCGGCGGTTGCTGTCCGACTGCCTGCGGCACGACCTGGGCCTCACCGGGACGCACGTCGGCTGTGAGCACGGCGTCTGCGGCTGCTGCACGGTGCTGCTCGACGGCCGCCCGGTGCGCTCGTGCCTGACGTTCGCGGTGACCGTGGACGGCGCCGAGCTGACCACCGTGGAGGGCCTGGCAGGGGAGGACGGGCGGCTGTCGGCGGTGCAGCGGGCCTTCGCCGAGTGCCACGGCCTGCAGTGCGGCTTCTGCACCCCGGGCTTCCTGTGCACGGTGACGGCGCTGCTGCGCGACAACCCGGCGCCGACGGACGAGGAGGTGGTCGAGGGCATCTCCGGCAACCTGTGCCGCTGCACCGGCTACCAGAACATCGTCAAGGCCGTCCACCGGGCCGCCGAGCTGCTGGCGGAGGAGGCATGACGACGCGGTGGCTCGGCGAGCCGGTGGCGCGCAGGGAGGACCCGCGGCTGCTCACCGGCCAGGGCCGCTACCTCGACGACCTCGGGCAGGACGCGCTGGCGGCGGCATTCGTGCGCTCGCCGCACGCGCACGCCCGCATCCGCGACGTCGACGTCTCGGCGGCGCTCGACGTGGACGGGCTGGTCGCCATCTACACGTGGGAGGACCTGCCGGAGCGCGTCGGACGGCCGCTGCCGCTGCTCATCCCGCACCCGGCGCTCACCCACGGCCGCACCGCCTACCCGCTGGCCAGGGACGTCGTCAGGCACGTCGGCGAGCCCGTGGTCATGGTGGTGGCCGCCGACCGCTACGCGGCCGAGGACGCCTGCGCGCTCATCGAGGTCGACTACGAGCCGCTGAAGCCCGTCGTCGGCCTGGCGGAGGCCGTGCAGGGGGCGCAGCTCGTGCACGAGGACGTGCCGGGCAACGTCGGCGCCCACCTCGTCCAGGAGGTCCCGGCCACCGACGGCCGGGGCGCAGGAGAGGCGATCGAGGGCGCGCCGCACACCCTGTCCTTCCGGCTCGACATCGAGCGCAGCGCCAGCATGCCGCTGGAGGGCCGCGGCGTGTACGCCCGCTGGGACGGCCGCGACCTGCGCGTCTACTCCAGCACCCAGACCTCGACCAGCGTCAGGATGGCCGTGGCCGCCGCGCTCGGCCTGCCGCTGCCGCAGGTCGAGGTGATCGCGCCCGACGTGGGCGGCGGCTTCGGCGTGAAGATCGTGCACCCGTGGCCGGAGGAGATCCTGGTGCCGTGGGCGGCCATGACGCTGCACCGCGAGATCAAGTGGGCCGAGGACCGCCGCGAGCACTTCGTGTCGTCGGCGCACGAGCGGGCGCAGGTGCAGCACGTGCGGGTCGGGTTCGACGACGACGGGCGCGTGCTGGGCCTCGACGTGAGCATCCTGCACGACCACGGGGCCTACACGCCGTACGGGATCATCGTCCCGATCGTCACCTCGACGCAGCTGCTCGGGCCGTACAAGCCGGGGGCGTACCGCGTCGAGTTCACCGCCGTCTACACCAACACCGTGCAGGTCACGCCCTATCGCGGGGCGGGCAGGCCGCAGGGCGTGTTCTGCATGGAGCGCACGCTCGACAAGATCGCGCGGCATCTCGGCAAGGACCGCACGCAGGTGCGGGCGGTCAACTTCATCCAGCCCGACGAGTTCCCGTACGACCAGGGGATGACCTTCCAGGACGGCCGGCCGCTCATCTACGACAGCGGGAACTATCCCGAGATGCTCCGCATGATCAAGGAGCTGATCGGCTGGGACTCCTTCGAACGCCGCCCTGGGCGCGGCATCGGCATCGGCTGCTATGTCGAGGGCACCGGCGTCGGCCCGTACGAGGGCGGGCACGTGCAGATCACCTCCGACGGCCGGGTGCACGTCTCCACCGGCCTCACCTCGCAGGGGCAGGGCCACGAGACGGCCTTCGCCCAGATCGCCGCCGCCGAGCTGGGCGTGCCCATCGAGCGGGTCAGCGTGGTCACCGGCGACACCCGCCGTTTCGGGTACGCGGTCGGCACCTTCGCCTCCAGGGCCGCCGTCGTCAGCGGCAACGCCATCGCCCTGGCGTGCAGGAAGGTCCGCGAGAAGGCCCTGCGCATCGCCGCCGACGCCCTGGAGGCCGACCCCGCCGACCTGACCGTCACCGACGGGCTCGTGCACGTCGCCGGCACGCCGTCCGCGTCCATCCCGCTGTCCACGGTGGCCGTGCTCGCCAACCCGCTCAGGTACGCCTTCGACGAGGAGGCCGCCAAGGCCACCCAGTTCTCCGGCGCCGCCGACCCGGACAAGCCGCCGGTCGCCGAGGGCGAGGAGCCCGGCCTGGAGGGGCGCGACTACTACTCGCCGATCCGCTCGACGTTCGCGGCCGGGATGCACGCCGCCATCGTGGAGACCGACCCCGACACCGCCGAGATCAAGGTCGTCAGGTACGCCGTGGTGCACGACTGCGGGCGGCTCATCAACCCGATGATCGTCGAGGGGCAGATCCACGGCGGCGTCGCCCAGGGCATCGGCGGCGCGCTGTACGAGCGGATGGTCTACGACCAGTACGGCCAGCTGGTGAACGCCTCCTTCATGGACTTCCTCATGCCGTACGCGACCGAGATCCCCCGCGTCGAGACCGGCCACCTGGAGACGCCGTCGCCGCTCAACCCGCTCGGCGTCAAGGGGGCGGGGGAGGCGGGCGTGATCCCGGTGTCGGCGGTCATCGCCTCGGCCGTCGAGGACGCCGAGGGCATCCCGATCGACCGCATGCCGATCTCCCCGTCCGACCTCCACACATTGCGCACCGCAGGAGGCGGCCGATCCGGGTGAACCGGAGGCGGCGGCGCTGCGTACCCTCGCACATGACGACATTTCCACGTCTGGCCGCTTTCGCGCTGCTGGCCGGACTGGTCGCCGGCTGCTCCTCAGGAGGCGGCTGGAACGACTACGTCGCAGCAGACGGGGCGGAGCCGGCCACTCCCAAGCCGATGACCGTCGAGCAGATCTCGGAGAAGGTCGGCTGCAAGCCCAAGATGCAGGTCGAGGCCGAGGACGTCAGGACCGCGTTCTGCAAGACGGACGCCGGCGAGTTCTTCGTCAACACCTTCAAGACCGAGAAGCTCAAGGACGCCTGGATGAACGA
Organism: Nonomuraea sp. NPDC049421; assembly: GCF_040677005.1. NCBI lineage: Bacteria > Bacillati > Actinomycetota > Actinomycetes > Streptosporangiales > Streptosporangiaceae > Nonomuraea > Nonomuraea sp. NPDC049421. The sequence continues at coordinate 42,236 of NZ_JBFAQA010000045.1, forward strand.
GGCGCCCGAGTACAACCCGCACCTCGTGGGGCCCAAGTGGACGGTGCTCGGGCCGCTGAAGGTCCTGGAGGTGCTCAAGGGCCCGCTCAACGGCGACCTCCATTTGACCGACCACCGTGTCTCCCAGACCCCCGCGCCCAAGTGACCGGTGGGTTCTGAACCTGGTTCCCCGCAGGTGCGTACCTCTGCACATGACGACATTTCCACGTCTGGCCGCTCTCGCGCTGCTGGCCGGACTGGTCGCCGGCTGCTCCTCCGGGAGCGTCGGCGGCTACGTCACGGCGAGCGCGCAGCGGGCCGGCGCCGCCCCCGTCACCGTCGAGCAACTGGCCGCCAAGGTCGGCTGCGCGCCCCGGATGCAGGTGGACGCGCCGGAGATCCGTACCGGCTACTGCAAGACCCCCGACGGCGAGTTCTTCGTCACGACCTTCGCCAGCCAGGCAGGCAAGGACGCCTGGATGGACGCCGCGCCGGAGAAGAACCCGTACCTGGCGGGCAGGCTGTGGACGGTGCTGGCCGGCCGGCAGGTGCTCGACCTGCTGCACGAGCGGCTCGGCGGCGACCTGCACCTGACGAAGGAGGCGCGGGTCAGCTAGCCGGCACCAGGACCCGCTTCCTGAACACCCAGTACGTCCACCCCTGGTAGACCAGCACGAACGGCAGGGCGATCAGCCCGATCCAGCTCAGCATGGTCAGCGTGTACGGCCCCGACGCGGCCTCGGCCAGCGTGAGCCCGGGCAGCGGGCGCAGCCGCAGCTCCATGAAGACCGCCAGCGTGGTCAGCACGATCGCGGCGGCCGTCGCGCCGAACGCCCATCCCTCCCTGCGCCGCCAGATCAGCGCCGTGGCCGCGGCCAGCGCCGCCATCGCGGCCAGGGCGGGGCCGGTGCCGAGGCCCGACAGGGCGAACACGGCCACCGGCAGCGTCACGCCGGCAGCGGCGAGCGCGGCGGTCCTGGCGCGGCGGCGTACCTGGCCGGTGGTCTTCAGTGCCAGGAACACCGCGCCGTGCAGGACGCACACGGCCAGCGTGAACGCGCCGCCGAGCAGGGCCGCGAGCAGGCCGCCGAACAGCAGGCCGGCGAAGACCGCGCCCCACAGGAACGCCGGCAGCGCGCTGCCCGCCACGACCGCGAGGTCGCACCAGGCCGGGTTGGCGACCTTGCTCCGCCACTCCAGGCCGAGCCCGCGCAGGATCAGCCCGACCAGGATCAGCGTCACGGGCAGGTAGAACGTGCTGAACACACCGGCGTACCAGGCGGGGAACGCGGCGAACATGGCGCCGACCGCGGTGATCAGCCACACCTCGTTGCCGTCCCACACCGGGCCGATGGTCTGCAGGCTGGCGCGCTGCTCGGCGGCGTTCCTGCTGACCACCGGGGCCAGCATGCCGACCCCGAAGTCGAAGCCTTCGAGGACGAAGTAGCCGGTCCACAGGAAGGCGATGACGGCGAACCACAACTCGATCACGGGAAGCTCCTCAACTCGTCACACGGGCTCAGTACATGAGCTGCGGCTCGCGCCGCTCGGCCGCGGGCTCGGGGGCCGGCTCCTCGACGCCCTTGCGTACGTGCCTGGCCAGCAGCACGGCCTCGGCCACGGTGAAGACGCCGTACACGAGCGTGAAGATCGCCAGGGAGGTGGCCACCTCGGCCAGCGTCACGCCGGGTGAGACGCTGGCGGCGGTCAGCAGCTCGCCGGCGACCGTCCACGGCTGGCGGCCGATCTCGCTGAGCAGCCAGCCGGCGATCACCGCGGCCAGCGGCAGCGGCAGCGCGAGCAGCAGCGCCTTCGACAGCCACGTGGGGAAGCCCCGGCGGCGCCTGGTCAGCCACAGCCCGAGCACCGACAGGCCGACGGTGGCCATGCCGAAGACGATCATCACCCGGAACGACCAGAACACGACGGGGCCGTTGGGGCGGTAGTCGCCGGGGCCGAACTGCTCCTCGAAGCGGCGCTGCAGGTCCTCGGTGCCGGCGACGACGGCGTCGGGGTCGTTGGTGGCGAGGAAGCTCAGCACCTTGGGGATCTCGATGCCGGGGGCGACGCTGAACGCCGCGCCCGCCGTGTCGCGCTCCAGCCCCTCGGCGGCGGCCAGCTTCATCGGCTGCTGCTCGTACATGAGCTTGGCGGACATGTCGCCGGTGCCCGCGACCACCGCGCCCGCGAGCGCGGTCATCAGCAGCGCGGCCCGGGCGGCGCCGCGCCACATGGCGGCGGCCTGCGTGCCACGTGTGCGCAGCAGCCAGTAGCCGCAGACCGCCAGCACGAAGCCGCCCGCCACCACGAACGCGCCGCCGATCACGTGCGGCACCTGGGCCATCGCCGTGGAGTTGGTGAGCACCGCCCACAGGTCCGTCATCCTGGCCTTGCCGTCCACGACCTCGTAGCCGACCGGGTGCTTCATCCAGGCGTTGGCGGCGAGGATGAAGTAGGCGGAGAGGTTCGAGCCGATGGCCGCCGCCCAGATGCAGGCCAGGTGCACCTTCTTCGGCAGCCGGTCCCAGCCGAAGATCCACAGGCCGAGGAACGTGGACTCCATGAAGAAGGCCAGCAGTGCCTCCATGGCCAGCGGGGCGCCGAAGACGTCGCCCACGAAGGTGGAGTATTCACTCCAGTTCATCCCGAACTGGAACTCCTGCACGATGCCGGTGACCACGCCCATGGCGAAATTGATCAGGAACAGCTTGCCGAAGAACTTGGTCAGCTTGAGGTAGTGCTCCTTGCCCGTGCGGTGCCAGGCCGTCTGCAGGCCGGCCACGAAGATCCCGAGACCGATGGTCAGGGGCACGAACAGGAAGTGGTACACGGTGGTCACCCCGAACTGCCACCGCGCCAGGTCTAGTGCGTCCATCATCCCCGCCGAAAAATCGTCGCTCTACAAGCTGTAGTACATCTACTTGAAGTAGTACTACAAGCTGTAGAGCAATGGGGTGCGACGTTCGTCACATCCCGTTGGTGCTGGTTGCCGAGCTTCGAGAATGGCCTGCTGGGGCGGGGATGCGCGTCACCCGCGCGACGGATCGTCCCCTACGTCCCGAGGCGGACCTCAGCGCGGGTCGGCGGCCTCCAGGTACGCCTGGAGGTTGCCCAGGGCGTAACCGCGGCGCTTGATCTTCTTCACCAGGATGCGGAAGTCCCTGGCCAGGTTGGGGCGGAAGTGCAGGAGCAGGATGTCGCCCGGACGCAACCGCTTGTCCGGCACCTGGTAGGCGATCTTCCCGCCCGGCTGCACGGTCGCCGTCCACAGGAGTACGGCCCGCACGCCGCAGCTCTTGGCCGCCAGCAGTGTGTCGGTGTTGTAGTTGCCGAACGGCGGGCGGAACAACGCCGGCCGCGTCCCGATCTCCTTCTTGATCAGCTGGGTCGTGCCGCAGATCTCCTTGCGCTGGGCGGCGCGGCCGAGGAGGCGGAGGTTGGGATGGGTGAGCGTGTGGTTCTCGACGGCCACCCCGGCGTCACGCAATTGGCGGAAATATCCCCACTTGCCGGCGCCGACGTAGCGCGCCTCGCCGCCCGCCTGGTCCGGCGTGCCCTTGGCCTCCACCGCGTCGCGCATGGCGAAGGCCGTCACAGGGATGCGCTCGTCGCGGATCTGCTGGACGAAGCCGGGATCCTGCTCCCAGCCGTCGTCGATGGTGAGGAAGACGACCTTGCGCCTGGTCGGGATGGAGCTGATCACCGGTGGCAGGTCGCCGGTGCGGGTGATCCGGCGTACCTCGCCCTTGCGCGGCCTGACCCCGGGCGGGCCCTGCGGCCTGGTCGGGCTCGGCGTCGCGGACACCGTGGGCTGCTCCTTCGGCGCGGCGGACTCCTTGGGCGCGCCGCCCGGCCCGCAGGCGGCCAGCGCCAGGGCGCACACCACACCCGCCGTCACGCCCGCCGTCACGCCCGACTTCGCCCGCGCCCGCCGCTTCCCGCTCATAGCCACACAATCTTGCCAGGCATGATCGACCGGCCGGTCCGCGTCTGGCAGGTGTTGCCCTTAAGCCGAAAGGCTCCGGCTGCTTAGAGTGGCGACATGAACGTGGCGGGCAGTGTCGTGATCGAGGTGGACAGGGACCGGCTGTGGGCGGCGTTCCGCGACCCCGCCGTGCTGGTGCGGACCATCCCTGGGTGCGAGCGGCTGGAGGAGTGCGGTCCTGACACGTACCGGATGACGGTCAACGCGGGCGTGGCCTCCGTCAAGGGCGTCTACCAGGGCGAGGTGGCGCTGTCCGATCCGCTGCCGCCCGAGCGCTTCACGCTCAAGGCGCGCGGGCAGGGCGCGCCCGGCACCGTGGACGCGACCGTGCAGGTCCGGCTCAGCGAGGCCGACGGCGGCACCAGGGTCGACTACGACGCCGAGGCGGTCATCGGCGGCATGATCGGCGGCGTCGGGCAGCGCATGCTGGGCTCGGTGGCCAAGCGCACCGCCCAGGAGTTCTTCTCCGCCGTCGAGCAGCACCTGTGCGCCCCGGTTCCGGCCGTCGCGCCCGCGCGGGACGCCGCGCCCCTCACGGACGCGGGGGCCCTCACGGACGCGCGGAGCCTCACGGACGCCGCTCCCGCCGCCGTCTACGAGCGGCCCCGCGCGCCCCGCACCGAGACAAGGCCGTGGGTGATGCTGGCCGCGTTCGGCACCGGCGCCGGCGTGGCGCTGGCCGGCGTGACGCTCGGCTGGCTCCTCGGGCGGGGCACCAGGCGCCGCGCCTGACGGCGCCTGCCTCCTGGACTCTCGCGGAAAAGGATCTCCCGGCGTAGCGTGGCGAGTATGCGGCAGGCACACGCTGAAGACGCACGTACCGAGGCCAGGCGAGTCGTACGCAACCTGCTCGGCGAGGAGCGGCCCACGGCCGAACGGCTGATCGGCGACGTGCGTTCCTTGCTCGGTGACGAGCGCACCGAGCGCACGCTCGAGCTGGCCCGCGGCGCCCAGCTCACCCGGCGCTCGGCCGAGCTGGCCGCCCTCGCGGCGCTGCTGGTCGGCACCCGCGAGCTGGGCGAGCAGTGGTGGGGCAGGCCGCGCGGCGGGAAGCTGCCGCCCCCCGACGAGGTCGTGCGCACCGCCGTCGCCATCGAGCCGTGGACCGACCTCACCGCCCTGGAGATGCTCGCCGCCTGGATCGCCGACGACGCCGCCGACCAGCTGTGGGGTGTCCCCGCCGCGCAGGTCGACCTCAACTCCTGGCAGGCCGAGGACCGCTTCGCGCTGCCGCCCGGCGTCAAGCCGGGGCAGCGGCTCGTCGTGCACTTCGACGCCGGAGGCAGGCTCGACGCGGTGGTCACCCGGCGCGCCGACGGCGACCTAGGCTCCAACCTCGACTTCCACTCCCTGCGCTACTCCCGGCCCGCCGAGGCGCAGTGGAGCTGGGGGGTCGCGGCCGGGCTCGGGCCGCACCGGCTGCCCGGCGAGGACCCCGACCCCTACGCGCGCGAGGTCTCCGCCTCGGCGGCCGGCATCCTGCGGGCCTGGGCGGTGCGCCACGGCGCCACCCGCGAGCAGCTCGGCGAGCAGTGGCGGACGGTCGGCGACGTGGTGGCCGCCATCGAGCGGGTCGACTGGATGTGGCGCAGCGGCGAGTGGTTCGGCTGGTGGCGGGGGGCGTCGGCGCTGGTGGACGACTCGGCGTACCTGACGTACCGGCTGGAGGAGCTGGCCGCCGGATGAATCAGGAATCAGGCAGGTCCGCAGGCGGTTGTGGACCGACATGAAGGTCGAGATCTTTTCTGATGTCGTGTGCCCCTGGTGTTACATCGGGCACACCAGGTTCGACAGGGCCGCCGAGCGGTTCCGCGCCAAGGGCGGCACCATCGAGGTGACGATGCGCCCGTTCCAGCTCGACCCCGACGCCTCCAGCGACGGCGAGCCGGTGATCCCGGCGATGCAGCGCAAGTTCGGCCCCAACGCCACGCAGATGATCGACCGCGTCGTCGGCGTCGCCGCGGAGGACGGGCTCGAGCTCCGCTACGACCAGGCCATCAGCGCCGGCACGTTCGAGGCGCACCGGCTCATCGAGGTCGCCACCCGGCAGGGGCGCGGCAAGGAGATGGCCGAGCGGCTGTTCCGCGCGTACTTCACCGAGGGCCGCAACGTCGGTGACCCCGCCGTGCTGGCCGAACTGGCGGCCGACGCGGGTGTCACCGACACCGGCGAGGGCGCCGGCGAGGTCCGCGAGCAGCTCGCCAGGGCGCGCTCACTGGGCATCAGCGGGGTGCCGCTGTTCCTGTTCGAGGGCAAGTACGCCGTGTCTGGCGCGCAGCCTGAGGACGCCTTCGCCGCCGCCATCGACGAGGTGGCCGAGCGGACCGGGCAGACCCCGATCACTCAGCTCGCCGCGCCCGCCGACGGCTGCGACGACGGGACCTGCGCGGTCTGACCGCTTAGTGCGGGTCGTGCGCCGTGGCGGGCGACGTGAGAGCCCTCCCCGAGCCGGCCCGCGCGGTGGTGGCGGCGGCAGAGCACCTGATAGCGCACCGGCGCGTCGTCGGTGTCGCCGATCACGACCTGTTCGCCCGTACGCACCATCGTCCCGCCCACGACGCGGGCGTTGAGCTGCCCGGGACGCCCGCACCAGCACAGCACCTCGACCTGGAGCCGTGACACCTCGTCGGCCAGCTCGAACAGCCGCTGCGCGGCGGGGAACATGACCGAGCGGAAGTCCGACGCCAGCCCGAACGCGTAGACGTCCACGCCGTGCTCGTCCACGAGGTCGGCGAGCTGCTCGATCTGCTCGACGGTGTAGAAGCAGGCCTCGTCACAGATCAGGTAGTCGACGCGGTCGTACGCGGTGACCAGCGCGACCAGATCGAGGCCGTCCTCCACCTCGATCGCCTCGCGCCCGAGCCCGATCCTGCTGGTGACCTGCGGCTCGCCCGAGCGGTCGTGCTTGGTCAGCACCAGGCCCCGCCTGCCCTGCCGCGCGTGGTTGTAGTTCATCTGCAGCGCCAGAGTGGACTTCCCGCAGTCCATGGGCCCGAAGTAGAACTTCAGCACGGCATCTCTGGCGCCCGACGGCGCTGGCGACAAGGCAGACAGATCAGTCACGGGCCGTCAGCTTAGTGGCTTGGCTTGTTCCATGACCTCGTGGGACATTTCTCCCCACGAGTTACAGGAGGAAAATCTGTGGTCACCGACAAACCAGCCTCGCTCGACGCCATGATGACGCAGGATGACCTCTCACCGGCCCAAGCCGACGCCACCCGCTGGCGCTACGGTTTCCTCGTCGTCGTGGCGGGCATCGTCGCGATCCTCGCCGCCTTCGGCGCGGCCGTGTTCGCCAGTGCCGAGTTCGGTGTGCTGTTCGCCGGCGTGGCGGGGGTGATCGGCACCATCATCGGCGCTTATTTCGGAGTTCAGGCGGGCCAGTCGGGGAAGGCCAGGGTCGAGGCGGAACTCGCCAGGTCCCAGGAGATGGTGGTGCGCCTGGCCGCGTACGTCGGCACGGAGAACGCGCCCCGAGTCATCGACGAAGTGCTCGGCCGGCGCCGGAGCTGAGGAGCCCATGCGTAGCGTCCGTATCGGAGTGGACACCGGAGGCACGTTCACCGACGTCGTGGCGGTGGACGAGCAGACCGGTGAGATCCTCACCACGAAGACCCCCTCGACCCCGGCGAACCCGGCCGACGGCTTCATGGCCGGGCTCGGCAAGCTGGGTGAGCTGGAGGTCGCCTCGATCGTCCACGGCACCACGGTGGCCACCAACCGGCTGCTCGAAGACCGCATCGAGAGCCTCGGGTTCATCACGACCGAGGGCTTCGAGTTCGTCCTGGAGATCGCCAGGCAGAGCGTGCCCGACGGTTACGGCAACTCCTACTTCTGGGTCAAGCCGCCCCGGATCGTGCCCGTGCACCTGGTGAAGACCGTCGGCGGGCGGCTCGACCACCTGGGCGCGGAGGTACGGCCGTTCGCTGAGGAGCAGGCCGTCGAGGTGGCCCGCTGGTTCCGCGCCAAGGGCATCACCGCGATCGGGGTCTGCTTCCTGCACTCCTACGCCAACCCCGAGCACGAGCGGCGGATGCGCGAGGTGCTGGCCCGCGAGCACCCCGAGGCGGTGGTCTCGCTCTCCAGCGACGTGCTGCGCGAATACCGCGAGTACGAGCGCTCGGTCACCACGCTCGTGGACGCGGCCGTCAAACCGGCCATGCGCGGCTACCTCGCGAACCTGTCCGGCCGCCTCGGCAGGTCGTTCTCCGTGATGAAGTCGAACGGGGGCGTGCTGTCGGCCCGCGAGGTCGTCAACCAGCCCATCACCACGGTCCTGTCCGGCCCGGCGGCCGGCGCGCTGGGAGCGGCGCTGCTCGCCGGCACGGCGGGCCACACCTCGGTGATCACCCTCGACGGCGGCGGCACCTCGACCGACGTGGCCGTGGTGATCGACGGCGAGCCGTCCATCACGACCGAGGGCACGATCGGCCGCTACCCCTGCAAGATCCCGATGATCGACATCGTCACCGTCGGCGCGGGCGGCGGCTCGATCGCCTGGATCTCGCCCGAGGGCACGCTGAAGGTCGGCCCCCGCTCGGCCGGCGCCGACCCCGGCCCCCTCTGCTACGGCAAGGGCGGCACCGAGGTGACGGTGACCGACGCGCACGTCTTCCTCGGCCGCATCCCGCCGCACCTGCTGGGCGGGGAGATCCCGCTCGACGTGGACGCCGCGCGCGGCGGCATCGAGGCGCTGGCCGACAAGCTGGGGCTCACGCCCGAGCGCACCGCGACCGGGATCCTGGAGATCAGCGCGTTCAACCAGAGCAACGCGATCCGCAGGCTCACCGTCAAGCGGGGGCTGGACGTGCGGGACTTCCCGCTGGTGACGTTCGGCGGGTCGGGGCCGCTGCTGGCGTGCCGGCTGATCGACATCCTCGGGCTCCCGTCGGTCGTCGTGCCCCGCGGCCCGGGCAACGTCTCGGCGTTCGGGCTGCTCACGGTGGACGTCAAGAACGACTACGTCCGTACGTACGTCACCCGCGACCTCTCGCTCGGCAAGGCCGTCGAGATCTTCCACGACCTGGAGCATCAGGCCGCCGAGGCCCTCGACCGCGAGGGCTTCTCCGAGCCGGTCCACCAGCGCAGCGCCGACCTGCGCTACTTCGGCCAGGCGTACGAGGTGCGGGTGCCCGCCCCGGCCGGCGAGATCGACGAGTCCTGGCACGAGGAGGTCGTCTCCCGCTTCCACGACGCCCACGAGAAGCTCTACGGCTACGCCTACCGCGACGACCCCCGCCACGGCGTCGAATGGGTCAACCTGCGCGTCTCCGGCATCGGGCCCATCACCCGCCCGGTCATCCCGCGCCTGGGCAAGCCGGGCCCAGGGGCCACGTCGGTGCGTCCCGTGCACTTCGACGAGACCCGCGACACCCCGATCCACCAGCGCGCCGCGCTCGGTCCCGGCGCGACCGTCTCGGGCCCGGCGGTGATCGAGGAGTACGGCTCCACGATCCCCGTCCACCCGGGCTTCACCGCCAAGGTCGATGAATACGGAAATGTGGAGATAAGTCGTGACTGATCCGATCCTGGTGGAGATCGTCGAGGGCACGCTCGCCTCCGTCGAGAAGGAGGTCGAGACCGCGATCGCGCGGACGGCCCGCTCGCCGATGATCCGCGACGCCCACGACTTCCGCGCCGGCATCCACGACGCCCGGTTGCGCAAGCTCACCGGCCGCTCCTACAGCGCGCTCGTCCAGCCCGTCGTCCGCGACTTCCCGATCGAGACGATGAAGCCCGGCGACGTCTACTTCCACAACGACGTCTACCTGTCGGAAGGCGGCATCGGCCACCTGCCCGACCTGTGCGTCACCGTGCCCGTCTTCCACGAGGGCGAGGTGGTCGCGTTCGTGCAGGCGTTCGGCCACCACGACGACATCGGCGGCGCGGTGCCGGGCTCCATGCCCTCCCACGCCCGCTCGGTGTACGAAGAGGGCCTCATGGTGCCGCCGATCAAGCTGCGCGACCAGGGCGTGCCCAACGAGGCCGCGCTGCGCATCATGACCCGCAACTCCCGCATGCCCGACTCGCTGGCCGGCGACCTCGACGCCGAGTGCTCGGCCTGCCTGATGGGCGCGCGCAGGCTCGGCGAGCTGTTCGAGCGCTACGGCAGGCAGGCCGTCGAGGAGTGCTTCGACGCGATCATCGGCAAGACCACCGAGACGTTCCGCAGGGAGCTGCTGGCGAAGATCCCCGAGGGCACGTACGTGTGGGAGGACTACGCCGAGCACGACGGCGTGGACGAGCCGCGCCTGCACGCCCAGCGCATCACGCTCACCGTGGACCACGCCGCCGGCTCCCCGCTCACCATCGACTTCACCGGCACCTCGCCGCAGGCCAAGGGCCCCATCAACCACGCGGGCGACTACGCCGACGGCGTGTTCCTGAAGAAGTGGCTCGCGCCCGTGCTGCGCAACCTCGCCGACACCCCCGAGCGCATGGCCGAGCTGGAGGTCAACGAGGGCGTCGTGCCGCTGATCACGATGGTCTTCCCCGAGAAGGGCACGCTGCTCACCCCGATCTTCCCGGCCCCGACCAACGCCCGCACCTTCGTCATCCTGCGCCTGCTCGGCGTGCTGGCCGGCGTGCTGGCCAAGGCCACCGGCGGCCGCATGCCGGCCGACCAGGAGACCATCCGCTACACCGGCGTGCACGGCGTGGACGCCGACGGCGTCCCCTACCTGATGCGCGAGGTGCTCGGCGGCGGCTCGGGCGGGCGCTGGTACGCCGACGGCGAGGACACCATCCACGTGGTGCCCGACTCGCGCAACATCCCCGTCGAGTTCGCCGAGGCCCGCTGGCCGCTGCGGGTCGAACGGCTCGGGCTGGCCTGCGACTCCGGCGGGCCCGGCATGTTCAGGGGCGGGCTCGGCTACGACAAGCACATCAGGATGCTGCGCAACGCCTCCTACATGTCGATCGCCGACCGGTCGATCCTGTCCTGCTGGGGCGTCAACGGCGGGCTGGCAGGGCGGCCGTTCCGCGTCGAGATCGCGGGCCGGGAGATGGAGGGGCTGGTGGACGACCATCCCGTCCTCGCCGGTGAGCTGATCAGGATCCGCACCACCGGGGGCGGCGGATGGGGCTCCCCGTACGACAGGGACCCGCGGGCGGTGGCGGCCGACGTGCGCGACGGGAAGGTGTCGATCGCGGGCGCGCTCGGCGACTACGGCGTGGTGCTCGACGGCGACCGCATCGACGAGCAGGCCACGGCCGAGCTGCGCGCCCGCCTGCGTCCTCCGGCCGACCGCTTCTTCGACCGCGGGCCCGGCTACGCCAAACTCTCCGGCGGCCGCAGCCACGCCGAGGTGGACGACCTCTGACCCCGCGCCCCGGCCGCTGACCCGCCTCCCGGCCGGTCGTGGTGGCCGGGGCTCAGGAACTGGCGAAGTAGGTGGCGGCCATGTCCTCGTCGCCGTGGCCCTGCGCCTCGGCGCGGCGGAAGCGTTCGCCCGAGGCGGCCACCACGTCGAGCCGCACCCCGGCGGACTCGCCCGCCTCGGCGATGAGGCGGGTGTCCTTCTCGGCGTTGCGCACCGAGAACGACGGCGTGAAGTCGCCCTCCAGGATGGCCTTCGACTTGGCCTGGAAGTACGGGCTGTCCATCGGCCCGCCCGAGATCACCTGCCGGACCAGGTCGGGGTCCAGCCCGAGCCCCTTGGCCAGGGCGAGCGCCTCGGCCACGACGGCGGTCATGGAGATGCCGATGCTGACCGTGGCCATCTTGAGCCGGGTGCCCGCGCCGTCGGCGCCGTCGCCGGAGAGCCAGAGCGTACGCTGACCGACCGCGCCGAACACCGGCTCCAGGACCTGCCTGGCCGGCTCGGGACCGGCCGCGAGGATGACCAGCTTGCCCTGCTCGGCGGGCTGCTTGGTGCCCTGCACCGGCGCGTCCACGAACGTCAGCCCGTGCCGCCCGGCCAGCGCCGCCAGCCGCCCCACGGCCGCGACGCCGACCGTGCTCATCTGCGCCCACACCTGACCGGCCCGCAGACCGGGCGCGGCGGCGGTGACGGCCTCGTGCACCGCGTCGCCGTCGCTGAGCATGGTCACGATCACGTCCGCGCCTTCGACCGCCTCCGCCGGTGACCCGGCCACGGTGGCGCCGTCGGCCTCCAGCGGCCTGGCCTTGTCGAGCGTGCGGTTCCACACCGTGACCCGCAGGCCGGCCTTGACGAGGTTGCGGGCCATGGGCAGCCCCATGAGCCCCGTTCCGAGAACTGCGACAGAAACCATGAGCTCACCATACGATCACCCCCGGAGCCGGCTCGTGTGAGGATGGCGGTATGCGACCGTCCGTCATCATGGCCGTGCGGCACGGCGAGAGCGAGGCCAATCTCGCCCATCGGCTCGCGGGCGACCGGCCGCTGGTCTACGAGCGCGGCGACGACGAGGTGACGGTGACCGAGCTGGGGCGGGCACAGGCGGCGGCGTTCGGCCGGCTGCTGGCGGCGCTGCCGCACGACGAGGCGCCCGAGCTGGTGTGCTGCTCGCCCTACCGGCGGGCCCGCGACACGTGGCGGATCGCTCAGGAGACGTGGGGCGCGGCGCCGCCGCCCGTCGTCGTGGACGACCGGCTGAGGGACCAGGAGCAGGGCGCGTTCGCCGGGCGCAACCTGGCCGCGCTGCGCGAGCGGTTCCCTGACGAGCTGGCGCGACGGGAGGCCGCCGGAGCCTACGCCTTCCGGCCGCCCGGCGGGGAGTCACTCGCCGACGTGACGGTCAGGCTCCGTGCGTTCCTGGCCGATGACCTGGGCGGGCGGGCCGACGGGCGGCGGGTGCTGATCGTCGCGCACGACTCCGTGGTGCTGGGGCTGCGTCACGTGCTCGGCGGGCGGCCCGACACGGAGTTGTCGGCGGTGCTGGCGTTCGCGCCGGTGCTGAACGGGTCGGTGTCGGTGTGGCGGGCGGGCGAGCTGGTCCGCTTCAACGACGTCGCCCATCTCACGTCCTGATGACGAGGTCGGCGCGTTCCTTCGTACGGTCGGCCGCGAACCAGGCGCGTTCGGCCGCGAACCATTCGCGCCAGCGCGGCTCCAGCTCAGGCCCGTCGCGCTCCAGCACCCGCCGTAGCCGCTCGGCGTCGTCGGCCTCCATCCACACCGTGTACGCCAGCATCCCGGCCGCCGACGCCCGCGCCGTACCGACTCCTTCGATCACCAGCACCGGCGCGGGCGGCACGGACACCTGCTCGGCATAGACCCCGCGCACCCAGTCGTACCTGCGGAAACCGCCCGGCAGGCCGCGCTGGAGCGGCCGCAGCACCTGCGACTCCAGCAGGTGGAACCACCCGCCCGGCCCCTCCTCCCACGGCACGGGGAAGTCGTCGCTGCCGATCACCTGGCAGCCCAGCAGGGCGCCGAGCCGGCCCGCGTACGTCGTCTTGCCCGACCCGGCGGGCCCGTCGACGGCGACCACCCGCACGGGACCGCAGGACGGCGGCAGGGCGGCGATGCGGGCAGGCAGACCGATCACCGCACCCAGGGTAGAGGAAGGGGGGTGGACGCCTGCGAGAATGTTCATTCGCCCCATAACGCGCAATGGGAGGTTGAGATCGTGCTCGGACCCCTCGATGGTCCCCCCGGTGGCCCTCTCAGCGGCCCTCTCGGTGGCCCCCTTGGTGGCCCCCTTGGTGGCATCGTCGTGCTCGATCTGTCCAGGGCGCTGGCGGGGCCGCACGCCGCCCAGTTGCTCGGCGACCTGGGCGCCCGGGTGATCAAGGTCGAGCATCCGGACGGCGGCGACGAGTCACGCGGGTGGGGCCCGCCGTTCGTCGGGCCGGATCACGACATCTCCACGTACTTCCTGGCGGCCAACCGCAACAAGCAGTCCATCGCCGTCGACCTGAAGTCCGACGAGGGCAAAACGCTCATCGAGCGGCTCGTCCGCCACAGCGACGTCCTGGTCGAGAACTTCCGCACCGGCGTACTCGACCGCCTCGGCTTCCCCGTCGAGCGGCTGCACGAGCTCAACCCCCGCCTGGTCATCCTGTCGATCACCGGCTTCGGCCACGACGGCCCCGAGGGCGGCCGCCCGGGCTACGACCAGATCGCCCAGGGCGAGGCCGGCCTGATGTCGCTGACCGGCCCGTCGGCCGGCGAGCCCTACCGCGTGGGCGCGTCCATCGCGGACCTGCTGGCCGGCATCCACGGCGCGTACGGCGTGGCCGCCGCCCTCTTCGAGCGCGAGCGGACCGGCGCGGGCAGGGTCGTGCGCACGTCGCTGCTCGCCGCCGTCACCGGCGTGCACTCCTACCACGGCACCGCCTGGACGGTCGGCGGGAAGGTGGCCGCCCCCACGGGCAACCACCACTCCTCGATCACCCCGTACGGCGCCTTCCGCTGCGCCGACGGCATGCTGCAGATCGCCGCCGGCAACGAGGCCCACTGGCGCAAGGTCGCCGCGCTCCTCGGCATCGACGCCGAGCAGCCACGCTACGCCACCAACCGCGACCGGTTCCTGCACCGCGACGAGCTGATCGCCGACATGGAGAAGGCGCTGGCCGCCCACGACCGCGCCCACTGGCTGGCCGAGCTGAGCGCGGCCGGCGTGCCCGCGGGCGCGATCAGGACGCTCGACGAGGTCTACACGTGGGAGCAGACCCGTTCGCAGGGCCTGGTCGTCCAGGTCGATCACCCGGTGCTCGGCCCCATCGAGCTGCCGGGACCGCCGCTGCGCTTCGACGGCGAGCCCCCGATGACGCACACCGCACCGCCCGCGCTCGGCCAGGACGGCCCCGCCGTGCTGGCCTGGCTCGAGGAGCGCGAACGATGAGCGGCGTCCAGTGGCACCGTCGAGGGCGCTCGTGCGTCACCATTGCATCGTTGGCAGACATCTAGGGAGCGATAGTGAGCCGACCGGACGCGCGCACGCTGATTGACACGGTCCTCGACCGGGGGTCGTGGAAGTCATGGGATGCGCCGCCCGCCGATCCGGCCGAGCCAGGCTCCTCCTACGCCGACGAGCTGGCCGCGGCCCGGGTCAAGTCCGGCTACGACGAGGCCGTGATCACCGGCGAAGGGCTGCTCGACGGCCGCAGGGTGGCGGTCGCGGCGTGCGAGTTCTCGTTCATGGCGGGCTCGATCGGGGTGGCCGCCGCCGAGCGTTTCGTGGCCGCCATCGAGCGGGCCACCCGCGAGCGGCTGCCGCTGCTGGCCGCGCCCGCCTCCGGCGGCACGCGCATGCAGGAGGGCGCGCTGGCGTTCGTCCAGATGGTGAAGATCACCGCGGCGATCCAGGCCCACCGCGCGGTCGGCCTGCCCTACGTCGTCTACCTGCGGCATCCGACGACCGGCGGGGTGTTCGCCTCGTGGGGGTCGCTCGGGCACGTCACGGCGGCCGAGCCGGGGGCGCTGATCGGGTTCCTCGGGCCGCGGGTGTTCGAGTCGCTGCACGGCTACCCCTTCCCCGAAGGGGTGCAGGTCGCCGAGAACCTCCACCGCAAGGGCCTGCTCGACGCCGTCGTCTCGGCGGAGGAGGCGCGGGAGGTGGCGATCAGGGCGCTGTCGGTGCTGGCCGACGACCGTACCGGCGTGGTCGCGGGCGAGCCGCCCGAGGAGGACCTGCGGCCCGTCGAGGCGTGGGAGGCCATCACCAGGTCACGGCGTGACGACCGCCCAGGCGTACGCGCGCTGCTCAAGCTCGCCGCCACCGACGTCACCCCGCTCAGCGGCACCGGCGAGGGCGAGAACGAGCCGGGGCTGCTGCTCGCGCTGGCCAGGTTCGGCACCGCGCCGGCCGTGGTGCTCGGCCAGGACCGCCGCTTCCAGCGCACCACCTCGCCGCTGGGCCCGGCCGGGCTGCGGGTGGCCAGGCGCGGCATGCGGCTGGCCGCCGAGCTGGGCCTGCCGCTCATCACCGTGATCGACACCGCCGGCGCCGACCTGTCGAAGGCGGCCGAGGAGGGCGGGCTGGCCGCCGAGATCGCGCGCTGCCTGGCCGAGCTGGTCATGCTCGACGCGCCCACGGTCTGCCTGCTGCTCGGCGAGGGCGCCGGCGGGGCCGCGCTGGCGCTGCTGCCCGCCGACCGGGTGCTGTGCGCGCAGCACGCGTGGCTGTCGCCGCTGCCGCCCGAGGGCGCCTCCGCCATCCTCTACCGCTCGGTCGACTTCGCCCCCGAGATCGCCCAGGCGCAGCGGATCCGCGCCACCGACCTGCGCGGCGACGGCATCGTGGACCGGGTCGTGCCCGAGCTGCCCGACGCCGCGTACGAGCCGCGCCGGTTCTGTGAGCGGGTGGGGCGGGCGCTGGAGTATGAGATCGCCGGCCTGCTGCGGCTGAGCCCGGAGGAGCGGCTGGCCGCCCGCCACGCCCGCTACCGCAACCTCCGCTGACCCCGTGCTGACCCCGTGCTGGCCCCGTGCTGGCGCTGACCTCGCGCTGACCTCCCGGCGTCAGGGCACCGGGATGCGCTCGACGCGGATGGAGAAGACCTCCTCGCGCGGCACCACGACCTCGTAGGCGCCGTGATCGACCATCCAGTAGCCCAGCGCCTCGGCCTTCATCCCGCTGTGGCCGGTGTAGGCGATGTGCAGGCCGTCGTCGTCCTCGTCGAGCACGATGCACGGCTCGCCGCCGAACGCGCCGACGGTGCGGATCAGCACCAGCCACTCCACCTTCGAGCGCGGCACCACCCGCCGCCAGTAGCCGGACGCGGGCTCGAAGCCCTCCAGCTCCGTCTCGCTGAACAGCACCACCTGGTCGCTGTCGGGGCCGAGCGCGGCGGGCAGCGTGTGCTCGCCGTAGCGGGCCACGAAGCCCGAGGCGATGGGCGTGATCTCGTCGCTCATGCGGCGGGCCGCCAGGTCAGCCCGTCGTAGTCGGCGAAGGGCCGCTCGCCCTCGACGCTCACGTGGACGATCTGCGCCCCGGCCGGGATCGGCATCGGGACGGTGTGGAACTGGGGCACGACGTGCTCGGACGACGTGGTGAACCCGTTGCCAGCGAACGGTGGCGCGTCGCTCCAGTCGCCGCCCATGTGGGGCCCGTAGGGCACCGCGTAGGTGTCGACGTCGCGCGCGTGCCAGCGCATGACATAGAGCTCCGGCACCTCGGCGAACAGCTCCGAGCCGTCGAAGGACAGGTCGAGCCCGTAGAAGAGCGCCTCGGGAGTGGTCAGCCGGACGCAGTCCTGCACCCGGTAGACGTAGCCCGATATGACCGTGCGCTTGCCCGACAGATATGGCACGAGCAGACGCGGCGGGACGACCTTCTGCATCTGCGTTCCGCTCACGGGTCTACTTTACGATCGCTTGACCCCCGGATGGACCACTCCCCGGTTACAGAACGCGATGTTCGAGGCAAGGGAGGGTGGCGCGGGCGGTGGCGGTCCACTCGTGGTCGATCTCGACCAGGCGGGTGCCGGGGCCGGTGCCGAGGTCGGCGCGCACCACGCCGAGCGGGTCGACCAGCATGCTGCGGCCCACGCCGTAGCCGTCGGACGACTCGGCCGGGTTGGGCGCCTGGCCGACGGCGGCGGTCCACATCGTGTTCTCCAGCGCGCGGGCCCTGACCAGGGTGATCCAGTGGTCTTCCTTGAGCGGCCCGGAACCCCAGGCGGCGATCACCGCGAACATCTCGGCGCCCTTGTCGACCAGCGCCCTGGCCAGCTCGGGGAAGCGCACGTCGTAGCAGGTGATGAGCCCCACCTTGAGCCCGGCCAGCTCGGTCACGACCGGCTCGGCGCCCGGCTCGACCAGATCGGACTCCTTCGCGCCGAACGAGTCGAACAGGTGGATCTTCCGGTACGCCGCCGTGATCGCGCCCCGCGCGTCGATGGCCACGGCCGTGTTGCGGACACGGTCGCCGCCGGTCTCGAACGTGCCGGCGATGACCGCCAGCCCGTGGGCGCGCGCCGACTCGGCGAGACCCGTCACGAAGGGACCGTCGAGCGGCTCGGCGAGACTCGTGATGCGGCGGCCGTAGCGGGTGAGCGTGGCCTCGGGGAAGATCGCCAGGTCGGCGCCCTCGGCGGCGGCCAGCGCCTCCCTGGCCCTCTTGAGATTGGTGGACGGGTCAGGGGAGACCGGGATCTGGCAGAGGGCGATGGTGGTCACGATTCGACTCTAGCCGGTTGGGCACGGGACGGAAGAAGGTGAGGCACCGCCAGACCCACTCCAGCGGGCCGTACCGGTATCGGCCCAGCCACCACCGGCTGACCAGCACCTGCGCGACCAGCGTCACCGCCGTCAGCGCGAGCACCGACCAGCGGGTCGGGTCGGCGTTCAGCAGCGGCAGGGCCAGCACGATCACGGCGGTCCCGGTGACGTAGTTGGTCAGCGCCATCTTCCCGAGCGGCTCCAGCACCGCCGACAGGCGCGGGCGCAGCACGAGCAGCAGGCCCAGCGAGTACGCCGCCGCCCCCGTCACCGCCGCCAGGTTGTAGACCAGGCCGTCGCCGGTCATCCGCCCGGCCGCCGTCAGCAGCGCCGTCGCCAGCGCCGTGACCGCGAACCCCGGCAGCAGCAGCTCGCGCGGCGGCCGCAACCGCCACAGCGCCATGCCGAGCAGGAACAACCCGGGGATCAGCAGCACCCCGCCGCCCACCATCAGCCCCCACACCGTGACGACCAGGCCGAGCAGCAGCACCGGCAGCCCGCCCGGCAGGAACGAGGCGGGCAGCAGCACCAGCGCCCCGAAGAAGGCGTAGTCGGTCAGCACCTCGCCCTCGTAGAAGGCGTGCTGCACCTTGCCGAGGCAGAACAGCCAGAACAACCGGCTGAGCAGCGCCCACCGGCTGTTGCCGCGCAGGAACAGCAGGAAGCTGATGCCGAACAGCATCGAGAAGATCGGGTAGAAGCGGCTCTGGAACAGCGTCTCGATCGTCCAGTCGAGCGGCACGCGCAGCTGCTTGTCGGTGTGCTGCCACGTGTTGACCAGCATGATGCCGCCCACCGCGAAGCCGCGTAGGGCGTCGAGCTCACGGATGCGCGTCACAGGAACCAGGTGAACCACCATACGAGGAATACGCCCGAGATGGCGGCCGCGGTCGTCTGCGGCCACTTGCGGTTGTGCAAAAGTGCCGCCACGGTGAGCGCCGCGGAGACGACCGCGAGCCACGCGTACCACTCGGTGATCGCGGGCACGCCGACGGTCAGCGCGCCGCCGTGCTCCTTGGCGAGCTCGTGGACGGACTGGGCGGTCAGGCCCGCGAACGCCACCCCCGCCAGGCCGCCGTACGCGGGCAGCGCCCGGCCCTTGAGCGCGGCCGTGACGAGCTGGATCAGGCAGGCCAGCGCGAAGATCCCGAACGGCGCGGCCAGCCAGGGGGTGCGCGCGATCGCGTACGGGGCCGCCGTCACGTGCAGCTCGACCGGCCGGGCTCCGGGGCAGGGACCGGCCGGCCTGAGGTCCGCGACGAACGCGGCGGCCGCGCGCCGGGCGCAGGCGTCCCCGGGGAAGGCGGCGGGCAGGACGTGGACGGGCGCCTGGGGCGCGGTGCTCGCCAGGGTGACGGGCTCCGGGGCCCTGGGCAGGTTCCAGGCGTCGCACACCGCCTGGTCGCCGCCGACCGTGAAGAGCGGCGACCCGGCCGGGGGAGGCGCGTCCTGGCAGCGTACGGCGTGGTACGGCCCCGACGCGCGGGCCGCCAGCTCCTCGCCCAGCCGCTCCACGAGCGGGCGCAGCAGCTCGTTTCGCCCTTCGGCCAGGGCGTCGACCAGCGCGGGCGTGCCCGCGTCGCGCGGCGCCGCGCCGAGCAGCGCGGTCAGGTCGTGGCCGCTCACCCGGGCCGCGAACTCCCTGCCGAGCAGCGGGTCGAGCGCCGTCACGCGGGCGGGCCGCGCGTTCAGCCGGGCGACCGCCCTCTCGTACGCGTCCCCCAGCGGGGCCGGCACGATCCCGGGGTCCTCCGGCGGGGGCTCCAGCACCGGCGGGGGCTCCAGCACCACGGAGCGCGTGCCCGCGGGGTCGGCCGCGGCCACCGCCGCCATCACGCGCGCGGCGTGGCCGGCGCCGACGAGGTTCCATGCGTCGTACCCGAGCATTCCGCGCAGCGCCACCACGTCGGCCACGATCTCGCCCGTCCGGTAGCCCCGCAGGTCGATGCCCTGGGCGGCGAGCCGGTCGCGGCAGCGTACGGCGGCGGCGCCCACGTCGGACGGCGGCATGCGCAACCGCCCGAGCAGCGCCTGCGCCGTCTCGGGGCACCCCACGGCGGGCCGCGACGCTCCGCCGCCGCGCTGGTCGAGCGCCACCACGTCACGCTCGGGGAACATCCCGGCCAGCTCTTCCATGAGCGGGATCGCCGGCGTGCCGCCCATGAACACCACCGGGTCGGGCCGCCGGCCGGGGGCGAGCGAGTGGCGCACCGCGTACGCGACCTGGATCGTGCGGCCGGGGGAGTCCCTGCGCTCGGGCACCTCCAGGAAGCCGCAGACCGTGCCGGCGGGCACGGGGACCGGACAGGGCCCGGGATCGGCCTGGTCCGGTGTCACGACGGGCGGCGCGGACAGGGCGAGGGCGAGCACGACCCGAATGAACACGGCACGAGACTAATAGTGTGGAGCCGTGACCGAACCACTTGTTGCCAGGATGCGCGCCTTCGGCACGACGATTTTCGCGGAGATGAGCGCGCTCGCCGTCCAGACCGGATCGATCAACCTCGGGCAGGGCTTCCCCGACACCGACGGCCCCGCGGCGATGCTCGACCGGGCGGTGCAGGCCATCGGGGCGGGCGCCAACCAATACCCGCCAGGGCCCGGCGTGCTGGAGCTGCGGCAGGCGGTCAGCGAGCACCGGGCGGCCCACTACGGGCTCGCGTACGACCCGGTCAGCGAGGTCCTGGTCACGGTCGGCGCCACGGAGGCGGTCGCGGCGAGCGTGCTCGCGCTCTGCGAGCCCGGCGACGAGGTGATCGCCTTCGAGCCCTACTACGACTCCTACGCCGCCTCGATCGCCCTGGCCCAGGCCAAGCTGGTGGCCGTCACCCTGCGGCCGGCCGAGGGCCGCTTCACCTTCGACCCCGACGAGCTGCGCGCCGCCGTCACGCCGCGCACCCGCGCGATCCTGGTCAACTCCCCGCACAACCCCACCGGCACCGTCTTCACCCGCGCCGAGCTGACCGCCATCGCCGAGCTGTGCCAGGAGCACGACCTCGTCGCCATCACCGACGAGGTCTACGAGCACCTCACGTTCGACGGGGTCGAGCACATCCCCATGGCGACGCTGCCCGGCATGCGCGAGCGCACGGTGATGATCTCCTCGGCGGGCAAGACGTTCTCGGTCACCGGCTGGAAGACCGGCTGGGTCTGCGCGCCGCCCGCCCTGGTCACGGCGGTCTCGACGGTCAAGCAGTTCCTCACGTTCACGGCGAGCGCGCCGTGGCAGCTCGCGGTCGCCTACGGGCTGCGGCACGAGATGGACTGGGTCTCGGCCCTTGCCTCCGGCCTCCAGGACAAGCGCGACCGGCTCATGGAGGGGCTGTCGGCGGCCGGGTTCTCCGTGCTGCGGCCGGCCGGCACCTACTTCGTCCAGACCGACATCAGGCCGCTGGGCTTCACCGACGGGCTCGAGCTGACCCGGCGCCTGCCCGAGCTGGCCGGCGTGGTCGCCATCCCCACCCAGGTCTTCTACGACCACCCCGAGCGCGGCCGCCACTTCGTGCGCTTCGCCTTCTGCAAGAAGGAAGAGGTGATCGACGAGGCGGTGGCCAGGCTCAAGCGGCTGTCCGCCTGAGCGGGTCACCACTCCCGGTAGAGCACCAGGTGCTCGTGGTGGAGCACGCCGTCGCGCACGTCGCCCGTCGCGGTGAAGCCCAGGTCGTCGAAATAGTCGATGTGGTCGCCCGTGACGGTGTACCTGCCGGTGTAGGCCTTGGGGCGGCCGTCGCGCTCCTCCTCGTACCGGCCGTCGGCCCGCAGCTCCTGGCGGATCCGCCCGTCGGCGGTCACCCACATGCCGACGTGCGGATGCGGCGCCGTCGCGTTCGACTTTCCGCGCGTTCCCGCGTCGGCGCAGGCCGCCATCGCGGTCATGACGCCCAGCGTGAGCAGCACTCTGCCGATCATGTTCGCACTCCCTCGATCAGCGGAGACGGACCTCCCGCCCCCTGACAGGGAGTCTGCCGGGACGTGGCGGGCCGCACGAGAGGCGGGATCTTCCTGGGAGCGCCACACCCAGGCTCCGCTAGCGGCGGGGCGACGGCTCGCCGTCCAGCGGGGTCAGCGCCGCCGTGGCCTCCTCGTGCTCCATGCCCGTGGCCTGCAGCAGGTCCACCACCACCGAGCGCAGCTGGGCGATGATGACGTGCGCGGAGAAGCCCAGGCCGCGCGGGCGCTCCCTGGCGGCCACCGCGAGCAGCGCCTGGCGGGCCAGCGTCGGGTCCCGTCCCGCGCCCAGCTCCAGCTGCAGCAGCAGCGCCGCCTCCGACACCTCGCGCATCGCCTCGGCCAGCGCCGCAGGGGGCGGGCTCGCCTCGCCGAGCGACGCCAGCGTGCGCCTGACCAGCACGCGGACGTTGCGCAGCGCGAGGTCGACCGGCACGGCCGCGGTCTCGTAGCGGGCCAGGCGGGCGCGGCGGTGCCAGTGCAGCGGCGAGATCATGGTGATCTCCTTGCTGGTCTCCAGCGCGGCCCCGAACTCCTCCACCGCGGCCTGCGTCTCACGCGCCTCCTCCAGCGCCTCGGCCGCCAGCTCCACGTCACGCTTCTCGATGGCCTCCGCGGCCCGCTCCATCACCGTGGACAGCGCGTCGAGCACCCCCGACAGGTGTTTCGCCGCGATCGAGAACGGGCTCGCGGGCAGCAACGCCACCGCCACGATGCCCACGATGCCGCCGGTGAGCGCGTCGGCCATCCGGTCGAGGCCGCCCACGTCCTCGCCCGGCACCAGCGTGGCCACCAGCACCGCCGACGAGCCCGCCTGCGCGACGAACAGCGCCCCGCTGTTCAGCAGCACCGCCACGGTCATCGCCAGCGCCACGACGAGCGCGAGCTGCCAGGCGCCGGAGCCGATCCAGGACACCAGCAGGTCGCCCACGCCGACGCCGAGGCTGACCCCGACGACCAGCTCGACCAGCCGGCGCAGGCGCTGGCCGAGTCCGACGCCGACGCAGATCAGCACGGAGATGGGGGCGAAGAAGGGGCGGGGGTGGCCGAGCAGCTCGATGGCGATGATCCAGGCGAGGGCCGAGCCGACCGCGCACTGCGCGATGGAGGGAGCCGTGAGGCCGAACGTGCCCAGCCGTTCCTTGACGAGATCGCTGAGCCGGGTGCGCACCCATCCTAGGATGGCGGATCTTTATGACAGTAAGGTCACGTTTGCCCCATGAAGCCCGCTTTTACCGAGCGTCTTCGTCGAGGAACGCGTCCACCACCCGCAGGAACTCCTGGCGGGCCGTCACGTGGATCAGGTGCCCCGCCTCGACCGTCACCAGCCGCGCTCCCGGGATGCGTCGTGCGATGTCCGCCGCGTCGAACGGGCTGGCCGTCCCGCCCGACAGCACCAGCGCCGGCGTCCCGATCGTGCCGAGTCCCGCCACCCATGCCGGGTCGGGGTCGCTGACCTGGGGCTCCGTCTGGTGCATCATCCGCCAGTCGAAGCTCGCGGGGCCGTCCTCCGCGATCAGCGGCCGCCCGGTGATCGCGTACGCCTGCGGCGGGTCCTCCAGCACCAGCCGCGACACCAGGTCCGGCCGCGCGATCGTCACCCGCGTCGCCACCAGCGCGCCCAGCGAGTGCCCGATCAGCTCCACGGACCCGGTCTTCAGGTGGTCGAGCAGCGCGGCTACGTCGCCGGCCATCTCGTGCAGGGCGTACGCGCCCGGATGCTCGCTCTCGCCGTGCCCCCGCAGATCCGGCACGAGGACGTGGCGGCCCCTCCCGGCGAAGTGCTGGGTGATGCCGTTCCAGTCGTTGTGGTCGGCGGTGCGGCCGTGCAGCAGCACGAGCGGCCGGTCGTCGGGGCCGCCCTCCTCCCTGTAGCGGAGCCTGATGCCGTTGACGTGCGCGTCCCGAATCACATCCGGGACCCTACCGCCGCCACACGTTGACATCACCGCCGGTCTACGTGGGCAGACATTGACCATGAACCCCGCTGGCCGGCTCGGTAGCGTCAGCGGAAACCTGGGCAGAGGAGGGCAACGCATGCCGGACCCGATCGAAGTGCGCAAGGTGCCGATCGAGAGCGTCACCGACGCCTCCGGCCTGTCACGTCTCATCGCCGACGGGGTGATCGAGGCCGAACGGGTGCTGGCCGTCATCGGCAAGACCGAGGGCAACGGCGGTGTCAACGACTACACCCGCATCCTCGCCGACCGCGCCTTCCGCGAGGTGCTCGCCGAGAACGGGCACAAGTCGCCGGAGAGCGTGCCGCTCGTGTGGTCCGGCGGCACCGACGGCATCCTCAGCCCCCACGCCACCATCTTCGCCACCACGGCAGACGCGCCGCCGTCCGACGAGCCGCGGCTGTCGGTCGGCGTCGCGATGAGCGAGGTCATCCTGCCCGAGGACATCGGGCGCCCGGCCATGGTGGAGAAGGTCGCGGCCGGCGTACGCGAGGCCATGAAGATCGCCGGCATCGACGATCCGCGCGACGTGCACTACGTCCAGACCAAGACGCCGCTGCTCACGCTCGCGACCATCACCGACGCCAAGAGCCGCGGCCAGGACACCGCCATCGAGGAGACCGGGCCCTCTATGGACCTGTCCAACTCCACCACCGCGCTCGGCATCGCGGTCGCGCTCGGCGAGATCGAGATGCCGAGCGCCGGCCAGATCCACAAGGACCTGTCCCTGTACTCGTCGGTGGCCTCCTGCTCGTCCGGCGTCGAGCTGGACCGGGCGCAGATCGTGCTGGTCGGCAACGTACGCGGGATCGGCGGACGCTACCGCATCGGCCACAGCGTCATGAAGGACGCGCTCGACGCCGACGGCATCTGGGAGGCCATCAAGGACGCCGGCATCCCGCTCCCCGACCGCCCCCACCCGTCGGACCTCGGGGGACGATTGGTCAACGTCTTCATGAAATGCGAAGCCGACCCGTCGGGCCGCGTCCGCGGCCGCCGCAACATCATGCTGGACGACTCCGACGTCCACTGGCACCGCCAGATCAAGGCCGCGGTGGGCGGCGTGGCCGCCTCGGTGACCGGCGATCCGGCCGTCTTCGTCTCGGTGGCCGCCGTCCACCAGGGCCCGTCGGGCGGCGGCCCCGTCGCCGCCATAGCCGACCTCGGCTGACCCGAACCCACACCCCCGACGCCCTCCTGCGGACGCCCGCCGGCGCGCTTGCGAGGACCGCCCAGGGCGGTCCTTGAGCGGGCCGGTGGGGTCCTCGGACGGGCCGGGGTGGTGGTCTGGCAAGGGGGGTGGGCTTCGGGCGGGGGTTGGGTGGGTGGCGGATAGGCTCGGGCGTTGTGCCGAACATCCCGCAGCCACTCGACCCGCAAGACGACGGCTCCGCCGCCCCGGCCGTGGCCGCCGCCCTGGCCGCCTACGAGGCGGGCACGGCAGGCCCCGCCGAGGTGCTCAACGCGCTCGGCGCGGCACGCCTGCTGGTGCCCGTGGTCGCCCTGCTGACCGAGACCGAGGTGGGCGCCCACGGGCTGCGGCAGGAGAAGGAGAGCGAGATGGCGCTGCCCAAGCTCGTCGGCCAGGACGGCAGGCAGGCGGTGCTCGCGTTCACCGGCACGGAGTCGCTGGCGAGGTGGCGCCCCGACGCCCGCCCGATCCAGGCCACCACGCTCCAGGTGTGCAGGGCCGCCGTCCAGGAGCAGGCGGCGGCGGTCGTGGTGGACGTGGCGGGCCCGGTGCAGTTCGTGATCGAGGGCGACGTGCTGGCCGCCCTGGCCGCCGTCGAATCCGGCACAGTGGACCGACTGACCGGCGTGACGGTCGCCAAGGTGGCCCCCGCCCAGCCCAAGCCCAAACGCCGCTGGTTCTCCAGAAAGCCCAGCTGAGCACCCCGGGCAGCCTCCGCAAATTGCGCTGACGCCGTGCCCGCGCATGGGTCCTTGACCGCCCGGCGCATCGCCTTGCGCATGGGCCCTGACCGCCCGGCGCATCGCGCGCGCATTCGCGGGATGCCGTGCCCCCGCATCGGCCGCCTCTCGCCCCGCGCGGCGGCGTCATGCCGGTTGTGCGTATCGGCCCTCCTGGCGCGGAGGAGCGGGTTAGGTTCTGCGGCATGTTCGGGATCATGGCGGTGGTGGGGCTGGTCTGCGGGGCCCGGATCAGAGCGCTCGCGGGGTCCTACGACGACGGCCCCGCGTGGGCGCCGGCCCCGGGGGCGGTCGAGCTGACCTGTGCCGCCGTGGTGGTCGTGCTGGCGTGGCGGGCGGGTCCGGCGTACGCGTGTTTCGCCGTCATCGGCACCGCGCTGGCGGTGATCGACTGGCGGACCAGCACGTTGCCCGACGCCATTACGCTGCCCGCGTACCCGATCATGGCGCTCGCGCTCCTGCCGACCGGCGAGCTGGCGGGCGCGCTGGCGGGAGGGGCGGCGCTCATCGCGGTCTACGGCGTGTTGTGGCTGGTCAGGCCGGATGCCATGGGGTTCGGGGACGTGAAGCTGGCCGGGCTCATCGGCATGGCGTGCGGCACCTTGGGCTGGGAGGCGGTGGCCGCCGCCGCGCTCGCCGGGCAGGTGCTCGGCGCCCTGTACGCCCTCGTCCTGCTGCTGACCGGGCGCGGCACGCGGCACACCCAGTTCCCGTTCGGCCCCTTCATGCTGCTCGGCGCGTTCACGACACTCTGTCTCGCTGGGTGAGCGGAGGGACGTCCCACTCGGCGGCACGTGGAAGACTTGTACGCATGTTGCGCTGGTTGACCGCCGGAGAGTCCCACGGGCCCGAACTCGTCGCCATCCTCGAGGGCCTGCCGGCCGGGGTCGAGGTGACCACGGCCGCCGTCGACGAGGCCCTGCGCCGCCGCAGGCTCGGTTATGGCCGCGGCGCGCGGATGAAGTTCGAGCAGGACCAGGTGACGATCGTCGGCGGCGTACGCCACGGGCGCACCATGGGCAGCCCGGTCGCCATCCGCGTCGGCAACACCGAGTGGCCGAAGTGGGAGAAGGTCATGGCGGCCGACCCGGTCGACCCGGCCGAGCTCGAGGGCCTGGGGCGCAACGCGCCGAGGTCCCGCCCGCGTCCCGGCCACGCCGACCTGGCCGGCATGCAGAAATACGGCTTCGACGATGCCCGCAATGTCCTCGACAGGGCCAGCGCCCGCGAGACCGCGGCCAGGGTCGCGCTGGGCGAGGTCGCGCGGCGCTTCCTCAAGCAGGCGCTCGGCGTCGACATCGTCAGCCACGTCACCGAGATCGGCGGCGCCCGCACCCCGGCCGAGACGCTGCCCGGCCCCGGCGACCTCGGCAGGATCGACGACGACCCGGTGAGGTGCGCCGACCCCGAGGGCAGCGCCGCGATGGTCGCCGTCATCGACAAGGCACACAAGGAGGGCGACACACTCGGCGGCGTCGTCGAGGTCCTCGCCTACGGCCTGCCGCCCGGCCTCGGCAGCTACACCCACTGGGACCGCAGGCTCGACTCCCGCCTGGCGGGCGCGCTCATGGGCATCCAGGCGATCAAGGGCGTCGCGGTCGGCGACGGCTTCGAGACCGCCCGCAGGCCGGGCTCCCGCGCCCACGACGAGATCGAATACACCACGGCAGACGGCGTGCGCCGCATCACCAACCGGGCGGGCGGCGTCGAGGGCGGCATGACCAACGGCGAGATCCTGCGGGTCAGCGCCGCCATGAAACCCATCTCCACGGTGCCGCGGGCGCTGGCCACGATCGACGTCAAGACCGGCGAGGCGGCCAAGGCCCACCACGAGCGCTCCGACGTGTGCGCCGTGCCGGCGGCCGGCATCGTGGCCGAGGCGATGGTCGCGCTGGTGCTGGCCGACGCGGCGATCGAGAAGTTCGGTGGCGACTCCGTCGAGGAAGTCGCCCGCAACCTGTCCGGCTACCTCTCTTCCATGGTGATCAAATGACAGCCAAGGCCGTGCTCATCGGGCCGCCCGGATCCGGCAAGACCACGCTCGGGCGGCTGCTCGCCGAGCGGCTCGGCGTCGGGTTCCGCGACACCGACTCCGACGTCGAGGCGGTGGCGGGCAAACCCGTCTCCGACATCTTCGTCGAGGACGGCGAGGAGCGCTTCCGCGAGCTCGAACACGAGGCCGTGCGCCGCGCCCTCGCCGAGCACGACGGCGTCCTGTCGCTCGGCGGCGGCGCCGTCCTGCACGAGGAGACGCAGACCCTGCTCGACGGCCAGCCCGTCGTCTACCTCCAGGTCGGGCTGGCCGACGCGGTCCAGCGGGTCGGCCTGGCCGGCGCCCGCCCGCTGCTGGTGCTCAACCCGCGCAGCCGCCTCAAGGCGCTGATGGAGGAGCGGCGGCCCATCTACGAGCGGCTGGCCGTGATGACCGTGGTGACCGACAAGCGCGAGCCGGAAGAGCTGGCCGACGAGATCGTGAAGGGGCTGCCCGGGTGAGCGCCACCAGGATCCACGTACGCGGCGACAGCCCCTATGACGTCGTGGTCGGCACCGGCGTGCTGGCCGAGCTGGCCACGCTGCTCAAGCCCGGCGTGCGCACGGTCGCGGTCATCGCCCCCGAGACGCTGCCCGAGATCACCAGGCCCGTCCGCGAGGCGCTGGTCGCGGCCGGCTACGAGGTGGCCGAGCTGACCGTGCCCGACGGCGAGCAGTGCAAGACCGTCGAGGTGGCCGCGCGGCTCTGGTCCGAGCTGGGCCGCCACGGCGTGACCCGCTCCGACGCCGTGGTGGGCGTCGGCGGCGGCGCGACCACCGACCTCGCCGGGTTCGTGGCGGCCACGTGGCTGCGCGGCGTCCAGGTCGTGCTCGTGCCCACCACGCTGCTCGCCATGGTCGACGCCGCCGTCGGCGGCAAGAACGGCATCGACACCGCCGAGGGGAAGAACCTCGTCGGCACCTTCCTGCCGCCCGCCGGCGTGCTGTGCGAGCTGTCCACGCTGGCCGGGCTGCCCAAGGCGGACTATGTCGCGGGCCTGGCGGAGATCATCAAGGGCGGCTTCATCGCCGACCCCGAGATCCTGCGGCTGGTCGAGTCCGACCCTGAGGCCGCCACCCGTCCCGACGGCCCCCACACCCGCGAGCTGATCGAGCGCAAGATCCGGGTCAAGGCCGACGTCGTGGGCGCCGACCTGCGCGAGGCCGGCCTGCGCGAGATCCTCAACTACGGCCACACGCTCGCCCACGCCATCGAGCGCGACGAGCACTACACGATCCGCCACGGCGAGGCGGTCGCCGTCGGCATGGTCTACGCCGCCGAGCTGTCCAGGCTGTCCGGCCGCGCCGACGTCGTCGCCCGCACCCGCGCCATCCTCACCTCCGTGGGCCTGCCGACCACCCACCGCGCCGACGCCTGGCCGCGGCTGCGCGACCACATGCGGCTCGACAAGAAGAACCGCGGCGCCAAGCAGCGGTTCGTCGTGCTCGACGACCTCGCCAGGCCGGGCCGCCTCGAAGATCCGGCGGAAGAGCTGCTCGAAGCCGCCTACAAGGAGATCTCCGCATGATCCTCGTCCTCAACGGCCCCAACCTGGGCCGGCTCGGCGTGCGCGAGCCCGACGTCTACGGCGCCGACACCCTGGACGACCTCGCCGCCCTCTGCCGCGACACCGGCCGCAAGCTCGGCCACCACGTCGAGGTGCGCCAGACCGACGACGAGGCCGAGATGATCGGCTGGATCCACGAGGCATGCGACGGCCGCATCCCCGTCGTGCTCAACCCCGCCGCCTTCACCCATTACTCCTACGCGCTCAAGGACGCCATCGCCCAGCGCACCGCCCCGCTCGTCGAGGTCCACATCTCCAATCCCGCGGCGAGGGAAGAGTTTCGCCATACCTCCGTCGTGGCCGGGGTGGCGACGGGCACGATCGCCGGGTTCGGACTACAGTCATACGTCCTTGCGCTGCACGCTATCGCGGAGATGATCACCACCTCATGAGGCACTACAAGTCCTTCGTCGCGCTCGGCGACAGCTTCACAGAAGGACTGAACGATCCCGGTCCGGACGGGCACTACCGTGGCTGGGCCGACCGGGTGGCCGAGCGGCTCGCCGCCGACGACCCCTCCTTCCGCTACGCCAACCTGGCCGTGCGCGGCAAGCTGCTCGACCAGGTCGTGGCCGAGCAGGTGCCGCTGGCCGTCGAGATGGCGCCCGACCTGGTCAGCTTCTGCGCCGGGGGCAACGACCTGCTCAGGCCGGGCAGCGATCCCGACGTCATGGCGAAGACCCTCGCGCGGGCCGTACGCGACCTGCGCTCCGGCGGGGCCGACGTGCTGCTGTTCACCGGGGTCGATCCGCGTGACACGCCCATCATGCGGCGGATGCGCGGCAAGTTCGCCATCTACTACCTGCACCTGCGCTCCGTCGCCGACCTCTACGGCTGCCGGCTCGTCGACCAGTGGTCGATGCAGGGGCTGCGCGACTGGCGGGCCTGGAGCGCCGACCGGCTGCACATGAACGAGGACGGTCACCGGCTGGTGGCCGCCCGGGTGCTCGACGTGCTGGGCGTGCCGTTCGAGGACTGGCGCAAGGAGTGGCCCGCCCGCACCGTCGACCCCCGCACCCGGCGTCGCGAGGACGCCCAGTGGATGCGGGAGCACCTGGTGCCGTGGGTCTCCCGCCGCCTGCGCGGTGTCTCTTCGGGCGACGGCCTCACCGCCAAACGCCCCGACCTCGCCCCCTGGGCCTGACTCCGGCCCTCGGCTCCCTGGGCCTGGTCCCGGCTTGCGGCTCCCGCGCCATCGCGGGGGCCGTCTCTGTGCGCCCTCACCGCGGTCGCAGGCGCCGCGCGCCCCGTGCTGCCGGCGGTGTCCGCCGTCGCGGCCGGCGCTCTTCGGGATCGGGCGCCGCCGCGCCGAGCGCGCGGCAGGATGCCTTCGGGGTCAGGTGGTGGTGAGGCGCTTCAACGCGGCGCGGGGGACGGCCGGGTCGGTGGTGCGCCAGAACGGCGGTAGCGAGCCCAGGAGGAAGCCGCTGTAGCGGGCCGTCACCAGGCGAGGGTCGAGGACCGCGATGACGCCCTTGTCGTCCTGCGAGCGCAGCAGCCGGCCGACGCCCTGGGCCAGCAGCAGGGCGGCGTGGTTGGCGGCGACGGCCATGAAGCCGTTGCCGCCCTTGGCCGCCACGTGGCGCTGGCGGGCGGAGGTCAGCGGGTCGTCGGGCCGGGGGAACGGGACGCGGTCGATGATGACCAGCCGCAGCGACGGCCCCGGCACGTCGACCCCCTGCCACAGCGACAACGTGCCGAACAGGCAGGTCGGCTCGTCCTCGGCGAACTGCTTGACCAGCAGCATCGTCGAGTCGTCACCCTGGCACAGCAGCGGCACGTCGAGCCGGTCGCGCAGCGCCTCGGTCGCCGCCTTGGCCGCCCGCATCGAGGAGAACAACCCCAGCGTGCGCCCACCGGCCGCCTCGATCAGCTCGGCGATCTCGTCGAGGTATTGCTGCGGCAGCCCGTCGCGACCGGGCTGGGGGAGGTGCTTGGCGACGTAGAGGATGCCGGAGCGTGGGTGGTCGAAGGGGGAGCCGACGTCGATGCCCTGCCAGTCTTTGCCCGCCTCGCCGAGCCCCCACTGCGCGGCCAGCGCGTCGAACGTGCCGCCGAGCGCCAGCGTGGCCGAGGTGAGCACGACCGTGCGCTCGCCGAACAGCTTGTCGCGCAGCATGCCGCTGACGCTGAGCGGCGCCACCCGCAGTGCGGGCGGGCGCCGGTCGGTGCCGCCGTCGAGCCAGACCACCTCGGCCCTGTCGGCCTCGGAGGCGTGGCCGTAGGCGTCGAGCATGCGTACGGCGGTGTCGTGCACCTCGTCGAGCGCCGTGAACGCGGCCTTGCGCTGGCCCGCCTTGTCGGGGTCGTCCTTGTCGGCGTTGCGCGGCCCCAGGGCGGTGACGCAGCGCCAGGCGGAGTCGCGAATGAGCTGCAGGGTCAGCCCGAGCACCTGGGGCAGCTCGTCGATGCGGCCGGGCGGGGCGGCGGCCAGAAGCGCCTTGAGGTCTTCGCCCGCCTCCATGAGCTGGTCGGCGATGGGCTGGTCGATGAGGCGGCCGACCCGGCGTACGGCGAGCATGACGGACGCCTCCGACAGCTCGGACGTCACCACGGACGTCACCCTGTCGACCAGCTCGTGCGCCTCGTCGACCACGACGACCTGGTGCTCGGGCAGCACCGGCAGCTCGCCCATGGCGTCGATGGCGAGCAGCGCGTGGTTGGTCACCACGACGTCGACCTCGCCCGCGCGCGCCCTGGCCAGCTCGGCGAAGCACTCGGCGCCGCTCGGGCAGCGGCTCGCGCCCAGGCACTCCTGCGCGCTGACCGAGAACTGCCGCCACGCCTGCTCGCTGACGCCCGGCACCAGCTCGTCGCGGTCGCCGGTCTCGGTCTCCTCGGCCCACTCCTGGATGCGCTGCACCATGCGCCCCGTCGCGCTCACCTCGCGCGGGTCGAACAGCTGGTCCTGCTCGTCGTCCTCGGGCCAGCCCGCGGTCGCCTTGTAGCGGCACAGGTAGTTGCGGCGGCCCTTGAGAATCGCGTACGTGGGCTCGTGCGGCAGCTCCTTGCCGAGTGTCTCGGACAGGCGGGGCAGGTCGCGGTCGACGAGCTGGCGCTGCAGCGCGATGGTGGCCGTGGAGATCACGACGGGCGCGTCGCTGTCCATCGCGTGGCGGATCGACGGCACCAGATAGGCCAGCGACTTCCCCGTGCCCGTGCCCGCCTGGACGGCCAGGTGCTCTTCTGCGTCGATGGCGTGTTGCACGGCCCGCACCATGGTGATCTGGCCCTGGCGTTCGCTCCCTCCGAGAGCGGTTACCGCGATGCTGAGCAGTTCGTCCACTGGCGGGAGATGGGAGTCGGGCACGGCAGTAAACGCTACCCGCATTCCGGGGTCGCCGCGCCGAACGCGGTGTGATCGGCCAGACGCATCCCGGCGTTCCAGGAAACTCCCGGCGGGTTGCGTGGCACACTGGGCGATCGGAGCGCCGACTGGCAGGTGGGGGACTTCACCGGATGTGACCAGAGGGGTTCCGGGAGTAGATGGGAAGGCCGGTTAAGTAGGGTTTTCCGGGGTTGAGTGGACGAATAAAGGCTGGTTAAAGCAGTATGTCTGCCATGTCGGAAGTTGTCCCGTTGCCGTCGTTCGGCGAAGTCTTCTTCGATGCGCGAGGTCAAGAGCGGTGTCTGCGTGTCACGTGGCATGAGGGCACGCTCGTCCTCAGCCTGTGGCGCGGGGAGATGTGCACAGCGAGCTTCCGCATGCCGATGGAGGATGTCGGCCGGCTGCTCGACACCCTCGATGAGGGGTTCGCGGAGGCGACCGGTGAGCAGCCCGCCGTCCCGGCGCACGAGCCGGGCACCGAGGTCATCCCCGGCACCGGCCAGTACCACCGGCCGCCCCAGCCTCAGCAGCCCCAGGCGCAGCAGCCTCAGGGCCAGCCGCTGGACGACCGTCCCACGGCGGCGCTGGCGCCCAACGACGTGCTCGTGGCCCGGGGCAACCCGCCCCACCAGGACAAGCTCGTCGCCTCCTACGGTGACGCGGGCGCCCAGCGCGAGGCGTACGGCGAGACCACCGCGCCCCGCGAGCAGTACGGCGACCAGCGCAATCCCTTCACGGGCCCGCAGTACGTCGAGTCGACGGGCCCCCAGCCGAAGTACACCGGCGACCCCTACAGCGGCCCGCAGTACACCGGCGACCCGCTCAGCGACCCGCACTACGCCCAGTCGCAGGGCAGGCAGCCCGATCCCTTCACCGGCCCGCAGTACGTCGACCAGGACCCCGTCTACCAGTTCCCCGGCGAGCAGCGCCGCCCGTCGCCGCTGAGCACCGACCCGCTGGGCTTCCCCTCGCAGGCCGCCGACCCGTACCAGCAGGCGCAGCCCCGCCACGACCAGTACGCCGCCGACGCCTACCCCTCCGACCCCTACGCGGGCCGGCGCGCCGACGGCTACCAGCAGCAGGCCCAGCCCCAGCCCCAGCCCCAGCAACCTCAGCACCAGCAGCAGCGGCCGCGGCCCGAGCCGCAGCCCAGCACCGCGGGCCTGGGCACGCCCATGCACGGCATCCCGGGAGCAGGCCGCCGCAGGCAGCCGCCGCAGCCCGCCCCCGACGACTACGGCTCCTACCAGAACCCGCAGGCCGGCCAGGCCAACCCGGTCGATCCCCTGCTCGCGCTCGGCCGCCAGGAGCAGCAGCAGTACCCGCAGTCCGAGACCGAGCTGACCCGCCCGTACGTCGGGGACCCCATGTTCTCCACGGGCGAGCGCCTGCGCCCCGACCAGCCCGATTACCACGAAAGAAGCGACCGCAGGGAGTGGTGACCGCCTGGTGACCGCCGCCCTCGCGCCGCCGGGTACTCTTCACCGCGAGACGATCGGCTGACACGGCCGTGACCTGGTGGAGGGGGCGCTGGTGGGGTTCGGCATGGGCTCGCAACTGCTGTTGCTGGCCGGTGGCGCGGTCGCGGTGGCGGCGTTCGCGCGGCGCAGGGGCTGGCCCGCCCCGCTGCTGCTGGTCGCGGCCGGGCTGCTGGTCTCGCCGCTGGTGCCCGCGGTGCCCCTCGACCCCGAGCTCGTGCTCTACGTCTTCCTGCCGCCGCTGCTCTACTCCGCCGCCCTCGACAGCTCCTATCTGCGCCTGCGCGACGTCAGGAAGTCGGTCGGGCTGCTGTCGGTGGGGCTGGTGCTGTTCACCACGGTCGTGGTCGGGTTGCTCGTCCACCTCCTGCTGCCCGCCCTGCCGCTCGCGGCGGCGTTCGCGCTCGGCGCGATCGTCGCGCCGCCCGACGCGGTGGCGGCCGTCGCGGTCGGCCGCAGGCTGGGGTTGCCGCGCCGGGCGCTGACCATCCTCGTCGGCGAGAGCCTGTTCAACGACGCCACCGCGCTCACGCTCTACCGCGTCGCCATCGGCGCGGCCACCGGCGGCGCGATCAGCCTCTGGCACGGGCTGGGCGAGTTCCTGCTCGCCGCCGTGGGCGGGGCGGTGATCGGGCTGGCGCTGGCGTTCGGATGCGCGTGGGTGCTCGAACGCACCCGCGACTCGCTCGTCGACAACACGGTCATGCTGCTCGTCCCGTTCGCCGCCTACCTCGGGGCCGAGTCGGTGCACGCCTCCGGCGTGATCTCCGTGGTGATCGTGGGCCTCTATCTCGGCAACCGCATGCATCTGCGCGGGTTCGGCACCCGGCTGGTGTCCGACGCCGTGTGGCGGGTCATCGTCTTCTTCCTCGAGACGGTGGTGTTCGCGCTGATCGGGCTGCAGCTCGTGCCCGTGATCGAGGGCATCGCCGGTTATCGGCCGTGGCAGGTCGCGGGGTACGCGGTGGCGGTGCTGGGGGTGACGATCGCCGTCCGGTTCGTCTGGATGTTCGCGTACTCGTACCTGATCAAGATGATCCGCGGGGCGGAGGCGCGGCCGACCGGGCAGCAGACGGCGATCCTCAGCTGGGCGGGCATGCGCGGCGTCGTCTCGCTGGCGGCGGCGTTCGCCATCCCCGAGACCGTGCCCGAGCGGGATCGGGCGATGCTGCTGTTCCTGACGTTCACCACCGTGATCGGCACGCTGCTCATCCAGGGCACCACGTTCCCGGCGCTGATCAGGAGGCTGCGGGTGTCGAGCGAGCAGGAGCGCTACGAGGACCGGCTGGCCGAGGCGGCCGCCCAGCAGGCGGCGCTGGAGGCGGGCCTGGCCGAACTCGACCGGCTCGTCGCCGAGCAGGGCCACGAACCGGACGAGATCCAGAAACAGGTCATCGACCAGCTCAGGGAGAAGTCGTGGCGGCGCTCGCTGACCGCCTGGGAACGCCTCGGCGGCGGCACGGGACCCGGCGGCGCCGAGACGCCGAGCACGCTCTACCGGAGGTTGCGGCGGCGGATGCTGCAGGCCGAGCGGGAGGTCTTCGTCCGCATGCGCGACGAGCGGCGGCTCGACGACGAGGTGCTGCGCGAGGTGATGGCGCAGCTCGACTTCGAAGAGGCCATCCTCGACCGCTGACCGAGGCCGAGCGCCCGGGGCTCAGGTCCGCGCGCCCGGTGGTCAGAGCCGCGCGCCCGGGGCTCAGGTTCACGCGCCCGGGGCTCAGGTCCGCGAGCCCAGGGCACAGGGCTGCGCCCGGGGCTTCGGGGCCGGTGCCGGGCTGGGTCAGCCCATCTGGCTGTCGACGAAGCACCAGCGCCAGTTCTCGCCCCGCTCGTACGACTGCACGACGGCGTGGCCGGTCTCGTGGAAGTGCGCGGTGGCGTGTTTGGCCGGCGACGAGTCGCAGCACCCGATGTGGCCGCACTCCAGGCAGCGCCGCAGGTGCACCCACCGCCCGTGGTGGGCCAGGCACTCCTCGCAGCCCTCCGGCGTCTTCGCGGCGGGGTCGCCCGCCTGTGACAGATGTTCGCACGTTGCCATGTACGCGATCCTATGCTCCGCCCGGCGATCTCCCCCCGACCGGGGCCGGTGGCGGGGCGCGTAGGATGCCTGCGCACGTCGAGGAGGCTGACATGGGAGTCACACAGGGCACGAACGCCGGGGCGCAGCGGGTGCTGGTCCGCCGGGCGCTGCCGACCGAGCCCGCCGTACGCGCGTCGAAGTCCCTGTTCCTGGCCGAGGCCGAGCGCCAGGGGCTGGAGGCGGGCCGCCGCATGCTGTACGTCGGCGAGGAGCCCGCCCCCGATCACGTCGCCGCCTGCCTGCGCGTGCCACCGGGCACCGGCGTCATCGCGCGGCGCAAGCTGTTGACCGCCTCCGGCGTCCCCGTACGCGTCGCCACCAGCTTCTTCCGCGCCGACCTCTTCGCCGGCACCCGCATCGCCGAGCCCGGGTTCGTCCGGCCGTCGCTGCAGTCGGCGCTGGTGGCGCTGGGCCACGAGTTCGGGCACGCCGAGGAGACGCTGGTCGCCCGCCCCCCGACCGCGTTCGAGCGCGAGACGCTGGAGCTGTCGGAGGGGGAGTGGGTCGTCCAGGTGCTGCGCACCGGCTACTCCACGGACGACGTGCCCGTCCACACCCTGGAGACGATCTGCGCCGCCACCCGCCACGTCTTCACCGTCACCCAGGTCACCGGGCACGACGAGTTCTGACCACGCGTCCCCGTCCTCACGGTTCGGTGGTGGGGGTGGGGGAGAGCGAGGTCGTGGGGGTGGGGGTGGGGGTGGCTCCCGTCGCTTCTTCGTCCTCGTCCTTCTCCGGCTCCTTCGGCGGGCAGCCCGTCGTGCAGCCCTCGAAACGGCTGGTGAGGATCGGGGTGAACGGCGTGGGACGGACCTTGCGCAGCGCCTGGATCATGGTCTCCCGCCAGATCGGCCCGGGCACGCTCGCCCCCTGCACCAGGGCCGTTGCGTTCTCGACGGGTGAGACTGTTGAACCCCTGAGCCGGGTGGGCAAGTAGAGGCGCCCCAGTGCGGAGATGACGAACGCGACCC
>NZ_JBFAQA010000046.1:0-73317 GCF_040677005.1 Nonomuraea sp. NPDC049421
CAACCAAAGGAATCCGTCAAAAAATGACGGGGTTGTGCATCATGCACTGGCTTTTAACACACTGTTGAGTTCTCAAGAAACGGACGCGTACATCCAACCGATGACTCACTTGCGGTGAACCTCAGCCAGAAGGCGCTATCTCGTCCTCCTCTATCTTATCAGTTCGCCCGACCTCGTGTCAAATCTTGCGACTTGACGGGAAGTGGTTCGAACTTCCAAGATTGTCTGCCCCGATCTGGGGCAACCCTCGTAACTTACCGTGTCATCAGGCGCGTGTCGAATCAACCGGTTTTTCGGTGATGTCGGCGCGCCCGAAGACGAACCCATGCGACAGCACGCCGAAGCGGCTCCGCCGAGTTGGCTCGTTACTCTAAGGGGTTTGCCCTGGAGGCCCGTCCGCCTGACCGGCGTCCGGCTCACTCCCCGGGGCGAAGTGAAAGATTAGGTGGCGATCCGCGACTCGTCAAATCGCTCGGCCCGGGGAAGTGAGAAGAGGCCGCCACGGGGGTAAGGGCGGCGTCACCGGGCGAGGGTGCCGGCCAGCTCGCGTACCTGCTCAGCCGATACGAACACCTCGGCCTTCATGCCCGCGGCCCGCGCCGCCACCACGTTCTCCTCGCGGTCGTCGATGAACAGCACCTCCCCCGGAGCCACCCCCATCCGCTCCGCGCAGATCTCGTACGCCCGCGGATCCGGCTTCGCCACCCCCACCTGGCACGAGAACGTCAGCGACTCGAAGCGATCGAGCCACCCGCTGTGCCGGGACTCCCAGACGGGCACCAGCTCCGCGATGATGTTGGACAGCAGCCCCAGGCGGTGCCCCCGGTCGGCGAGTTCGTGGATCAGCTCCACCATGACGGGATCGACATGGCACCAGCTGTCGAGGTCGGCGGCGATGAGCGCGGGGATGTCCGCGAAGCGCATGCCCAGCCGGTCGGCGACGGCGGTCCAGTAGTCGGTGCCGTCCTGGCCGGCGTCGTACGGAGGCCGGCAGGCCCAGTACGCCTCCCAGAACGCCTCCCCCGCCACCCCGGCGAGTTCCTCGATCTGTCGCCTGGCCGCGTCCCCCTGCGTACGAGCGATCACCCCGTACAGGTCGAAAACGATCACGTTCGCCATGTCTCCGACCATAACCGGACGTATCCTGGCTCGGGTGAACTCCGTCGCCACTCTCACACCTCCAGCACGTCCAGCCACACACAGACGCACGTTCACCACCTGGTGGATGGGATTGTTCGGCGGACTAGCCGCCTTCTCCGGCACCGGCGCCAGCACCCTGAACGGCGACGAGCTGGCCACCATCAGCGCCGCCTCGCGCTCGCTCGCCGGCATGGTCGAGCTGGCCCGTCACATCGACGGGCATTTCCTGCCCTACTACCTCTTCATGCACTTCTGGATGAAGGCAGGCACGGCGGAGCTGTGGCTGCGGTTGCCCTCGGCGGTGGCGATCGGGGTGGCGGCATGGCTGCTGGTGGATCTGGGGCGGCGGCTGCACAGCACGCGCGCGGGCGTGGTGGCGGCCGGGGTGTTCGCGATCCTGCCGTCGGTGTCCTACTACGGGGCCTTCGCCAGGTCGTACGCGTTCGCGGCGGCCGCGGTGGTGTTCGCGTTCTGGGCGTTGCACCGGGCGCTGGAACGGCCGAGCGGGCGCAGGTGGGTGGCGTACGGGGTGGCGGTGGCGCTCGTGTGCTGCACGCACCTGTTCGCGGTGCTCGTCCTGCCCGCCCACGTGCTGCTGGTGCGGCGGGAGGTGCTGGGCAGGATGGCGGCCGCGCTCGCCGTGGGGTGCGTGCCCGCGGCGGTGCTGGGCCTGATCGGGTACGGGGAGCGGCACGCCATCAGCTGGATCCCGCAGCGCGGGCCCGAGGTGTTGCTGACGTTCCCGAAGATGGCGGCGGAGGCGGAGGTGCTGGGCGTCGCGCTGTTCGCGATCGCCCTGGCGGGCGCCGTGCTGCTGTGGCGGGCGAACGGCGTGCGCGCCTGGGCCGCGGCGCTCGCGGGGTGGCTGGTGCTGCCGCCGGTGCTGCTGCTTTTGGTCTCCTGGCTCGTCACTCCCGTGTACGTGGACCGCTACCTCTTCGTCACCGCCCCCGCGCTGGCGCTGCTGGCCGGGCTGGCGGTGGCGAGCCTGCCGCGCCTCCAGGTGGTTGCCGGGGTGGCGGTCGTGGTGCTGGGCTGCCTGGTCGCGCTGCCCGAGCATGTGGACGTACGCGAGGAGAACGGGCGGATGGAGAACATCCCCTGGGCACTGCGGGTGATCAAGGCGGAGCCGGACGACGCCATCGTCTACGGGCAGAGCCAGCTGCGTGCCGGCTTCGACTACTACGCCGACTCGCTCATGCCGGTGGACGTCCTGCGCTCGGGGGACGCGCCGGACCCCGAAGGGTTCGGCTACCCGGAGCAGCCCGACGTCGCGGCGGCGCTGGCCGGGCGCGAGCGGCTCTGGGTGGTGTGGCGCGGGACGAAGGACTCCGGGCTCAAGGAGGACGGCCTCAAGCCGGTCGAGGAGGTCAGACAGGCCGGGTACGAGCTGGAGACGGCCAAGCACTCGACCGACCTGCCCGGCCTGACGGTCGCCCTGTTCACCCGCACCGAGCAGTCCACCCGGGCGACCCGCAGAAGCGCCACGAAGACCCCCGCGCAGGGCACGGAACGGCGGCGCAGGCAGGCTCAGGAGCCCGGCGGGCGCACTCGATAGAAGCGCCCACCGGAGACGTCGGCGCGGGCGCGCAAGGAAGCGCCCGCCCCGGAGACTCCGGCGGGGCGGGCGCTCCCATAAAGCGGAGAGGTCAGCCGACCTCGACGCCGCCGATCGACTTCTTGCCGCGGCGAAGCACCATGTACCGCCCGGCGAGCAGGTCCTCGGCGCCCGGCACGTACGCCTCGTCGGTGATCTTGCGGTTGTTGAGGTAGGCGCCACCCTCCTTGACCGCCCGGCGGGCCGCCGACTTGGACTCGACGAGGCCGCTGTCGGCGAGCAGGTCGATGAAGGGTGTCCCGAGCGCCGGGATGTCGGCCTTGGGCACCTCGGCCAGCGCGGCGCCGAGCGTGGCGGCCGGCAGCTCCTCCAGCGAGCCCTGACCGAACAGCGCCTTGGAGGCGGCGACGACGGCGTCGAGCTCCTCCTTGCCGTGCAGCAGCTCGGTGAGGTCCTCGGCGAGCGC
Source organism: Nonomuraea sp. NPDC049421 (assembly GCF_040677005.1). Lineage (NCBI taxonomy): Bacteria > Bacillati > Actinomycetota > Actinomycetes > Streptosporangiales > Streptosporangiaceae > Nonomuraea > Nonomuraea sp. NPDC049421. The sequence goes on from NZ_JBFAQA010000046.1 coordinate 3,165, forward strand.
GCGCTGGGCCTCGCGGGCGAAGGGCCGCTCGGCGACGGTCTTCTCCAGCGCCTCGATCTCCTCCCGGCCGCGGAACGTGAACACCTTGAGGTAGTGGATCACGTCGCGGTCGTCGGAGTTGAGGAAGTACTGGTAGAAGGCGTACGGCGAGGTCATCTCGGGGTCGAGCCAGAGCGCGCCGCCGGCGGTCTTGCCGAACTTGGTGCCGTCGGCCTTGGTGATGAGCGGCAGCGTCAGCACGTGCACGTGACCGCCCTCGACCCGGCGGATCAGGTCGGCGCCCGCGGTGATGTTGCCCCACTGGTCGCTGCCGCCGATCTGCAGCGTGCAGTCGTAGCGGCGGTAGAGCTCGAGGAAGTCGTTGGACTGCAGGATCTGGTAGCTGAACTCGGTGTAGCTGAGGCCCTCGCCGGCCAGCCGCGCCGAGACGGACTCCCTGGCGAGCATGCGGTTGACCGGGAAGTGCTTGCCGATGTCGCGCAGGAAGTCGATGGCGCTCAGCTCGCCGGTCCAGTCGAGGTTGCTGACCATGAGGGCGGGGTTGGTCGGGGCGTCGAAGTCGAGGAAGCGCCCGACCTGGCCGCGCAGCCGCTCGACCCAGCCTTCGACGACCTCGGTGGCGTTGAGCGAGCGCTCGGTGTTGCGGCCGCTGGGGTCGCCGATCAGCCCGGTGGCGCCGCCGACCAGGCCGATCGGGCGGTGGCCCGCCTGCTGGAAGCGGCGCAGCGTCAGCAGCGGCACGAAGTGACCGACATGCAGGGACGGTGCGGTCGGGTCGAAACCGCAATAGAGCGTGATCGGTCCCTTGGCCATGGACGCGCGCAGCGCGTCGAGGTCGGTGGACTGGGCGATCAGGCCTCGCCACGCGAGGTCGTCAAGGAAGTCGGTCACGGTGATCTGGCTTTCCTGTCGGATGTCGGTGCCTTTAGCCTGCCCGATCGGTGCGGATGCGCGCCACTTGGATACGCTGGGTGCCCATGTGGAGGGTCCGTCGCGAGCTGGCCGTTTTCAAGATCTTAGGGGCTCTGGTGTGTGCCGGGCTCGGCGTTCACTGGTGGGCGGGGGACGATTTCCGCGGCGTGATCCTGGCGGCTCCCGCGACGGTCCTGCTGGCCGCGATGGGACTGCGTGACGTGCTGGCGCCGGTGCGGCTGGCGGCCGACGAGAGCGGCATCACGGTGGTGCACGGGTTCGCGGGGCGGCGGCACGTGCCATGGGAGTCGATCTGGGACATCAAGGTGGACGTGCGCAGGCGGTGGGGGCTGCGCAGCGAGATGCTGGAGATCGACACCGGCGACTACCTGCACATCTTCAGCCCTCACGACTTGGGTGCCTCGCCGACGGAGGTGGCCGCGGCGTTGCGGCGCCGTGGCACGTGAGCGCGGTAGGGGGAGACGGTCGGGTCGCCGTCGATCCAGAACCGCCACGGCGTCTCCTTGGCGGTCGAGACGCCGGTGCGGGGGCCTGACCTGATCGTCGCGGGGTCGGCGGGCCACCCGGCGAGCACGGTGGCCGACTGGTGGGGCCGCCCCGCGGGCGAGCCGTCGAGCACGGCGTCGAGACCGTTGTGCTCGCGCAGCAGGCCGAGGGCGACGGCCAGCCTGGCGGGGCCGCGGGCCAGGTCGCGGTCGGGCACCGGCCGGCCGGACGAGCGGCGGGCGCGGGCCTCGGCCACCCCTTCGACCACTTCGCCCGCGCGCAGCAGCACCGCCGAGCCGGACCCTTCGGGCAGGCAAACGAGGTTGGCGCAGAAGTGCATGCCGTAGGTGAAGTAGACGTAGATGTGGCCGGGCGGGCCGAACATGACGGCGTTGCGCGGGGTCTTGCCGCGGTAGGTGTGGGCGGCCGGGTCCTCGCCGGGGCCGCCGTACGCCTCGACCTCGGTCAGGCGTACGGCGACCGATCCGTGCACGAGCACGCGCCCGAGCAGGTCGGGCGCGACCTCGTGGGACGGCCGGTCGAAGAAGCTCCGCGGCAGCGGTGCGGAGCTCAGCTGCCCGCTGCCCATGCCGCCTGCGCGTCGACCGCCTCGCGGAGGGCGATGAGCTGGTCGCGTACGCGGTCGGGCGCGGTGCCGCCGTGGGCCTTGCGGGCCGCGAGGGCGCCGGGCACGCTGAGCACGTCGCGCACGTCGGGGGTCAGGTGGGGCGAGACCTTGCCGAGCTCGTCGTCGGTCAGCTCGCCGAGGTCCTTGTCGTTGACCTGGCACCAGACGACGAGGTGGCCGACGGCCTCGTGCGCCTCGCGGAACGGCACCCCGCGCCGCACCAGCAGCTCGGCCAGGTCGGTGGCGAGGGCGTAGCCGTCGGGGGCGGAGGCCTCCATGCGGGCGGTGTTGACGCGCATGGTGGCGACCAGGCCGGCCATGGCGGGCAGCACCAGCAGCAGGGTGTCGACGGCGTCGAAGACCGGCTCCTTGTCCTCCTGCAGGTCGCGGTTGTAGGTCAGCGGCAGGCCCTTGAGCGTGGTGAGCAGCGCCATCAGGTTGCCGATGAGGCGGCCGGACTTGCCGCGGGCCAGCTCGGCCACGTCGGGGTTCTTCTTCTGCGGCATGATCGACGAGCCGGTGGAGTAGGCGTCGTCCATCTCGATCCAGCGGAACTCCTGCGAGGCCCACAGGACGATCTCCTCGCCCAGCCGCGACAGGTGCACGCCGATCATGGCGGCGTCGAAGAGGAACTCGGCGGCGAAGTCGCGGTCGGCGACGGCGTCCATCGAGTTGGGCGCGGCGGCGGAGAAGCCCAGCTCCTCGGCCACGGCCTGCGGGTCGAGCGGCAGCGACGAGCCGGCGAGGGCGCCGGAGCCGAGCGGGGAGATCGCGGCGCGCTTGTCCCAGTCGGTGAGCCGGTCGACGTCGCGGGCGAAGGCGTGCACGTGGGCCAGCAGCTGGTGGCCGAACGAGACGGGCTGCGCGTGCTGCAGGTGGGTCATGCCGGGCGCGGCGGTCTCGGCGTGCTGCTCGGCCTGCGCCATGAGCGCGGTCTCCAGCTCGACCAGGCGGGAGACGATCGAGCGGGCGTGGTCGCGGAGGTAGAGCCGCAGGTCGGTGGCGATCTGGTCGTTGCGCGAGCGGCCGGCGCGCAGCTTGCCGCCGAGCGAGCCGAGCCGTTCGAGCAGGCCGCGTTCGAGCGCGGTGTGCACGTCCTCGTCGGCGACCGTCGGGCGGAACTCGCCGGCCTTGCAGGCCTGCTCGAGGTCGTCGAGCGCGCCGATCATGCGCTCGAGCTCCTCGTGGGTCAGGAGCTGCGCCCGGTGCAGCACGCGGGCGTGCGCCCTGGACGCCGCCAGGTCGTACGGCACCAGCCGCCAGTCGAAGTGCACGCTCACCGACAGCCGGGCCAGCGCGTCGGACGGGCCGCTCTCGAAGCGTCCGCCCCACAGCCGCATCGGCTTGCCATCACTCACCGTTGTGTCCTCCATATACGTTTTCGCTGGACACGCCCGCGCCGGTGGTCCCGGCATCGGTGGCCGGGCGTGCCCTCGCGCGCTCCCCCCGAGCTCCTGCGCGACCTTAGTGCAAGTCGGTCCAGCTTGGCGTCGTGGGCCGCCGCGATCCTAGCCGCGGCCGGGCGTCCGGGGGTTAGGCGCGCCGGTCGGCGACCTTGAGCAGTGCGTCGGCGACGGCCTGCCCGCCGCTGGGGTCGCGGCTGATGACCAGGATGGTGTCGTCGCCCGCCACCGTGCCGAGGATGGACTCCCAGTCGGCGTGGTCGATGGCGGAGGCGAGGAACTGCGCGGCGCCCGGCGGCGTGCGCACGATGACCAGGTTGGCCGACGCCTCGGCGCCGACCAGCAGCTCTTCGGCGATGCGGTGCAGCCGGGCGGCGGGCGTCTCGCCGGTGCCGAGGCGGGCGAGCGGGATGCGGCCGCCGCCCTCGCCGGGCAGCGCGTAGACGAGCGAGCCGTCGTCGGCGCGCAGCTTGAGCGCGCCGAGCTCGTCGAGGTCGCGGGAGAGCGTGGCCTGGGTGACCTCGACGCCGCTCTCGGACAGCAGCTTGGCCAGCTCGGGCTGGGAGCGTACGGCCTTGCGCTGCAGCAGCTCGGTGATCTTCGCCTGCCGGGCCGCCTTGGTCATCGGGATCATCGCCGGGACACCAGCCAGTGCAGCAGCGCCTTCTGGGCGTGCAGGCGGTTCTCGGCCTGGTCCCACACGACGCTGCGGGGTCCTTCGAGCACCTCGTCGGTGATCTCCAGCCCGCGGTAGGCGGGCAGGCAGTGCAGTACGATCGCGTCGGACGCGGCGTGTTCGAGCAGCTCGTCGTTCACCTGGTACGCCTTGAGCGCGGCGACGCGCTGCTCCTTGCCGTCCTGGCCCATCGAGACCCAGGTGTCGGTGGCGACGACGTGGGCGCCCTGGACCGCGGCCTCGGGGTCGGACAGCGCGATGACCGAGCCGCCGGTCTTGGCGGCGATGGCCGCGGCCTGGTCGAGGATGACGGCGTCGGGCTGGTAGCCGGGGGGCGCGGCGATGCGGACGTGCAGGCCGGCCGTGGCGCCGCCGAGCAGGTAGGAGTGCGCCATGTTGTTGGCGCCGTCGCCGAGGTAGGTGAAGGTGAGGCCGGCGGTGCGGCCGAGCCGCTCGCGCACGGTCTGCAGGTCGGCGAGGATCTGGCAGGGGTGGAAGTCGTCGGTGAGCGCGTTGACGACGGGCACCCTGGAGTGGGCGGCCATCTCCTCGATGAGCTCCTGGCCGGTGGTGCGCCAGACGATGGCGGCCACCTGGCGGTCGAGCACGCGGGCGATGTCGGCGGCCGGCTCGCCGCGGCCCATGAGGACCGAGACGTTGTCGACGACCAGCGGCAGGCCGCCCAGCTCGCCGATGCCGGTGTGGAAGGAGACGCGGGTCCTGGCCGACGGCTTGTCGAACAGCACGGCGACGGTCTGCGGCCCCTCGAAGGGGCGGTAGCCGAAGCGGTCCTTCTTCATGGCGGCGGCCAGGTCGAGGATCTCGGCCTGCTCGGCGGGGCTCAGGTCGTCGTCGCGCAGGAAGTGCCTGGTGCTCACTTCGCGGCCTCCGCGAGGATCGACGGGAACGCGGTGACGAACGCGTCGACCTCGTCCGCGCTCACCACGAGGGGCGGCGCGATGCGTACGGCGTCCGGCTGCAGCGCGTTGACCAGGAAGCCGGCCTCGGCGGCGGCCTGCTGCACCTGCGCCGAGCGCGGCTCGGCGAGCACGGCGGCCAGCCACAGGCCGCGGCCGCGGACGCCCTTGAGCAGCGGGTGGCCCGCGGATTCGAGGCCGGTGCGCAGCCGGGCGGCGACGGACTTGACGTGGTCGAGGTCGAGGGTGTCGAGCACGGCCAGCGCGGCGGCGCACGAGACCGGGTTGCCGCCGAACGTGGAGCCGTGGTCGCCCTTCTCGAAGAGCCCGCCGATCTCGCCGAAGCCGATGCAGGCGCCGATGGGCAGCCCGCCGCCGAGGCCCTTGGCGAGGGTGACGATGTCGGGGGTGACGCCTTCGGCCTGGTGGGCGAACCAGTGGCCGGTGCGGCCGATGGCCGACTGGATCTCGTCGGCGACCAGCAGCGCGCCGGTGGAGTCGCAGATCTCGCGGGCGGCCTCGAAGTAGCCGCCGGGCGGCGGCACGACGCCGGCCTCGCCCTGGGTGGGCTCCAGGAAGACCGCGATGCAGTCGCCGGTGACGGCCTCCTTGAGCGCGGCGGCGTCGCCGTACGGGACGAAGCGCACGTCCACCGGGAACGGTCCGAACTGGTCGCGGATGGAGGGCTTGCCGGTCAGCGACAGGGCGCCGATCGTGCGGCCGTGGAAGCCGTTCTCGGCGGCCACGAAGTAGGAGCGGCCCTCGCGGCGGCCGTACTTGAGCGCCAGCTTGTAGGCGGCCTCGTTGGCCTCGGTGCCGGAGTTGGCGAAGAAGACGCGGGCCGGCGCGTTGAGCAGGTCGAGCAGCTTCTCGGCCAGCCGCACCTCGGGCTCGTGCAGGAAGAGGTTGCTGGTGTGGGCGATGGTGGCGACCTGCCGGGAGACCGCCTCGACCAGCGCCGGGTGGGCGTGGCCGAGCGAGCTGGTGGCGATGCCGGCGATGAAGTCGAGATATTGCCTGCCGTCGGCGTCCCAGACGCGGGTGCCCTCGCCGCGGGCCAGCGCGATCGGCGGGACGCCGTAGTTGGGCATGAAGGCGTTGCCGAAGCGCTCGTGCAGGTTCATGACGGGATCACCATCGTTCCGATTCCTTCATTGGTGAAAAGCTCCAGCAGCAGCGAGTGGGGCACCCGGCCGTCGAGGACGTGGGCCTGCGGCACCCCGCCCTGCACGGCCGTCAGGCACGCCTCCATCTTCGGGACCATGCCGCTGGACAGGGTGGGCATCAGGGCCGCGAGCTCGTCGGCGGTGAGCTGGTCGATGACGTCGGTGTCGTCGGGCCAGTTGGCGTAGAGGCCCTCGACGTCGGTCAGCACGATCAGCTTGTGCGCTTCGAGCGCCACGGCGAGCGCGGCGGCGGCGGTGTCGGCGTTGACGTTGTAGATCTCGCCGTCGTCGCCTCTGGCGACGCTGGAGACGACGGGGATGCGGCCGTCGTCGAGCAGCGCGCGCACGGCGCCGGGCTCGACCTTGATGATCTCGCCGACCTGGCCGATGTCGACGGGCTCACCGTCGACGAGGGCGTGCTTGCGCACGGCGGTGAACAGGTGGGCGTCCTCGCCTGACATGCCGACGGCGAACGGGCCGTGGTGGTTGATCATGCCGACGATCTCGCGGTTGACCTGGCCGGTGAGCACCATCCTGACGACCTGCATGGCCTCGGGGGTGGTGACCCGCAGCCCGGCGGTGAAGGTGGACTCGATGCCGAGCTTGTCGAGGGCGCTGCTGATCTGCGGGCCGCCGCCGTGCACGACGACCGGGCGCAGGCCGGCGTGGTGCAGGAAGACGACGTCCTCGGCGAAGCGGTGCTTGAGCGACTCGTCGGTCATGGCGTTGCCGCCGTACTTGACGACGATGGTGGCGCCGTGAAAGCGGGTGAGCCAGGGCAGCGCCTCGATGAGCGCCTGGGCCTTGCTCTGCGCGGTGGTGAGTCTCATGAGGAGTAGGCCGAGTTCTCGTGGACGTAGTCGGCGGTCAGGTCGGTGGTGTGCACGGTCGCGGTGTGCGGCCCGGCCGACAGGTCGATGGTGATGGTGACGTCGCGGGGACGCATGTCCACCTTGGAGCGGTCGTCGCCGACGGCGCCGCCGCGGCAGATCCAGATGCCGTTGATGGCGACGTTGAGCCGGTCGGGCTCGAACTCGGCGTCGGTGGTGCCGACGGCGGCGAGCACGCGGCCCCAGTTGGGGTCCTCGCCGTGGATGGCGCACTTGAGCAGGTTGGAACGGGCGACCGCGCGGCCGACCTTGACGGCGTCGTCCTCGTCGGCGGCGCCGACCACCTCGATGGCGATCGCCTTGGACGCGCCCTCGGCGTCCACGAGCAGCTGCCTGGCGAGGTCGGCGCAGACCTCGGTGACCCGCTCCTCGAACTCGGCGAGGTCGGGGCGCACTTCGGCGGCGCCGCTGGCGAGCAGCAGCACGGTGTCGTTGGTGGACATGCAGCCGTCGGTGTCGAGCCGGTCGAAGGTCCTGGACGTGGCCGCGCGCAGCACGGTGTCGAGCTCTTCCGCGCTGACCTCGGCGTCGGTGGTGATCACGCAGAGCATGGTGGCCAGGGCGGGGGCGAGCATGCCGGCACCCTTGGCCATGCCGCCGACCATGTAGCCGCTGCCGCGCTTGAAGGAGATCTTGGAGACGGTGTCGGTGGTGCGGATGGCGTCGGCGGCGGCCAGGCCGCCGTCGCGGGAGAGCTGGCCCGCCGCGGTCTCGACGCCGGACAGCAGCGCGTCCATGGGCAGCCGCTCGCCGATGAGGCCGGTGGAGCAGACGGCGACCTCGCCCGCGGAGTCGTCGAGCACCTCGGCCACCTTCTCGGCGGTGGCGTGGGTGTCCTGGAAGCCCTCGGGCCCGGTGCAGGCGTTGGCGCCGCCGGAGTTGAGCACGACGGCGCGCAGCCGGCCGCCGGACAGGACCTGGCGCGACCACAGCACGGGGGCGGCCTGCACGCGGTTGGCGGTGAAGACGCCCGCGGCGGCGCGGCTCGGCCCGTCGTTGACGACGAGTGCCAGGTCACGGGAGCCGCCGGACTTGATGCCCGCGGCGACGCCGGTGGCTCTGAATCCCAGAGGAGCGGTCACGCTCATGCCTCCTCCCCCGCCTTCGGCAGGGATGCCGGGCACCCGTGCTTGCTGCTTGCTTCGCTGCGCTCTCTCACGGAGCAACTCCTGTCGTGGGGAGGCCGAGCTCTTCCGGCAGGCCGAGGGCGAGGTTGACGCTCTGGATCGCGCCTCCGGCCGTGCCCTTGGTGAGGTTGTCGATGGCGATGACGGCGACCACGCGGCCCGCGCGCTCGTCGAGCGTCACCTGCAGTGCGGCGGTGTTGGCGCCGTAGGTCATGGAGGTGGCCGGCCAGGTGCCCTCGGGCAGCAGGCGGACGAAGGGCTCGTCCTTGAGCGCGACCTCGTACGCGGTGCGCAGCGCCTCCTTGGTGAGCCCAGGGGCGGCCGGCGCGGTGCAGGTGGCGAGGATGCCGCGGCTCATGGGGGCCAGCGTCGGCGTGAACGAGACGCGGACCTGCTGCCCGGCGACGGCCGACAGGCCCTGCTCCATCTCGGGGGTGTGCCGGTGGACGCCGCCCACGCCGTAGGCGCTGACCGAGCCCATGACCTCGCTGCCGAGCAGGTGGGGCTTGAGCGACTTGCCGGCTCCGCTGGTGCCGCTGGCGGCGACCACGACGACGTCGGGGCCGGCCAGGCCGGCGGCGTAGGCGGGGGCGAGGGCGAGCAGCACGGAGGTCGGGTAGCAGCCGGGGACCGCGATGCGGGTGGCGCCCATGAGCACCTTGCGCTGGCCCGGCAGCTCGGGCAGGCCGTAGGGCCAGGTGCCGGCATGCTCGCCGCCGTAGAACTCCTGCCAGGCGGCGGGGTCGGCGAGGCGGTGGTCGGCGCCGCAGTCGACCACCAGCGTCTCGTCGCCGAGCTGGGCGGCGACGGCGGCGGAGTGGCCGTGCGGCAGGGCCAGGAAGACCACGTTGTGCGCCTCGAGCTCCTCGGCCGTGGTCTCGGAGATGACGCGGTCGGCCAGCGGGGTGAGGTGGGGGTGGTGGGCGCCGAGCCTGGTGCCGGCGCTGGAGGCGGCGGTGAGCGCGCCGATCTCGAACTCGGGATGAGCGAGGAGGAGGCGGAGCAGCTCCCCTCCCGCGTAGCCACTGGCTCCCGCGATCGCTGCCCTCATTCAACTTCCTCCTGCTGCATGAATATGCATCATAGCTTATGACCTTGCTTGTGAAGATGATGCACTCTAGAGGATGAGCATGCAAGCCAGGCTGGGACTATTGACCGTATCGTGAGACTTGTCACCCGCCGTTGGGGGCCGAAAACATGCGGGCCCGATGCAAGCCATGCACCAGTACTTGTCCGTTTTCCGGTCGGCCACACGTAAAAAGCCCCGAGCCGTATGGCCCGGGGCTTCGCTCACCCCGCCAGAATCAGGGCGTGATCAGCGCAGGAACGCGGCGGCGACGCCGGCGTCCACCGGGATGTGCAGGCCGGTGGTGTGGGTCAGCTCGCCGCCCGTGAGCGCGAAGACGGCCGCCGCCACGTGCTCGGGCAGCACCTCGCGCTTGAGCAGCGTGCGCTGGGCGTAGAACTCGCCCAGTTTCTCCTCCTCCACGCCGTACACGGCCGCCCGGTTCGCGCCCCACCCTGAGGCGAAGATGCCGGAGCCGCGCACGACGCCGTCGGGGTTGACGCCGTTGACCCTGATGCCGTGGGCGCCCAGCTCGGCCGCGAGCAGCCGGACCTGGTGGGCCTGGTCGGCCTTGGCGGCGCCGTACGCGACGTTGTTCGGGCCGGCGAAGACGGCGTTCTTGGAGGAGATGTAGACGACGTCGCCGCCCATGCCCTGGTCGATCATGACCTTGGCGGTCTCCCTGGAGACCAGGAACGAGCCGCGCGCCATGACGTCGTGCTGCAGGTCCCAGTCGGAGAGCGTGGTCTCCAGCAGCGAGCGCGACAGCGACAGCCCCGCGTTGTTGACGACCAGGTCCACGCCGCCGAAGGCGAGCACGCCCGCGCGTACGGCGGCGGCGATCTGCTCCTCGGAGGTGACGTCCACGCCGACCGCCACGGCGACGTCGGAGGCCCGGTGGGCCTGGCCGCCGATCTCGGCGGCCACCTTCTCGGCGGCGGCGAGGTCGCGGTCGGCCACGATCACACAGGCGCCCTCGGCGGCCAGCCGGCGCGCGGTGGCCGCGCCGATGCCCGAGCCGCCGCCGGTGACCAGCGCGACCCTGGTGGCCAGCGGCTTCGGCTTGGGCATGCGGCGGAGCTTGGCCTCCTCCAGCTCCCAGTACTCGATGCGGAACTTCTCCGACTCGGGGATGGGGGCGTAGGTGGAGACGGACTCGGCGCCGCGCATGACGTTGATGGCGTTGACGTAGAACTCGCCGGCCACCCTGGCGGTCTGCTTGTCCTTGCCGAAGGAGAACATGCCGACGCCGGGCACCAGCACGATCGCCGGGTCGGCGCCGCGCATGGGCGGCGAGTTCGGCTCGGCGTGCCGCTCGTAGTAGGCGGTGTAGCCGGCGCGGTAGGCGGCGTGCAGCTCGCGCAGCCGCTCGGCGGCCCGCTCCAGCGGCGTGTCCGGCGGCAGGTCGAGCACCAGCGGCGCGACCTTCGTACGCAGGAAGTGGTCGGGGCAGGACGTGCCCAGCGCCGCCAGCCTCGGGTGCTCGGCCCGCGCCACGAAGTCGAGCACCTCGGGCGTGTCGGTGTAGTGGCCGACCACGCGTACGTCGGTGGAGGCCAGGCCGCGCACGATCGGGAGCAGCGCGGCGGCCCGCGCGTGCCGCTCGGCCTCGGGCAGCGGGTCGTGGACGACCGGGCCGAACGGGTCGGGGCGGCCGTGCTCGGCCAGGTACGCCTCCGCCGTGCGGATGATCTCCAGCGAGCGCTCCTCGCACTCCTGGGAGGTCGAGCCCCACGCGGTGATGCCGTGCCCGCCGAGGATGCAGCCGATGGCCTGCGGGTTGGCGTCCTTGATGGCGGCGATGTCGAGGCCGAGCTGGAAGCCGGGCCGGCGCCACGGCACCCACACCACGCGGTCGCCGAAGACCCGCCTGGTCAGCTCCTCGCCGTCGGCGGCGGTGGCCAGCGCGATGCCCGCGTCGGGGTGCAGGTGGTCGACGTGGGCGGCCTCGACCAGGCCGTGCATGGCGGTGTCGATCGACGGGGCGGCGCCGCCCCTGCCGTGCAGGCAGTAGTCGAACGCGGCGACCATCTCGTCCTCGCGCTCGACGCCCGGGTAGACGTCCTTGAGCGCGCGCAGCCGGTCGAGGCGGAGCACGGCGAGGCCGGACTCCTTGAGCGTGCCGAGGTCGCCGCCGGAGCCCTTGACCCACAGCAGCTCGACGTCGGCCCCGGTGACCGGGTCGGGCGCGGCGCCCTTGGCGGAGGTGTTGCCGCCGGCGTAGTTGGTGTTGCGCGGGTCGGCGCCCAGGCGGTGTGAGCGGTCGAGCAGCTCGTTGATGACGTTGGACATGACGGTTCAGGCCCCCCAGCCGGCCTGCTCGCCACCGACGCGCTCGGCGGCGATCTTCTCGAAGTATCCGGATTTCGCGTAGGCGGCCATCGGGTCGGGCGCGAGGCCCATCTCCTCGCGCAGCTCGGCGAGCAGCGGCCGTACGTCGGTGTTGAAGGCGTCCATGAAGACGGCGTTGGCGCCCAGCACGTCGCCCGCGGCCTGGGCGGCGGCCAGCGCGTCGCGGTCGACCAGCAGCGCCTTGGCGGTGGCCTCCTGCACGTTCATGACCGAACGGATCTGGCCCGGGATCTTGGGCTCGATGTTGTGGCACTGGTCGAGCATGAACGCGACGCCCGCCTCGGGGTCGAGCCCGCCGCCGCGCACGACCTCGTACATGATGCGGAAGAGCTGGAACGGGTCGGCGGCGCCGACCATCAGGTCGTCGTCGGCGTAGAAGCGGGAGTTGAAGTCGAAGCCGCCGAGCTTGCCCTCGCGCAGCAGGAACGCCACGATGAACTCGATGTTGGTGCCCGGCGCGTGGTGGCCGGTGTCCACGACGACCTGGGCCTTCGGGCCGAGCTTGACGCAGTGGGCGTACGCGGTGCCCCAGTCGGGCACGTCGGTGGCGTAGAAGGCGGGCTCGAACAGCTTGTACTCCAGCAGGAAGCGCTGGCCGCCGCCGAGCCGGTCGTAGACCTCGGCGAGCGAGTCGGCCAGGCGGTCCTGGCGGGCCCTGATGTCGTCCTGGCCCGGGTAGTTGATGCCGTCGGAGAACCACAGCTTGAGCGTGTCGGAGCCGGTGGCGTCCATGATGTCGACGCATTCGAGCAGGTGGTCGGTGGCCTTGCGGCGGACGCGGGCGTCGGGGTGGGTGACGCTGCCCAGCATGTAGTCGTCGTCCTGGAAGACGTTGGAGTTGATGGCGCCGATGCCGACGCCCAGCTCCCGGGCGTGCCTGGCCAGGTCGGCGTAGTCGTCCACCTTGTCCCACGGGATGTGCAGGGCGACCGTGGGGGCGATGCCGGTGTGGGCGTGCACCTGGGCGGCGTCGGCGAGCTTCTCGTACGGGTCGCGCGGCACGCCCTGCTGCGCGAACACCTTGAACCGGGTGCCGCTGTTGCCGTAGGCCCAGGACGGCGTCTCGATGTGCTGCGCCCGCAGCACGGCCTTGATGTCAGTCATTACTCCCCGATCAGTCCAGGTGGAACACTTCGGTCAGCGGTGTCATGCCCTCGTCGGGCCGGCCGTCGAGGTCCTCGAAGAACGGCGCCATCTCCGCCTGCCAGCGGGCGTTGACCTCGGTCTCGGCCATCGCCTTCTTGGCGGCCTCGAAGTCGTCGGTCTCCAGGTAGCCGACGAGCAGGCCGTCGTCCCTGAGGAAGAGCGAGTAGTTGTGCCAGCCGGTGCGTGACAGCGCCGCGCGCATCTCCGGCCAGACGTCGCGGTGCCGCTCGCGATATTCCGCCAGCCGCTCCGGGCGGACTTTCAGCAGGAAGCAGACGCGTTGCACTGACATTCCTTTCAAAACGTTTTAATCCTCTGTGCGAGAAACTATGATTCCCGTTGCCCGCTGTCAATGCGCGGGCCGGCCCCGGCCTCGGGAGGCGGGGCCTGACCAGGGATCTGACACGTTTCAACGCATCAACACCGCATCAACCACGCAGCACGGCGACGTCGCCGGCCGCGACCGTCACGGTGCGGCCGTCGCGGGTGGTCACCGTGGCGTCGGCGGCGGTGTGGTTGATCGCGAACAGGAACGAGCGGCCGTCCTCGTGCGCGCGGCGGACCACCTCGACGCCCGGCTCCGCCGTGGCGGCGGGCGCGACCCCCGACTCGCCGCACACGGTGGCGACGACCTCGGCCAGCGCGGCGTCGTCGAGCAGGGTCGTCAGGTAGTGGGCGGCGCCGTCGCCGAACTCGTTGCGGGTCCAGGCGGGCTCCCCGCTCGCGTACGTGTCCAGCACCTTCGCCGTCGTGACCCGCGCCGCCTCGCTCCAGGCCCGGCCCGTCGCGCCCGAGGCCAGCCGGATCGGCGCGGCCAGCGGGAGGAACTCCTCGACGCTCACGCCCAGCAGCTCCCGCCAGGCGCCGGGGTAGCCGCCGAGCCGCACCCGGTCGTGCTCGTCCACGACCCCGCTGTAGGGCCCCACCAGCACGACCCCGCCCCGCCGTACGAACGCCTCCAGGTTGGCCGCCCCCGCGTCGCTCACCAGGTAGAGCTGCGGCACCAGCACCAGCCGGTAGGCGCTGAGATCGCCCTCGGGGTGTGCGATGTCGCAGGTCACGCCCGCCCGCCAGAGCGCCGCGTGCCAGCGCTTGGCCTCCTCCACCGGGTCGAGCTCGGAACTGGGCTGGGCGGGGTGGTCCTGGGCCCACACGCTGGAGTGGTCGACGAGCAGCGCCACCTCGGCCTCGACCCGGCTGCCCGCCACCTCGGCGAGCCCGTCCAGCTCGGCGCCGAGCGCCTTCACCTCGCGGAAGACCTTCGTGTCTGGCCCGGCGTGCGGCAGCATCGCCGAGTGCCACTTCTCGGCCCCCGCCCTGGACTGGCGCCACTGGAAGAACATGATGCCGTCGGCGCCCCGCGCGAGGTGGGCGAGGGAGTTGCGGCGCAGCTCGCCGGGCGCCTTGGCGAGGTTGCGCGGCTGCTGCCAGTTGACCGCGCTGGTGGAGTGCTCCATGAGCAGCCAGGGCCGGCCGCCGTTGAGTGAGCGGGCGTAGTCGGCGGCGAAGGCCAGGTCGATGTGCGGCTCGGCGCGGGCGCCGATCAGGTAGTGGTCGGTGGAGACGACGTCCAGCTCGGCGGCGAAGGCCCAGCAGTCCATGTCCCAGTGGGCGCCGGCCATGAGGTTGGTGGTGGCGGGCACGCCGGGGGCGAGCTGCCTGAGCAGGTCGCGCTCGGCCAGGTAGAGCTCGACCAGGGCGTCGGAGCTGAACCTGCGGAAGTCGAGCAGCTGGCCGGGGTTGGGGAAACTGGGGGTGGCGCGCGGCGGCAGGATCTGCGCCCAGTCGCTGTAGTGCTGCGACCAGAACGCGGTGCCCCAGGCGTCGTTCAGCTCGTCGAGCGTGGCGTAGCGGGAGCGCAGCCAGGCGCGGAAGGCGGCGGCGGAGGTGTCGCAGTAGCAGCGGGCGTTGTGGCAGCCGTACTCGTTGTGCACGTGCCACAGGGCCAGCGCGGGGTGCTCGCGGTAGCGCACGGCCACCTGCTCGGCGATGCGCAGCGCCTTCTCCCGGTAGATCGGCGAGCTGGGGCAGAAGCCCTGCCTGCTGCCGTGGTGCAGCCGCCGGCCGTCGGCGTCCACCGGCAGCGCCTCGGGGTAGGCGTCGCCGAACCAGGGCGGCGGCGAGGCGGTGGGGGTGGCCAGGTTGGCCCGGATGCCGTTCGCGGCCAGCAGGTCCATCGCCCGGTCGAGCCGGCCGAAGTCGAAGACGCCTTCGACGGGTTCGAGCAGCGACCAGGAGAAGATGCCGAGACTGACCCTGTTGACGCCGGCCTCGCGCATCAGCGCGACATCCTGTTCCCAGATCTCCTCGGGCCACTGCTCGGGGTTCCAGTCGCCGCCGTACGCGATGACATCCGGCATGAAGCCTGCCTTTCGATGGGTGGTGTACCTGGGGATTAAAACGTTCCCACAGCGTGAGGCACAAGTCCCGTCAAGCGTCTTGCGACGATCGGCGCTGCTCAGGCGGGGTGGCGGGGCTCGTCGGGCGGTGGTGTCCACGCGCGCGGGCGCGATGCGCCGCCTCGCGGGGCGATTTCGGTTGAACGTTTTTAGTCCCACCGCTCAATCGCCGGCGGTTCGCAGCGGAGATCCGCGCTCCTAGCGGCGGCGCGACTGGCCAAGCGCCCGTTTGTACGTTTTAATTGCTCTTCATGGCCATGGTCAGCATCAAGGACGTCGCCGCACTCGCCGGCGTCTCCCCGGGCACGGTCTCCAACGTACTGAACCGGCCGGGCAAAGTCGCGCCCGCCACCCGGGAGCGAGTGGAGGCCGCCATCACCGAGCTGGGGTTCGTCCGGCACGGCTCGGCCTCCACGCTGCGCGCGGGGCACAGCAGGACGATCGGCCTGAGCGTGATCGACATCGGCAACCCGTTCTTCACCGAGGTCGCCGCCGGCGTCGAGGACGTCGCCAGCGAGCTCGGCTACGCGGTGATCCTCGGCAACTCGGCGGGCTCCACCGACAAGGAGGACCGCAACCTGCGCGTGCTGGCCGAGCACCGGGTGCGCGGCGTGCTCATCACCCCCTCGGGCGAGGACCCCGCCAGGCTCGACCGGCTGCGCGAGCACGGCATCAGCGTGGTGCTGGTCGACCATCCCGCCCACCGGCCCGACCAGTGCGCGGTGGCCGTGGACGATGTCGCGGGCGGCCGCGCGGCCGTGGCCCACCTGCTCGGCAAGGGCGCGCGCAGCCTCGCGTACGTGACGGGGCCGCTGACCATCCGCCAGTGCGTGGAGCGCCGTGAGGGCGCCAAGATGGCCATGACCGGCGCCGGGCTCGACCCCGCCGCGCTGCGGGTGGTCGAGGCGGCCACGATGACCGCCAAGGCCGGCGAGAAGGCGGCCGGCGAGCTGGTCGCCGCCGGGCTGCCGGAGGCGATCTTCTGCGCCAACGACCTGCTGGCGCTCGGCGTGCTGCGCGCGCTGCTGCGCTCGGGGGTGCGGGTGCCCGAGGACATCGTGCTCATGGGCTACGACGACATCGACTTCGCCGCCGCCTCGACGGTGTCGCTCACCTCGATGCGGCAGCCGACGTACCAGCTCGGGCGCATCGCCACCGAGCTGCTGCTGGACGAGTGCGACAACCCCGACACGCACGCGCACCAGCACATCATGTTCCAGCCTGAGCTCATCGCCAGGGAGTCCACGCAATGAGCAGGACGAGCCGCCGTTTCGCCGCCGTCGACCTGGGGGCCTCCAGCGGGCGGGTGATGCTCGCCGACCTGTCCGGCGGGCTGACGCTCACGGAGGCCCATCGCTTCCCCAACGGCCCCGTACGCGTGGCGGACCGCCTCTACTGGGACGTGCTCGGCCTCTACCGGGAGATCTTGACCGGGCTGCGCGCGGCGGGGCCCGTCTCCTCCATCGGGGTCGACTCGTGGGCCGTCGACTACGCGCTGCTCGACGCGTCGGGCAACATGCTGGGCAACCCGGTGCACTACCGCGACGACCGCACGAGCGGCGTGCCCGAGCAGGTGGCGCGGGCGGTCGGCGCCGAGGCCCTGTACGACGTGAACGGCCTGCAGGTGCTGCCGTTCAACACCCTCTACCAGCTGCTGGCCGACCGGCTCGACGACGCCGCCACGATGCTGCTGATCCCCGACCTGATCGGCTACTGGCTGACCGGCGAGAGCGGCGCCGAGGTGACCAACGCCTCCACCACGGGGCTGCTCGACGTCCGCACGAGGTCGTGGGCGTTACCGCTGGTCAAGCAGCTCGGACTGCCCGCGGGCATCCTGCCGCCGCTGCGCGACCCCGGCGACGCGGTGGGCGGGCTGCGGCGTGACGTGGCCGCCGAGATCGGCTGGTCGGCGCCGGTCAGGGCGGTCGGCTCGCACGACACCGCCTCCGCCGTCGCCGCCGTGCCCGCCGCCGGCCCCACCTTCGCGTACGTCTCCTGCGGCACCTGGTCGCTGGCCGGCGTCGAGCTGCCCGGCCCGGTGCTGACCCCCGAGAGCCGGGCGGCGAACTTCACCAACGAGGCCGGCATCGACGGCACCGTCCGCTACCTGCGCAACGTCATGGGCCTGTGGCTGCTGCAGGAGTGCCTGCGCGCCTGGCCCGGCTCCGATCTGGGCGAGCTGCTGGCCGCCGCGGCTCAGGAGCCGCCGTTCGCGGCCGTGGTCAACCCGGACGAGCCGGTCTTCCTGCCGCCGGGCGACATGCCGGCCAGGATCGCCGCCGAGTGCCGCCGCACCGGCCAGCGGCCGCCCTCCTCCCCCGCCGGCTACGTGCGGTGCGTGCTGGAGAGCCTGGCGATCGGGCACAGGACGGCCGTGCGGCAGGCCATGGAGCTGTCCGGGCGCGACGTCGAGGTGGTGCACCTCGTGGGCGGCGGGTCGCGGAACGAGCTGCTGTGCCGGTTCACCGCCGACGCGTGCGGGCTGCCCGTGGTGGCGGGGCCCGCCGAGGCGACCACGTTCGGCAACGTGCTGGTGCAGGCGCGCGCGGCCGGGCTCGTCTCCGATCTCGGCGAGATGCGCGCGCTGGTCGCCGGGACGCAGCCGCTGCGCCGCTACGAGCCGTCCGGCGACCTGCGCGCCTGGGACGAGGCGGCCGCCCGGCTGTTCTGACCTGCCGGTTTTCCCCCGGCCTGTCCAGGGCAGGACTCGGGCCGGGGACATCGGGGGGATGCCATGGATCTCGCGTGGCCGCTGCTGCGGCAGCTCACGGGGGCGGACCGCACGGCACGGGGGCCGGCGGCCAAGTCGGCCAGGACGGAGGCGCTGCGGGCCCGTACGACGACGGCCGACCGGGTGGTGAAGTCGGTCTGCCCGTACTGCGCGGTGGGCTGCGGCCAGAACGTGTACGTACGGGACGAGAAGGTCATCCAGATCGAGGGCGACCCCGACTCCCCCATCAGCCTGGGCCGGCTGTGCCCGAAGGGCGCGGCCAGCCTCCAGCTCACCACCGGCGAAGGCCGCATGCACAAGGCGCTCTACCGGCCGCCGGGCGGGGCCGGCTGGCAGGAGATCGACCTCGGCACGGCGATGGAGATGATCGCCGACCGGATCATCGCGACCCGCCGCGAGACCTGGGAGCAGGAGCACGGCGGACGGCGCACCGCGCGGACCATGGGCATCGCCAGCCTGGGCGGCGCGACGCTGGACAACGAGGAGAACTACCTCATCAAGAAGCTGCTGACGGCGCTCGGCGTGGTGCAGATCGAGAACCAGGCCCGCGTCTGCCACAGCTCGACCGTGGTGGGGCTCGGCACGTCGTTCGGGCGCGGCGGCGCCACCACGTTCATGCAGGACCTGCAGCACTCCGACTGCGTGGTCATCCAGGGCTCGAACTTCGCGGAGTGCCATCCCGTGGGCTTCCAGTGGGTGATGGAGGCCAAGGCGCGCGGCGCGGTCGTCATCCACGTCGATCCCCGCTTCACCAGGACGAGCGCCGTCGCCGACGTGCACGTGCCCATCAGGGCCGGCTCCGACGTGGCCTTCCTCGGCGCGATCATCAACCACGTCCTGGAGAACGAGCTGTACTTCCACGAGTACGTGGTCAACTACACCAACGCCGCGACCATCCTGCGCGAGGACTTCCGCGACGCCGAGGACCTCGACGGCCTGTTCTCCGGCTTCGGCGAGGAGAGCCGCACCTACGACACCGACTCCTGGCAGTACGAGGGCATGTCCACGGTCGCCGCTTCGGGCGACCGTGACTCGGACTTCGAGCGGCGCGAGGGCCGCACCCCGCCGGGCCGGCCCGAGGTGCAGGGCTCCACCGGGATGCCGCTGGACGGCTCGCCGCAGCGCGACGAGACGCTGCGGCACCCGCGCTGCGTGCTGCAGGTGCTGCGCCGCCACTTCGCCCGCTACACGCCGGAGATGGTGGAGCGGGTGTGCGGGGTGCCGCGCCACCTGTTCGAGGAGGTCTGCCGGCACCTGACGGAGAACTCGGGGCCCGACAAGACGGCGGAGTTCGTCTACGCGGTGGGCTGGACGCAGCACAGCGACGGCTCGCAGTTCATCAGGGCGGCGAGCATCCTGCAGCTGCTGCTCGGCAACATCGGCCGGCCGGGCGGCGGCATCCAGGCGCTGCGCGGGCACGCCAGCATCCAGGGCTCCAGCGACGTGCCGACGCTGTTCAACCTGCTGCCCGGCTACATCCCGATGCCGCACGCCCACGAGAACGAGCGGCTGCACGACTTCCTGCTGGCCGACGCGCCGCACAAGGGCTTCTGGGCCAACATGCCCTCCTACCTCATCAGCCTGCTCAAGGCGTGGTGGGGCGAGTCGGCGCAGCCGGACAACGACTACCGCTTCGGCTGGCTGCCCCGGCTGACCGGCTCGCACAGCACGTACGACACGGTGCTGGCGCAGCTCGAGGGCGCCTGCAAGGGCTACATCCTGCTGGGCGAGAACCCGGCGGTGGGGTCGGCCAACTCCAAGATGCAGCGGCTCGGCATGGCCAACCTCGACTGGCTGGTGGTGCGCGACTTCAGCCTGATCGAGAGCGCCACCTGGTGGAAGGACGGCCCGGAGATCGAGACGGGCGAGCTGAAGACGGAGGACATCCGTACGGAGGTGTTCTTCCTGCCGGCGGCCAGCCACACGGAGAAGAGCGGCAGCTTCACCAACACCAACCGGCTGCTGCAGTGGCACCACCAGGCGGTCGAGCCGCACGGCGACGCCCGCAGCGACCTGTGGTTCATGTACCACCTCGGCCGCATCATCCGCCGCAAGCTGGCCGGCTCGCAGGACCCGATGGACCAGCCCGTCCTCGACCTCACCTGGGACTACCCGGTGGAGGGCGAGACGGCCGAGCCGTCGGCCGAGGCGGTGCTGGCCGAGATCAACGGCTGGGACGCCCAGGGCGACCCGCTGCCCGGCTACCACGCGCTCAAGGACGACGGCTCCACCGCGTGCGGCTGCTGGATCTACTGCGGCGTCTACGCCGACGGCGTCAACCAGGCGGCCCGCCGCAAGCCGGCGTCGGAGCAGGACTGGATCTCCGCCGAGTGGGCGTGGGCCTGGCCGGCCAACCGCCGCATCCTCTACAACCGGGCCTCGGCGCGGCCGGACGGCAGCCCGTGGAGCGAGCGCAAGCGGCTGGTGTGGTGGGACGCGGAGGCGCAGCGCTGGACCGGCCACGACGTGCCGGACTTCGAGGCCGGCAAGAGCCCCGGCTACCGGCCGCCGCCGGGCGCGCAGGGCGTGGAGGCGCTGTCGGGCATCGACCCGTTCATCATGCAGGCCGACGGCAAGGGCTGGCTGTTCGCGCCGACCGGGGTGGTGGACGGGCCGCTGCCCACCCACTACGAGCCGCAGGACTCGCCGGTGGACAACCCGCTGTACGGCCGGCAGCGCAGCCCGGTGCGCAAGGTCTATCCGCACGAGCACAACCGCTACCAGCCGAGCGGGGAGGAGCCGGGGGCGTCGGTCTACCCGTACGTGGTGACGACGTACCGGCTGACCGAGCACTTCACGGCGGGCGGGATGAGCCGGTTCACGCCGTACCTGTCGGAGCTGCAGCCGGCGATGTTCTGCGAGGTGTCGCCGGCGCTGGCGGCCGAGCGGGGGCTGGTGCACGGCGACTGGGCGACGATCATCACGGCGCGCAACGCCATCGAGGCGCGGGTGCTGGTCACCGACCGCATCCCGTCGCTGCACCTGAACGGGCGGGTGCTGCACCAGATCGGGCTGCCGTTCCACTTCGGGCCCAACGGGGTGGTCACGGGCGACGCGGCCAACGAGCTGTCGTCGATCTCGCTCGACCCCAACTCGCACATCCAGGAGGTCAAGGCGCTGTCGGCGGACATCAGGCCGGGCCGCCGGCCCCGGGGTCCGGCGCTGCCCGAGCTGGTGAAGGCGTACCAGCGGCGGGCCGGCATCGACGAGCGCACAGGAACGGAGGTGTGAGCCGTGGCCTTCGACCTGAGGGAGCAGCTCGACGGGCGCAGGGTCGGCTTCTTCACCGACACCAGCATCTGCATCGGCTGCAAGGCGTGCGAGGTGGCCTGCAAGGAGTGGAACGCCGTGCCGGACGACGGCATGGAGTTCACCGGCATGTCCTACGACAACACGGTGGGGCTGAGCGCCGACACCTGGCGGCACGTGGCGTTCGTGGAGCAGCGCAGGCCGCTCGGCCACCAGGAGCCCGGTGTCGGCGACATGGACTTCCGCTGGCTGATGTCCTCCGACGTGTGCAAGCACTGCACGCACGCGGCCTGCCTCGACGTGTGCCCGACGGGGTCGTTGTTCCGCACCGAGTTCGGCACGGTGGTGGTGCAGGAGGACGTCTGCAACGGCTGCGGCTACTGCGTGCCGGCGTGCCCGTTCGGGGTGATCGGCAAGCGCGAGACGAGCGGCACGGCGGCCAAGTGCACGATGTGCTACGACCGGCTGGGCGCCGGTGAGGAGCCGGCCTGCGCGAAGACGTGCCCCACCGACTCGATCCAGTTCGGCGACCTCGACGAGCTGCGCGAGCGCGCCGATCGGCGGCTCGCGCAGCTGCGGGAGGCGGGCACGACGTCGGCCCGCCTGTACGGCCACGACCCGGACGACGGCGTGGGCGGCACGGGCGCGTTCTTCCTGCTGCTGGACGAGCCCGAGGTGTACGGCCTGCCGCCGGACCCGGTGGTGACGACCAGGGACCTGCCGTCGATGTGGCGGCACGCGGCCGTGGCGGCGCTGGGCCTGGTCGCCGGCATCGCGGCGGTGACATGGCGGTGACATGGCGGTGACATGGCGGGGGGCATGGCGGTGACATGGGCGGGGGCATGGCGGGGGGCATGGACGGGGACATGGAGGGGGCGGCGCGGATGAGCCAGACCGACGTGCGGATGGACGGCTCGGCGGAGCTGCGCGGCGAGCGCGAGGCGACGCCGGGCTCGGCGGGCCGCCGGCGCGAGCGGCTGCTGGTGCCGAAGGCGGAGTTCGACTCCTACTACGGGCGGCCGGTGCTGAACGAGCCGACCTGGCAGGCGCCGGACATCGCCGGCTACCTGTTCCTCGGCGGCCTGGCGGGCGCGTCGTCCACGCTGGCCGCCGCGGCCGACCTGACCGGCAGGCCGCGCCTGGCCAGAGTGGGCAAGGTGGGGGCGGTGTGCGCGCTGGGCGGCTCGCTGTACGCGCTCATCCACGACCTGGGCAGGCCCGAGCGGTTCGTCAACATGCTGCGGGTGTTCAAGGTGACCTCGCCGATGAGCGTCGGCACGTGGCTCCTGAGCGCGTACGGGCCGCAGGCCGGGCTCGCGGCGGCGGCGAGCCTCACGGGGGTGGCGCCGGGCGTGGGCCGGGCGGCGACCGTGGGGGCGGGGCTGGTGGGTCCGGCGGTGGCGACGTACACGGCGGCGCTGATCTGCGACACGGCGGTGCCGGCCTGGCACGAGGGCTACCGGGAGATGCCGTTCCTGTTCGCCGGGTCGGCGGCGGCCTCGGCGGGCGGGCTCGGCATGTTCGCCGCGCCGCTGGACGAGGCGGGGCCGGCGCGGCGGGCGGCGGTGCTGGGCGCGGCGGTGGAGTGCGTGGCCGCGCTGCGCATGGAGCGCAGGCTGGGGCCGCTGGCCGAGCCGCTCAAGCGCAGCAGGCTGCTGCGGCTGGGCGAGGCGCTGTCGGTGGCGGGGGCGGTCGCGGGGGCCACCGTGGGCCGGCGCAGCAGGGTCGCCGCGATGGCGGCGGGCGTGGCGCTGCTGGCCGGGTCGGCGTGCACCCGGTTCGGGATCTTCCAGGCGGGGATGGAGTCGGCGCGCGACCCCCGTTACACCGTCCAGCCGCAGCGCAGGCGGCTGGCCAAGGCGAGAGCGGAGCGTGATCTCACATGAAGCGGAAAGTCGCGGAATATCTGCCGTTCTTCGGCATCGTGGTCGTCGTCTGCACGGCGTCGTGGCTGGCGGGCCGTACGCCGCCGGAGGGCGTCCCGTGGGGCATCCCGTGGGGCATCCCGTGGGGCAAGGCCAGGGTACGGCGCTGAGCCCGCTGGCCTTACGATCAGCAGATGACCGAAAAGACCGAAACGACGCCCGCCTGGCTCGCACCCGAGGACCTGGAGTCGGTGCGGGGCCGGATGCCGATCCTCTACATCGACGCCGTGCCGGTGCGCGTCGATGACACCGGCGTGGTGACCCATGTCGGGCTGCTGCTGCGCATCTCGTCGGACGGCACGGTCAGCCGGGCACTGGTCTCCGGCCGGGTGCTGCACCACGAGCGGATCCGCGACGCCCTGATGCGTCACCTGGAGAAGGACCTCGGCCCTGTGGCCCTTCCCCGCATCCCGGCCTCGCCGCAGCCGTTCACGGTGGCCGAGTACTTCCCGACGCCCGGCGTCACCCCTTACCACGACCCGCGCCAGCACGCCGTCTCGCTGGCCTACATCGTGCCGGTGGCCGGTGACTGCCGGCCCCGTCAGGACGCGCTCGACCTGGTGTGGTTCACCCCGGAGGAGGCGGCCTCGCCGGTGGTGCAGCAGGAGATGGCCAACGGTCAGGGTGTGCTGCTCAAGCAGGCGCTGGCCCACGTGGGCCGGCTGGTCTGAGGTCAGGGACGCTCCGCCCCGGCTTCGACCCAGCGGTAGAGCGGGTCGCCGGGGCAGGAGGTGTCGTAACCGTCGCGGTGTCCCTTGACCTCGCGGCCGGCGTCGCCGTGCTCGCGCAGGTACTCGATGGCGTCGACCAGGGCGTGCAGCAGGTCGTCGTTGGGCTCGGTCAGGCCCGAGCTGCCGAGCAGCGCGAGCACCGCGTAGTGGCCCGAGTTGAGGCCGGCGCCGTTGGCGGCCGGCAGGTGGTGCGGGCCGCGCCCGACGAAGACCTGCCGGTGGGGGCAGCAGACCATGTTGTAGCCGAGGTCGATGTAGCGTTCGCCGCGCCCGCCCGCCATGTGCATGCGCTGGATGTCGCGGACGAGGTCGGCGCAGCGGTCGTGGTTGCCGGCGTCGGCGAGGTCGGCGGGCACCTTGCCGCCGGTGTAGTGGATCTTCACGCCCTTGGTGGAGCGCAGGCGGGTGTAGGGGCTGCTCGGCTTCTTGGCGTTCCATTCGGCTCTGGTGACCAGGTTCATGCGGGCCTCTCTTCGCAGGAATGTCCTGGTCACCAGAATGTCAACTTTCTGTAGTTGTGTCATAACTCTTCGTGACTAGAGTGGGCTGCCGTCCAGGTGAGGGTGGTCAGCCGGGCGTGAGCGCCCTGTGGGCGTGCCGGAAGACCTGCTTCCTGCCGGCGGCCCTGAAGTCGGCGCGCGCGGTGAACCGGCCGGACGGCACGGGGAAGCCCACCGAGATCGCCATGCCGGGGGCCACCGAGGCCACCTTGCGCGCCCGCGCGCCCCGCTCGCCGTCGAGGCTGAGCCGCACATCCCTCCAGGGCTCGGCGGAGCCGTTGTGCAGGGTCACCACGACCTGGTCCCCCGTCATCTCCGTGCGCAGCCCGTACGGCAGGCGCGGGTCGGGGCCGATCGACCGGTCGAGCCTGGCCAGCAGCTGCCTGGCCAGGTCGGGGTGGGTCTCGGCCAGGTCGCGGCGTTCGTACGGGTCGGTGCCGAGGTCGTACAGCTCGATCCTGCCCTGCGGGCCCGCCCCCGCGATGTGCGGGTTGAACCTGACCGCCTTCCACCGGCCCCTGCGGATGGCCTGGGCCTTGCGCGGGCGGTTCCACACCAGGTGGTCGTGCTTGGGCGCGCTGCCGCCGGTGAGCAGGCCGCGGAAGGACAGGCCGTCGATGCGGGCGGGTACCGGCACCTCGGCCAGGTCGGCGAGAGTGGGCAGCACGTCCCAGAACGCGACCGGCTGCCTGACCACGCGGTGCCGCAGGCCGGGCGACCAGGCGATCATGGGGACGCGGATGCCGCCCTCGTACACGTCGCGCTTGTCGCCGCGGAAGGGGCCGTTGGAGTTGAACAGCTCGGGCGTCACGCCCTTCTCGTGGTGCGGGCCGTTGTCGCTGGTGAACAGCACCAGCGTGCGCTCGGCCACGCCCGCGTCGCGCAGCGCCCTGATGAGCGCGGCCACGTCGGTGTCGAGGCGGGCCACCTGGGCGGCGTGCCGCCGGTTCGGACCGCTCCACGGGCGGCTCTCGTAGGGGCCGGCGTCGCCGGGGACGGCGCTGGGGGCGTGCGGGAGGTTGGTGGCGAAGTACAGCAGGAACGGCTTGTCGCTGTCGTCGTTGATGAACTCGACGGCGCGCTCGCGGAACAGGTGCGGCGCGTACGACTTGCCGCTGAGCTGCACCTTCTTGCCGTTGTGCCACAGGTACGTGGGGAAGTACTGGTGGGCGTGCTTGTGGCCGATGTAGCCGTAGAACTCGTCGAAGCCGCGGGCGTTCGGGTGCGAGACGTGGCCGGGGTCCTCGGGGCCGAACCCCCACTTGCCGATGCACGCCGTCCGGTAGCCCGCCAGCCGCAGCAGCTCGGCGAAGGTGAGGTCGGCGTCGGTCAGCGCGTGCTGCGGCCCGCCCTCCGGGTTCTCGCGTACGGTGCCATGCCCGGCGTGCAGGCCGGTGAGCAGGGCGCAGCGGGACGGCGCGCACAGCGGCGCCCCCGAGTACGCGGTCGCGAACTTCACCCCCTCGGCGGCGAGCTTGTCGAGGTTGGGGGTGCGGATGGAACGCTGCCCGTTGCTGCCGATCTCTCCCCATCCCAGGTCGTCGGCCAGGATGAGCAGGATGTTCGGCCGCTCGGGCAGGGTGCCGCGGCTGATGGACGATTCGGCGCTCGCCGGTGCGCCCGCGGAGGTGGCCGCGGGCAGGGCGAGGCCGGCGAAGGTACCGGCGAATAAGGCACGGCGCGAAGGCCCGTTGATCACGAAGGGCAACATATCGGAGGCCATGGCGAATGGTGGGCGAATGACCGGCGAACTCTGTCACACCATCACGAAAGGTATCCCCATGTCCGGCAGATGCCGTGCAGCTCCTCGGGGATCTCCTCCGGCTCCGGCAGCGGGCGGCCCTCGACGACGGTGCCCGCGCGGATCTTGTCGCGCCAGTCGCCGATGCCCTTGACGAAGCCGCCGTGGTCCTGGCGGCCGTAGTCGAGCATGGCGGGCTCGTACTCCAGGCCGAGGAACGCGCACAGGCGGCGCAGCTCGGCCTCGGGGCCCGCGACCAGGTCCTCGTAGCGCAGGGTGAGGCCCTCCAGGTGGGTGCGGGCCTCCTGGAGGTAGGTCATGTAGCTGAGCGTGCGCGGCACGGCCTCCTCCATGGGCCGCTTGCCGGGGTCGGCCTCGTGCCAGGACTGCACGATCGACATGGGGTGGCGCAGCAGGAAGACGAAGCGGGCGTCCGGCCAGCAGGTGGCGATGCGCCGCCAGGCGAAGACGTTGCTCGGCGTCTTCTCGGCCAGCACCGGCTTGCCGCTGCGGGTCAGCTCGCGGTGGAGCAGCCGGTCCCAGACGAGGTGCTCGATGTCGCTGTGGGTGTGGCCGAGCAGTTCCATGGCCTGGCGTACGGGGTCGGTGCCGAGGCCCACGCTCACCCGCCTGAAGTGGGTCTCGATGGGCGCGTGCACGTGGGAGTGGCTGTTCAGCATGACGCGCAGCAGCGTGGAGCCCGAGCGTACGGACGACAGCAGGAAGACCGGCGCGCGCAGCAGCCGGTCGTGCGCCGGGTCCTCCGGGGCCCGCACCTGGTCGCCGGGCAGGCGCTGCAGCTCCAGCGGCGGCTTCGGCGGCGTCTTGGGCGGCGGTTTCTGCGGCTGCCTGCGCGGCCGGCGCGTGAGCGTGTATCCCGTCAGCCCTTCGAGCGTGGCGTTGGCCCGATACCTCCAGTTCATGGCCCCACAAGGTAGGGGCCGCCCGTGAACCGCAGGTGAATCGGGGCTGTGAACGTGTCGCCGAGATGACAGCTCATCCGTGCACTTGTGCGCGGAGCGGAACATGACTCCGGCTCACTATGAACCCGTCAGCAGTTGAACCACTCCTTGAGGAGGAGTCATGCACAAGCTCGCACGACGAGCCCTGCGCCTGTCGTTACTCGGCGGTCTGGCCGCCGGGGCGCTCGCCGCGCTGCCCGCGGCCGGCCACGCCACCGCCGCCTCCGCTGCCGCGGCCGGCACCTCGTCCGCGTCCGTCCGCGTGGCCGGCGGCCTGCTCCAGCTCGACTACCTCGGCTCCACCGACGCCAACAACGTCATGATCACCCTGGAGTCCGGCACGAACGCGCTGCGGATCAGCGACTCTGTGCGCATCGTCCCCGGCGCCGGCTGCGTCAACGCGCCCGGCGACCTCACGACCGCGCGCTGCTCGGTCGGCATCACCAGGATCGCCGCCCGGCTCGGCGCCGGCGCCGACCGGTTCATCTCGCTGGTCCCGCTGCAGGGCACGGTCGAGGGCGACGCGGGCGACGACGTGTTCCGCCCGAGCCAGTCGAAGGGCACGGTGGGCGCGGCGACCAGCCGGATCCTGTACGTGGGCGGCGCCGGGGAGGACACCGCCGACTACTCCGGCGTGCTCGCCAGCGGCCCTGGCGGCAACACCGGCGTGACGGTGAGCCTGGACCAGGCGTACGACGACGGGCGCCCGGCCGACGGCTCCCGCCCGGCCGACCAGGACAACGTGCAGGCCGAGAACCTGACCGGCAGCTCGTTCGGCGACCGGTTCACCGGCGACGGCCTGGCGAACAAGCTGGTCGGCGGCAACGGCAGGGACGACCTGTCGGCGGCCGGCGGCGCGGACCTGATCGACCTGCGCGACACCACCGGCGACCACCTGTCGTTCTGCGGCGACGGCCAGGACGTCGCGCTGATCGACCCGGGGGCGCGCGACCGGGTTGGCGTGGACTGCGAGACCGTCCAGCAGTAGTGGCTCACTCGCGGGTGACGCGCCGGTCGTGCACCACCGCGTACGTGTTGCGCAGCGCCTCCATCGACGCGTCGTAGGAGGCCTGCGCGACCCCGGTGAACAGGCAGTCCACGACCATGAGCTGGGCGATGCGGCTGCCCAGCGCGCCGGAGCGGAACCTGGTCTCCCGTGCGGCCGTCGTGAGCGTCACGTCGGCCGCGCGGGCCAGCGGCGAGTCGCCGAAGTTGGTGATCGCGATCGTGGCGGCGCCCGGCTTGCGGGCGATGGCGAGGAACTCGACGGTGTCCACGGTGGCGCCGGTGTGGGAGACGGCCACCGCCACGCAGCCGGGACCGAGCGTGGCGGCGGAGGTCCACGCGGAGTGGGAGTCGTGCCAGTTGATCGCGGTACGCCCGATGCGCGACAGCTTCTGCTGCAGGTCGAGCCCCACGAGCGCGCTCGCGCCGACGCCGAAGGTGTCGATCCTGCGGGCCCCGAGCAGCAGCTCGACCGCCCGGCCGAGGGCGTCCATGTCGAGGTAGCGTGCGGTGTCGGCGATGGAGAGGGTCTCGTTCATGGCGACCTTGGAGACGATGCCGGCCAGGCTGTCGTTCCTGTCGATGTCGCCGGAGACCTCGGGCAGGCTGGCCGTGGCCAGCTCCTCCCTGGCGACGGCCCGGGTGAGGTCGATCCTGAAGTCGCGGTAGTGGCTGTAGCCCATGCGGCGGTAGAAGCGGACGACGGAGGTCGTGGAGGTCTGGCAGCGGGCGGCCAGCTCGGCGATCGACAGGTTGGCCGCGGCGGCGGGCTCTTCGGTGAACTCCTCGGCGATGCGCCGCTCGGAGGGACGCAGCGCGGGCATGGCCGCGCGGATCCGGATCAGCAGGGTCTCCGCGTCCTCGCCCGTCATCACTCATCCCCGTCGAAGGAAAATAAATACCCAGGTGGTAGGGTCTGTGTAATTTTATGACCTACTGCCCCAAGGAGAGCACATGCCCCGTGGCGCCTTCTCCGCGGTCGGCGTCGCCGCTGCGCTGTCCGTCGCACTGACCGCCTGCTCGTCCTCCGGCGGAGCCCCCGCCTCCGATCCGGGCGCCACCGCCCAGGGCGGCGGCTCCCTCGTCGTCGGCGTCACCTCCGACCCTGACACGCTCTTCCCCTGGAAGGCCACCCAGTTCACCGCCGTCAACGTGCTGCAGAACCTGTACGGCACGCTGACCGAGTTCGACAAGGACCTCAACGTGGTCCCCGGCCTGGCCGAATCCTGGGAGACCGGCAAGGACGGCAAGGAGCTGACGCTCAAGCTGCGCCAGGGCGTGACGTTCGCCGACGGCAGCGCGTTCGACTCCGAGGACGTCAAGGCGTCCCTCGACAAGATCATGGACGAGAAGACGGCCGCGGTCGCCCGCGCCTCCCTGTCGTCGGTGAAGTCGGTGAAGGCGCCCGACAAGAACACCGTGGTGCTGGAGCTGAGCGGCCCCGACGCCGCGCTGCCGGCCAACCTGGCCACCGTCAACATGGCCATGCTCTCCTCCGACGACACCGAGGAGAAGCTGACCACCACGCCCAACGGCACCGGCCCGTTCACCCTCGGCAAGCGGGTGCCCAGCCAGTCGCTCACGCTGACCAGGAACGACAAGTACTGGGGCGCGGAGAAGGCGAAGGCGGGCTCGGTCGAGTTCCGGGTCATCCCCGACGAGTCGTCCATCGTCTCGGCCATGCAGTCGGGCAACGTCCAGCTCGCGGTCTTCAACGACCCGCTCGTCGCGCAGACCGCCGAGGGCGGCGGCACGATCAGCGTGGCCAAGACGCCGCAGCTCAACTACCACGTCCTGCAGCTCAACGCGCAGCGCGGCGAGCTCAAGGACGTCAACGTGCGCCTGGCCATGCAGTGCGCGATCGACCGCAAGCAGGTGCTCGACACGGCCGCGCTCGGCGAGGGCGAGGTGACCGGGCCGATGACCGCGCCCGCGTTCAAGTCCGACCCGAACAAGCGCCCCTGCCCCACCCGCGACCTGGCCAAGGCCGCCGACTACCTCGCCAAGGCCGGCAAGCCGGGCGGCGTGACGGTCAAGGCGATCGTCTCCCAGGGCGAGTACGCCACCTCCGTCAACGAGGCCCAGAACCTCAAGGCCCAGCTCGCCGAGGCCAAGATCAACCTGGACCTGGAGGTGCTGGAGTCCGGCGCGTTCGTGGACCGCTGGGTCGCCGCCGACTTCGACGCGGCCGTGGCGCTGAACGGCGGCAGGCCCGACCCCGACGGCTCCTACGGCCGCTACTTCACCAGCGACGGCAACCTCAACAAGGTCGCCGGCTACAGCTCGCCCGCGCTGGACAAGCTGTTCGCGGAGGGCAAGGCCACCGACGACCAGGCCGCCCGCAAGGCGATCTACGACAAGGTGGCCGCCGAGCTGGAGGACAACGCCGCCTGGATCTGGCTGTTCGCCGGCTACACCTACACCGCGACCACCCAGAACGTGCAGGGCTTCGTGCCGATGGCCAGCGGCTCCCTGCAGTACCTGCGGACGACGTCCGTCGGCTGACATGAAGTTCGTACGCAACCGGGCGCTGCGCCGCGTCGCGGAGACGATCGGGATCCTGTTCGGGGTGGCCGTGGTCGTCTTCGTGATGCTGCGGGCGCTGCCCGGCGACCAGATCACGGCCGGGCTGGGCACGGAGGCCGCCGCGCTCACCCCGGCCCAGCGGCAGGCCCTCGAGCAGTACTACGGCCTGGACCAGCCGCTGGTCACGCAGTTCTTCTCGTGGCTCGGCAACATGTTCACCGGCAACTTCGGCTACTCGGCCCGCTCCCAGCAGAGCGTGCTGGAGCTGACCATGAACGCGCTGCCGGTGACGTTCGAGCTGGCCGTGTTCTCGATCGTGCTGGCGCTGCTGATCGGGGTGCCGCTGGGCATGCTGGCGGCCTCGCGGACGAACTCGGTGCGCGACGCCGCCGGCCAGGTGGTGAGCCTGGCGGGCCTGTCGATCCCGGCGTTCCTGCTGGCCACCACGCTGCTGTCGGTCTTCGCCGCGTCGTTCGGGTTCAACCCCAACGGGCAGGGCTTCGCCCCTCTCTTCGAGAACCCGCTGCTCAACCTGCAGCAGATGTTCCTGCCGGCGCTCGTGCTCGGCTTCGGCATCGCGGCGCCGATCCTGCGCACCACGCGTACGGCGGTGCTGGAGGTGCGCTCGGACGACTTCGTGCGCACCGCCCGCGCCAAGGGCGTGCCCGAGCGGCGGCTGCAGATCAGGCACGTGCTGGGCAACGCGCTCGTGCCGATCGTGACCATGACCGGGCTGCAGTTCGGCTACCTGCTGGGCGGCGCGGTCGTGGTGGAGCAGATCTTCTCGGTGCCGGGCATCGGACGGCAGGTGCTGCTCGGCATCCAGCAGAAGGAGTACGCGGTCGTGCAGAGCACCGTCCTGGTGATCGCGCTGGCGTTCGTGCTGGTCAACCTGCTGACCGACCTGCTCTACCGGGTGATCGACCCGCGGGTGAGGGCGTCATGAGGCGGAGTCCCGCCGCCCTCGCGGGCATCGTGATCCTGGCGGTGCTGGCGGTCGTGGCCGTGCTGTCGTACCTGGGGATGCTGCCCTACGACCCGATCGCGCAGCATCCGCCGTCGCGCTTCCTGGGGCCGTCGGGCGAGCATCTCTTCGGCACCGACCAGTTCGGGCGCGACGTGTTCTCCCGGGTGGCCGCGGGGGTGGGCAACTCGGCGCTGATCGCGGTGGTCGCGGTGGCGTTCGCGACCGTGGTGGGCACGCTGGGCGGGCTGGTGTCGGGCTTCTACCGGGGCTTCGCCGACGGCGCGATCGGCGGTGTGACGAACGTGCTGTTCGCGTTCCCGCCGCTGCTGCTCGCGCTGTCGCTGGCCTCGGTGCTGAACCGCAACTGGTTCACCATCGCCGTGGCCATCGCCATCGTCTACGTGCCGATCTTCATCAGGGTCACCAGGGGGCCCGTGCTCTCGCTCAGGGAGATCGAGTACGTCAGGGCGGCCGTCTCGACCGGCCAGAGCCGCTGGCAGATCATGCTGCGCCACGTGCTGCCGAACATCACCTCGATCATCGTCGTCCAGGTCGCGCTGTCGCTGTCGTGGGCGGTGCTGACCGAGGCGTCGCTGAGCTTCCTGGGCCTCGGCACCCCTCCCCCCGCACCGTCACTGGGTTCGATGATCTTCGAGGCGCGCAGCCTGGTGTTCATCGCCCCGTGGACGCTGATCGCGCCCGGCGCGGTCGTCGTGCTGCTCGTCGTCGGGCTGAACCTGCTCGGCGACGGCCTGCGCGACACTCTCGACCCCAGAAACCGCGGACACCGAGGAACCTGAGGAAAGCGGTGAATCTCTCCGAACTGACGACCGAGTCGGCCGACCCGCGCTTCGCCGGCATCGACACCATGAGCGTGGGCGAGCTGGCGGCGACCATGAACGCGGCCGACGCGGGCGTGCCCGCCGCGGTGCGGACGGCGCTGCCCAGCATCACCCCCGCCATCGAGGCCGCCGCGGCCCGCATGGAGACCGGCGGGCGGCTGGTCTACGTGGGCGCGGGCACTCCCGGCAGGCTTGGCGTGCTGGACGCCTCCGAGTGCCCGCCGACCTTCTCCACGCCGCCCGGCCAGGTGTTCGCGATCATCGCGGGCGGTGAGAGCGCGATCGTCTCGCCGTGCGAGGGCGCCGAGGACGACGAGGCGGCCGGCGCCGCCGCCGTCGAGTCCGCGGGCATCGGGCCGCTGGACACCGTGGTGGGCATCGCCTCCAGCGGGCGGACGCCGTACGTGCTGGCCGCCGTGCGGCGGGCCCGCGAGCTGGGCGCGCTGACCGTGGGGCTGTCGTGCAACGCGGGCACCCCGCTGAGCGCGGCGGCCGAGCACGGCATCGAGGTGCTCGTCGGGCCCGAGGTGATCAGCGGCTCCACCCGGCTCAAGGCGGGCACCGCGCAGAAGCTCGTGCTCAACATGTTCTCGACGATCGTGATGGTGCGGCTCGGCAAGACGTACGGCAACCTCATGGTCGATGTGAAGGCCAGCAACGGCAAGCTGCGCGAGCGGGCCGTGCGCATGGTCGCGACGATCACCGGGGCCGGCCGCGACGAGGCACTGGCCGCCCTGGAGACCAACGGGTTCAACGTCAAACAGGCGGTCGTGGCCTCGCGCTTCGACCTGTCACCGCAGGACGCCGCGGCCCGGCTGGCCGCGGCCGGCGGGCGGCTGCGGGTCGCTCTGGGGGAGACGGCATGAGGGTTCTCGGGATGATCTCCGGCACCTCGCACGACGGGATCGACGCCGCCATCGTGGATTTCGCAGCGGACTTCGAGCTCACCGGGGGCGTGCTCGAAGGCAGGGTCGGGTACACCGCGAGCACGCCGTATCCGGAGGAGCTGCGGGCGCGGCTGATCGCGGCGCTGCCGCCGGCGCCGACCACGCTGGCCGAGGTGTGCGAGCTGGACACGCTCATCGGGCAGCGTTTCGCCGACGCCGCCGCGGCGGCCGTCGCCGCGGGCGGGCCCGTGGACCTGATCGTCTCGCACGGGCAGACCGTCTACCACTGGGTGGAGGGCGCGCACGCGCGCGGCACCCTGCAGATCGGCCAGCCCGCCTGGATCGCCGAGCGCACCGGCGCACCGGTGCTGTCGGACGTGCGCATCAGGGACATCACCGCCGGCGGGCACGGCGCCCCGCTGGTGTCGGTGCTGGACGGCCTGCTGCTCGGCGCGCACGAGGGCGGCGCGGCGGCGCTCAACCTCGGCGGCATCTCCAACATGACCGTGGTACGCGGCGACGACCTGTACGCCTACGACATCGGCCCCGCCAACGCCATGATCGACGCCGTGGTGACCGGCAGGGGCCTGCACCCGCGCGGCTTCGACGAGGACGGCCGCATCGCCGCCTCAGGCCAGGTGCACGAGGGCCTGCTGGCGGTGCTGCTGGACGAGCCGTACTACCGGCTCGGCCCGCCCAAGAGCACCGGCAAGGAGCTGTTCCACCCCGGCTACGTCGAGCAGGCGCTGGCGCGGACCGCCGCGCCGGTCGGCGACGCCGACCTGGTGGCCACGCTGACGGAGCTGACCGTGCGGACCGTCGCCCAGGACGTGCGCGCGGCGGGCGTGGGCGCGCTGGTCGTCTCCGGCGGCGGCGCCCGCAACCCCGTGATCATGGACGGGCTGCGCGCCGCGCTGCCCGGTGTGCGGGTGGCGCCGTCCGACGCGTACGGCGCGCCCGCCGACGACAAGGAGGCCATCGCGTTCGCGCTGATCGGCTGGCTGACCGCGCACGGCCTGCCGGGCACCGTCCCCGGCGGCACGGGCGCGAGCGCCGCCCGCGTCCTCGGCACGCTCACCCCGGGCGCGGGCCCGCTGGTGCTGCCCGCGCCGCTCGCGGCGGCGCCGCGCTCGCTGGTGCTCACCCGATGACCGTCACCGCGCAGCCGCCGCCTGGCCTGATCATGGCGGCGCGTACGCCGTGGTTCGAGCTCACCGAGGTCACCGGGCACCGCACGGTGCGCGCGACCGACGCCGGGCTCGAGGGGGTGGCCAGGATGACCCTGGAGACCTACCACGACCTGGCCTCGGTGACCAAGGTCATGGCGACGACGGCGATGCTCATCCGGCTGGTCTCCGACCGGCTGGTGGACCTGGACGCGCCGCTCAGCGCGTACCTGCCGCACTCGTACGAGGCCATCACCGTGCGCGACCTGCTGCTGCACCGGGGCGGCCTGTGGGAGTGGTGGCCGCTCTACGTCCAGCACCGGCTGCCGCCGCCGCGCTACCGTCCCGGCCGCGCCCGCCACTACTCCGACCTGGGCTTCATCCTGCTCGGCCGGATCGTCGCCGCCGTCACGGGGCTGCGCCTGGACCGGGCGCTGGCCGAGCTGGTCACCAGGCCGCTCGGCCTGACCTCCACCACGTACGCCCGCCCGGCCGGCTCCGAGGTCGCCATGAGCGCGCTGGACGACCGGGCCGAGATGACCATGCTGGACACCGGCCGGCCGTACCCGGTGCCGTATCGCAGCGGCGACTTCGCCGGCTGGCGTACCGGGCCGGTGCTGGGCGAGGTGGCCGACGGCAACGCCCACCACGCCTTCGGCGGCGTGGCGGGCCACGCGGGCCTGTTCTCGACGGTGCCCGACCTGCTGAAGTACGGCGCCGCCCTGGCCAGGTACGAGGAGCACGACCACCTGTGGCGGCCGGAGGTCGTCCGCGAGTTCCTCTCCCCCGGCCCCGACCCCGAGCAGGCGCTGGGCTTCCGCAGGTACGCGCTCGACCTGCCCGGCGAGACCGTCACCGTGCTCGGGCATCCCGGCTACGTCGGCTGCGCGGTCGGCTTCGTGCCCGGCCGCGACATCGTGCTGGCCCTGGCGAGCAACCGCCTGCTCGTCGAGGGCACCCCCACCCCCACGGACGCCCTCTGGGCCGGCCTGCTGCAGGCCGTCGAACAGCGATCGAGGACCGCATGACGACCCCGCTTCTGGAGATCGACGACCTCTCCGTCGCCTTCCGCACCCGCAAGCAGGACGTCACCGTCGTCAAGAACGTCTCCATGAGCATCCTGCCCGGCCAGACCGTCGCCGTCGTGGGCGAGTCGGGCTCGGGCAAGTCCACCACGGCGGCGGCGGTCAACCGGCTGCTGCCCGACAACGGCCGCATCACGAGCGGGCGGGTCGTGTTCGACGGCCGGGACCTGGTCAGGGCGTCGGCGCGGGAGATGACCGCGATCCGCGGCGCCGGCATCGGCCTGGTGCCGCAGGACCCGATGTCGAACCTGAACCCGCTCATGCGCATCGGCGACCAGATCGCCGAGGCCCTGGAGGTGCACGGCGTGGCCACCGGCAAGGCGGCCCGCGAGCGGGTGGCCGAGCTGCTGGACATGGTGGGCATCCAGGACGCGCGGCGGCGGGCCAGGCAGTACCCGCACGAGTTCTCCGGCGGCATGCGGCAGCGGGCGCTGATCGCCATGGGGCTGGCCTGCCGGCCCAAGCTGCTCATCGCCGACGAGCCGACCTCCGCGCTCGACGTGACCGTGCAGCGGCGCATCCTCGACCAGCTCGAACAGCTCACCGCCGAGATGGGCACCGCCGTCTTCCTCATCACGCACGACCTGGCGCTCGCCGCGGAGCGGGCCGACGTGGTCGCCGTGATGTACCACGGCGAGATCGTGGAGACCGGGCCCGCCGCGGGCATCCTGGGGGATCCCGGGCACGAGTACACCCGGCGGCTGCTCGGCGCCGTGCCGAGCCTGTCGTCCGTACGGGTGCCGGAGCCGCCCCGCGACACGGCCGACCTGGTCGTGGTGGACGGGCTGCGCAAGGTGTTCCCCGGCAGGGACGGCGACCCCGACTTCACCGCCGTGGACGAGGTGTCGTTCACGATCCCGCGCGGGCAGACGGTCTCGATCGTGGGCGAGTCGGGCTCCGGCAAGTCCACGACCGCGAACCTGCTGCTCGGCCTGGACGAGCCCACCGCGGGAAGCATCCGCTTCGACGGCACGGACCTCGCCGGGCTCGGGCGGCGTGAGCTGTTCGCCTTCCGCAGGCGGGTGCAGCCGGTCTTCCAGAACCCGTACGCCTCGCTCGACCCCCGCTACACGGTCGAGAAGTCGATCACCGAGCCGCTGCGCGTGCACCGCGTCGGCACCCCGGCCGAGCGGAGGAAGACGGCCGCCGAGCTGCTGGAGAAGGTGTCGCTGCCGGCCTCCATGGCCGGGCGGCTGCCGCACGAGCTGTCCGGCGGCCAGCGCCAGCGGGTGGCCATCGCCCGCGCCCTGGCCCTGTCGCCCGAGCTGGTCGTGCTGGACGAGGCCGTCTCGGCGCTGGACGTGCTGGTGCAGGCGCAGATCCTGGAGCTGCTCGCCGAGCTGCAGCGGGAGCTGGGACTCAGCTACCTGTTCATCAGCCACGACCTGGCCGTGGTGCGGATGATCTCGCACCGGGTGCACGTCATGCGGGCCGGGCGCGTCGTGGAGAGCGGCACGGCCGGCGAGATCTTCGGCCACCCGTCCGACGGCTACACCCAGGAGTTGCTCGCCGCGATCCCCGGCAGCAGGTAAGTTGGAATTTCAGACTTACAGGTGGGAGGGGTGGTCATGCCCAGACAATGCTCGATCGCCAACGCGCTCGAAATCGTCGGCGAGCGGTGGAGCCTGCTGGCGCTGCGGGAGATCTTCCTGGGCGTGCGCCGCTTCGACCAGATCGCCCGCAACACCGGCGCCAGCCGCGACATCCTGACCGCCAGGCTGCGCAAGCTGGAGGAGGCCGGCCTGCTCGAACGCCGGCCGTACGAGTCGCGCCCGCCGCGCCACGAGTACGTGCTCACCGAGTCGGGCCGGGCGCTGCACGAGGTGCTGCTGACGCTGATGTCGTGGGGCGACCGCTACGTCACCGACGGCCCGCCGCCCACCGTCTGGGCCCACACCTGCGGCAAGGTGCTGGAGCCCGTCACGGTCTGCGCGAGCTGCAACAAGCCGGTGCAGGCCGAGGAGATGGCCACGCTGCGCGTGCACGAGCCACAGTAGTCACGTGAAGATCCTTTTAGCCCAGCCCCCGCACTGGTCCCCCGACGGTCACGCCAACTTCGACGCCGTCGAGACCCTGATCGGCTCCTCCGGTCCCTGCGCCGACGTGCTGCTGCTGCCCGAGCTGGCCGGCTCCAGCCTGCCCCGCGCCGACTACCTGGCCAGGGTGCGCGATCTCGCCACCGGCTCGGGCATGGCGGTCGTCGGCGGCTCGCACTACGACGGGCCGGTCAACCGGGGCGCGGTCTTCGACGCGGGCGGCACGCTGCTGCTGGAGTACGACAAGGTGCACCCGTACGGGCTGGAGCTGCGCTCCGGCATCCGGCCCGGCCGTCCGAGCGCCGGCTTCGAGCTGGCCGGCCGACGGCTGCACGTGCTGCTCTGCGCCGACCTGTGGTACTCCGCCAGCCTGGCCGGGCGCGACGGCCTCGACGCCGTGCTGGTGCCCGCCTTCTCCGTCACCCGCTGGGACGGCCCCGCCCCCGCCAGGGAGCTGTGGCAGCACATGAGCGTGGCGCGGGCGTACGAGTTCATGACGTACGTGGCGGTCAGCGACTGGCACCACGAGACCACGTACCACGGGCACCCGTGCGCGGGCGTGACCGGCCTGGCCAACCCCTGCCCGAAGACGCACACAGGGTTCTTCACCGGCCCGCCCGACGCGCCCGTCTCGGTCCACGAGCTGGACTTCGCCCGCCTGGACGCCTTCCGCTCCGACCGCGCGGCCCGCGGCTTCCGCTGACACCCAGGGGCTGACAGCCGGGCCGGCGGCCCGATACGGTCGCTGCTGCCCCCTGAATGCTCGATGGAGTGGTGTCCTGTGCGGTCGTGGTCAGAGCTGCCGGTCGGCCGGGTGGTCCGGCTCGACGCCGACGCCGAGGCGATCGCCGTGAGCGTCGACCCGCTGCCACCGGACGCCCCCGCCGTCCTCACCTACCGGCCAGGCCCGGTGACCTCCGTCTCCGGGCTGGTCGCCGCCGTCCTCGACGAGCTGGACGCGGCGGCCGTCGCGCTGTTCCCCGCCTGGTTGCCGGGGGCCGAGGGCATCGAGGGGCCGGGCGGCGCGCACCTGCCCGCCGTCCGTGCTCTGGCGCTGCGCAGGGCCGCCGCGAGTGAGCATTATGGACCGTTCCTGGCCGAGCTGGCCGAGCGAGCGCTGGCGGGCGGGCCCAGCCGGTTACGGCCCGAGGTGCGGGCGGCCGGGCTGGCCAGGGCGCTGGCCGACAGCTTCGGCAGGAGCCGCACCGCCCTGCTGGTCCGCGTCCCCGAGGGGCTCACCGCCGCCGGGCAGGAGGTACTGGTCGCCGCGTGCGAGTGGCTGGCGCACCGGGGGGCGCTGGGGGTGTGGCTGGCGGGCGCGCCGCTGGAGGCCGTCGATCGGCTGGAGACGGTCAAGCCGCTTCTTCCCGCTCTCACCGTCCCCGTCCTCCCCGTCGTCCCCGAGCCGCCGCGGGTGTCGTACCCGGCGCCGGTCGGGCGGCCGCATCCCGGCAGTCCCGGCGAGCAGGCGCTGGAGGCGGCCCTTTCCCGGCAGTCGTGGGCGTACGGGCGGGCGTGGAACCAGACGTACCAGCCGCATCCGCTGGCCGTGCCGATCCGGCTCGACCTGGTGTGGGAGCGGGAGCGGTGCGTGGTGGAGATCGACGGCGACGACCACCGGCAGGCCGCCACGTTCGCCGCCGACCGGGCCCGCGACGTGCGGCTGCAACTCGACGGTTACGCCGTGCTGCGCTTCCTCGATGTTCAGGTGTTGACCGACACCACTACCGTGATCAACTCGATCGCGCGGTTCCTGCGGAACCGCCGCGGGACGGAAGGATGAAATATGCCGAACGGGCTGTCGCTTCCCGAATTCGCCGCCTTGGTCGTGCTGGCCGTCGAGGCCCGCGAGGTGCCCAACACCGAGCTGAAACAGCGGTACAAGCTGTCACTCGACGGTAGACATCGGGTGCGGCTCAACGACATGAAGCTGGTCGAGAGCCGGCGGGTGGGACGGGGGTACTCCCACACGCTGACCGACTCCGGGTGGGCGCGCCTCGCCGAGGACCTCGGCACGGGAACGTTCCCGGTGATGAGCGGCTCGGCCGGCGCGATCGCGGTCGCGTTACTGGGGTGGCTGCCGCGCTACATGCGGCGTACCGAGCAGAGCCTGGCCGATGTCCTCCAGCCCGACGATCCGGCCGAGGCCGCTGACGTCGAGGAGCGCATCCGGGCCGCGTACACCGCGCTCGCCGCCCGGCCCGGCGCGTGGGTCAGCCTGACGGACGTCCGCGACCGACTGCCCGATGTGCCGCGCGCCGACGTGGACGCGACGCTCGTCCGCATGGAGCGGCTCCCCGACGTCAACCTCGTCCCCGAGTCGAACCAGAAGACGCTCGGCCCGCGCGACCGCGACGCCGCCGTGGTCATCGGCGACCAGGCCAAGCACCTGCTCTGGATCGGTCAGCGGTGACGGGCGGCGCACAGGACCTCGCCGCGCTCAGCTTCAACTACACCGAGAGCGCCGACGACGTGTGGCGCCGCTCCGAGTACCACGTGGAGGGGCTGCACGGCGCGTCCGCCCAGATCGTCCTGGACGGCCTCGCCGAGGCGGCGGGACGCGCGGACGGCAGCCCCATCGGCGTCGTCGTGCAGGGGCAGCGCGGCACCGGCAAGACGCACCTGCTCGGCTGGGTACGCGAGCAGGCCCAGCGCCAGGGCGGCTACTTCGTGCTGGTGAGCCTGCTCGACGCCAAGGGCTTCTGGGAGAGCACCGTGGTGTCGATCCTGGACAGCCTCTTCCGGCCGCGCGAGGACGGGCAGGTGCAGCTCGCGGTGTTCCTCGACCGGCTGGCCGTCCAGGTGGGCGTCTCCCGCATGACGCGCCGCGCCGTCACCGGCAAGCGGCGCATCACCAGGGAGGAGCTCGACACGTTCATCACCCGGCTGCGCCAGTCGCACCCGCAGGTCGGCAAGGACTGCCAGGACGCGGCGCGTGCCCTGGTGCTGCTGGCCGGCGAGGACCTCGCGCTGCAGGACCTGGGCGAGGCGTTCCTGTCGTCGGCTCCCGAGGGCGAGCCGGGCGAGCGGGCGCGGTGGGGCATCCGCCAGGTCGGCAGGACGCCGCAGGAGATCGTCAGGGACGTCTCCCGCCTGCTCGCGCTCACCGGTCCGACGGTCATCGCGGTGGACCAGATCGACCCGCTGGTCGCGCAGTCCTCCACGGCGACCCAGAGCGGCGGGCTCGACCCGGGCGAGGCGCTGCTGATCGAGCGCATCGCGGGCGGGCTCATGGCGTTGCGCGAGGTCACCCGGCGGACGCTCACCGTGGTCACCTGCATCCCCGCCACCTGGGCGCTCATCGAGAACGTGGCCGTGGACACCGTACGCGACCGGTTCCGTCACGCCGTCCAGCTCATGACCATCCCCGACGCCGACACCGCGCGGACCCTCGTCGCGCGGCGGTTCGAGGTGCAGTACGGCGAGGCCGGCGTCAAGCCGCCCCACCCGACGTGGCCGGTGCGTCCCGAGGCGTTCGAGCAGGCTCCCGGCTTCACGCCGCGCCAGCTCCTCATCCGCATCGACCAGCACGTACGGGCCTGCGTCCAGGACGGCGAGGTCAGGGAGCTCACCGGCTTCACCACCGACCGGCCTGAGCCGGCGCCCGTGCCCGCGCCGCCCTCCTCCGGCGCCCTGGC
The DNA here is from genome assembly GCF_040677005.1 of Nonomuraea sp. NPDC049421. Lineage (NCBI taxonomy): Bacteria > Bacillati > Actinomycetota > Actinomycetes > Streptosporangiales > Streptosporangiaceae > Nonomuraea > Nonomuraea sp. NPDC049421. Next base: position 44,345 of record NZ_JBFAQA010000046.1, read on the forward strand.
CGCGATCGACGCCCGCTTCGCCGAGCTGCGCGACGCCGGGCCCGCCCCGGTGATCGACCAGGCGAGCGAGGACACCGCCCTGCCCCCGCTGCTCGCGGCCGGACTGTCGGCCTGGATCGCCGAGCGGGGCGAGGCCGGGACGCCGTTCAGCGTGGACCCGCCGCCCAGCCAGAAGCCGCCCCTGCACGCCAGGCTGCGCCGCACGCTGGACGAGGCCAGGGAGGACGAGGTCCACTGGGCCTTCCGCGCCGTCACCGCCGGGCACGGCAACGCGGCGCTCAACCGGGTGCGCAAGGCGTGCGTGGCCGCCGGCCTCGACGCCGACGTCCCGAAACGCCACCTGTTCCTGCTCCGCAACACGCCCTGGTCGAAGGGCGGGGCCACCCAGGCCGCGATCGCCGCCTTCGAACGCGCCGGCGGCCGCACCCTGAGCTGGGCCGACGACGACCTGCGGGCTCTGGCTGCCTTGAAGACTCTGCTGTCGGAGAACCCCCCGAACCTACGAGCTTGGCTCACCTCCCGCCGCCCCACGAAAGCGATCCCCTTCCTCACCGAGGCCCTGACCGGCCCCTGGACCGTTCCCACGTCCTCGAGAGGTCCCGTGCCCGCGCAGCCCCCCACCCCCACGCAGCCCGTGGGCGCGCGGCAGGGGGGCGCAAGTGATGCGCTGTCCTTGGTGGTCGGGCGGCGGGTCTCCGATGGGGTGGACGTCAGTGTCGCGCTGGAGGCGCTCAGGAAGCATGTGGCGATCTTCGCCGGGTCCGGGTCCGGCAAGACCGTGCTCATCCGGCGGCTGGTCGAGGAGTGTGCGCTGCGCGGCGTGTCCGCCATCGTGATCGACCCGAACAACGACCTGGCCAGGCTGGGCGACCCCTGGCCGCAGGAGCCGCCGGGGTGGGAGGCGGGTGACCGGGAGCGGGCGCGGGAGTACCTGGAGAACACCGACGTCGTGGTGTGGACGCCGGGCCGCGCGGGCGGCCGCCCGCTGGCCTTCCAGCCGCTGCCCGACTTCACGAGCCTCGCGAACGACCCCGACGAGTTCGCGGAGGCGGTGGAGGCGGCGGTGTCGTTCATCGTGCCGCGCATCAGGCTGGACGCCCGTACGGAGAAGGCGCAGCGCGGCCAGGCGGTGCTGCGCAAGGCGCTCGCGTACTACGGCCGCCGGGGTGCGACCAGCCTCAAGGGCCTGACCGCGCTGCTGTCGGACCTGCCCGGCGGCGTGAGCGAGCTGGCCGGCGCCCAGCGCATCGCCGCCGAGCTGGCCCAGTCGCTGACCGCCGCGATGGACAACGACCCGCTGTTCGGCGGGACGGGCACGCCGGTGGACCCCGGCCTGCTGATCACGCCGCCCGCGGGGAAGCGGGCCAGGGTGTCGGTGATCAGCCTGGTCGGCCTGCCGTCGCTGGAGCAGCGCCAGAGCTTCGTGAGCCAGCTGCAGATGGAGCTGTTCGTCTGGTTCAAGCGGCACCCGGCGCAGGACCGGCCGCTGGGCGCGCTGCTGGTGACGGACGAGGCGCAGACGTTCGCCCCGGCGACGGGCACCGCGGCCTCCACCCGCAGCACGGTGCTGCTGGCCTCGCAGGCCCGCAAGTACGGCCTCGGCCTGGTCTTCGCCACCCAGGCGCCGAAGGGCCTGCACAACCAGATCCCGGGCAACGCGGCCACGCAGTTCTTCGGCCTGCTGAACGCCCCGATCCAGATCACGGCGGCCAAGGAGATGGCCAGGCAGAAGGGTGGCGACGTGCCGGACATCTCGCGGCTCGGCGCGGGCCAGTTCTATGTGGCGTCCGAGGAGAGCGCGTTCACCAAGACGCGCGTCCCGATGTGCCTGACGTGGCACCCGAAGTCGCCGCTGACGACGGAGGAGGTCATCGGGAAGAGCCGGGCATGACGAAAGGGGGAGCGCCGGTGCGGCGCTCCCCCTCAGCCGGGAGCACCCGTCAGGCGCTCCCCCTTCAACAGATCAGCGCAGGGCGTAGGCGCGGATCACCTCCTGGGCCACCGCGTTGCCCTTGACGTCGGAGGCCCGCAGCCGCAGCGAGACGAACCCGGACCGCGACTGGGTGAGCGACGTCTCATAGCGGCCCTCGCCCTTGGCGCGCAGCCGGGCGCTCTTCCAGGTGGCGCCGTCGTCGTACGACACCTCCAGCGACACGTCCTTGATCGCGCTCCGCTCGGCGCCCTCCTGGTGGCGCAGGGTGAGCCCGAGCTTGCGGGCCCCGGCCCGGTTCTTCAGGTCGACCGGCGCGTCGAAGGAGGCCAGCAGCAGCGGCACCACGGTCGGCTCGGCGGCGTGCTCGGAGCCGAACGTCCACTCGCCGCGCGTGCGGACGGCCAGCTTCGCCCACTCGGCCTCGTTGGCGACGTCGTACGCGATCCGGTACGTCCCCTTCTCGGCGGGCAGCGTCCCCGACCCCGAGGGCAGGTAGTTGGTCTGCCACAGCAGCTCGTCGCCCTGGTAGAGCCGGAAGTCGGTCTTGAGCCCGTGCTCGAAGTCGCTGGTGTACGCGTCGCCGAAGTTGCCCTGGGCGTCCACGAAGCCCTGCGGCGACAGGAACAGCTTGTCGCCCTCCCTGCGCGTCGGGTTGCGCGGGTTGAAGCCGGGCAGCAGCGGCTGCTTGAACGCGGTGCGGCTGACCCGCTCCCCCGCCTTGTACGCCCGGAACTCCGGCGACGACAGCGAGATCCGCGGCGTGTCGGGGTGCGGCCACAGGTTGTTGTACGCCCGCTCCGGCGTGATCGCCGACGAGGTCCACACCACCTCGGGGTCCGGGGTGACGTACTCGGTACGGGTGCGCGGCGTCTTCGCCATGGGGTGGTTCGTCGAGATGGACGAGGTGTCCCAGGGCTCGAAGACGAAGCGCGCCTCGTTGACGGTCACGTCGTCGGCGAGCTGGCTGTGGTAGCCGGTCTCGATCTTCGCCAGCGACTTCGACCTCACCCTGTACGTGAGCTTGTCCGGCACCCGCCCCTTCTCGCGCAGGTACAGGTCGTACACGTACGGGCTGGCCACGATGCCCTTGGCGACGATCAGCACGGGCAGGTAGCGCGCCCGCTGGACGAGCTTCGTCCCCTCCTCGTGGGTGAGCCGCACGGTCGGGACGGCCAGCTTGACGCCGTTGCCGCCGGTGGTGGCGTCGGGGCCGGGCCGGTCGCTGTAGACGGCGACCATCGCGGCGCCGGCCGCGGCGGCGGCGTTGGCCTGCGTGGAGACCGGCACGCCGTCGGTGCGGCGGATGACGGCGAGCTTGCCCCGCAGGTCGCGGGCCTTGATCTCGGCGGGGGTGCCGCGCCCGGCGTCCACGGCGAGGAGCAGCCGGGTGCCGTCGAGCCGGGGGTACTCGGTGGCGTAGTCGCTGAACTGGACGGGGTCGACGTACTGGGGGTCGAGCTTCAGCCCGAGTGTGGAGAAGGCGATCTCGGGCGCGGTGAGCCGCCAGCGGGTGGCGACGACGAACGTGCCCTTGGTGACCTTCCTGGTCGGCTGGATGAACAGGCGTTCCTCGATCTGCGAGCCCGGCGTGATCGTGGTGCCGCCGCGCAGCGCGGTGCCCTGCTCGCCGGCCCGGTACCACTTGATCGCGGCGGCGGCGCCGGTGTTGCGCTTGGTCTCGTGGTCGGGGGTCTCGACCTTGACCTCGACGGCCTTGCGGGCGTCCAGGACGACCTCGGTGTCCTTGGTGATCTTCATTTCCGGGTCGCCTACCAGGCTCTCGTTGAGCGGGTCGCCGGTGGCGGTGCTGTCCTGCGTGGCGGGCATGGTGAAGATGTGGCCGAGCACGGAGTAGGTGCCGGGCTTGACCAGCAGGCAGGTGCCCGAGCCGTACTTGGCGTCGGTGCAGGGCTGGGCGGGGTCACCGGGCAGCACACGGCCGACGAGGGTGCCCTCGTCCAGGTTGAGCACGGTGAAGCCGCCGCGGGCCGTCCTGCCGTCCCTGGCTATGCCGCGTACCCGCAGCTCGACCTTCTCCTCCTCGACGCTGCCGGTCAGCAGCGTGCGGGCGCCGCCCGCGACGAGCTCCTGGCGCAGCACGCCCGGCCGGTCGGCCTTGAGCGTGACCTTGGCCTCCGCGGTGCCGCCCGCGGGGACGGTGAGCCTGGCGGGTTCGACGGTGAACGCGTCACCGGCGCTCAGGTCGAGGTCGGCGGGCTGGTCGCCGAGGTTGCGGTAGCCGATCGTGAGCGTCTTGGCCGCGCCCTCGTCGTTCCTGCCGAAGTCGAGCGTGCCGGTCGAGGCGACGACCGTGCTCTGCAGCGCGGCGGCCACGTCGATGCGGCCCAGGCCCTGGGCGTCCACGGGGATGTCCTGGCCCGGCTTGGCGGTGGCCGTGAGCAGCGCCTTCAGCTCGCCGCCGGTGAGGCCGGGACGGGCCTGGCGCAGCAGCGCGGCGGCGCCCGCGACGTGCGGGGTGGCCATCGAGGTGCCGGACATGGAGACCAGCCCGCCGCCGGTCTTGGCGGCGATGATGTCCACGCCGGGCGCGGTCACCTCGGGCTTGACCGCCTGGGTGGCGGTGATCGGGCCGCGGCTGGAGAAGGGGGCCAGCTTGTCCTGCTTGTCCACGGCGCCGACGGTCAGCGCCTCGGGGGCGTCGCCGGGCGAGCCGACGCAGGACTCGCAGCCGTCGTTGCCGGCCGCGACCACGAACAGGGTGCCGTACTCCTGCGTCAGCGTGGACAGCGCCTCGGTGAGCGGGCCGCCCGCCTCTGGGCTGCCGAGGCTCATGTTGACGATCTGGGCGTGCTGCTCGCCGGCCGCCCACTCCATGCCGTCGATGATCCAGGACAGCTGGCCGTAGCCGTCGGCGGCCAGGACGCGGCCGTTGAGCAGCCGCGCGCCCGGCGCGACGCCCTTGCCGCCGTCCACGCCCGCGCCGGCGATCGTGTCCGCGACGTGGGTGCCGTGGCCGTGGGGGTCGCCGGTGGCGTTCTCGCCGGTGAAGTCGCGCTGCCCGGCCACCTTGCCGGTGAGGTCGGGGTGGGTGGCGTCGACGCCGGTGTCGAGCACGGCCACGGTGGTGCCGGCGCCGTCGTGCCCGGCGGCCCACGCGGCGGGGGCGCCGATCTGCGGCACGCTCTCGGTCAGCGTGGGCTTGACCTTGCGGTCGAGCCAGATCTTCTCGACGCCGGCCAGCGCGCCCGTCGCGCGGGCCTGCGGGGACGGGGCGGCCAGCGCGGCGAGCTGGGCGCCGAAGGCGGGGGCGTCGGACACGGCGACCGTCACACCGGCGCCGCCGATGCTCTCCAGCGTGCGCTCCTGCCGGGCGGCGGGCACAGCGGCCTTGGGAGCGTTCGCGCCGTAGGTGAGGATGAGCGGGATGGCGGCGCCGAAGTCCTGCTCGGCCAGCGCCGTCACGTCGAACAGCGCGGGGTCGAGCCGGCCCGGCACCAGGCTCGCGACGTCGTCGGGGATGACGGTGACGCCGCGCTCGGTCTCCATCACCTGGAAGGTGGGCACGGAGCCGTCGGCGCGCGGCGCGGGCGTGACGGTGACGGCGTGGTGATCGCCGTCCACGTCGCGCACCTGCACCCGGTCTCCGGTGATCAGGGTGATCTCGCCGCTCGCCGCCGCGGCCGTGAAGGGCCCGGCGCTTTCGGCGTACGCGGCGGGCGCCGCGAGCAGCGCGGCCGCCATGACCGTGGGGAGCGCGAGCGCCGACCCCCACCTCAACCGGCTTAAGCCACGCAGCATGGGACGACCTCCAGAGAATCGGTAAGCACGAATACCGGATTTCTAGTGGTCCCGAACTGCGGTGTCTATGAAATGGAGGTGGCCACATCCTGACTTGTCGTGAATCCGCCAGCTACCCCTTCGTCGCGCCGCCGAGGTTGAACGACCCCGCGAGGTACTTGTTGACCGCCACGTAGAGGATCACCGCGGGCGCCGTGTAGAGGATCGAGAACGCGGCCAGCTGCCCGTAGGCGACCTGCCCGTACTGCGAGAAGAAGGTGTAGATGGTCACCGCGGCCGGCTGCTTCTCCGGCGCGTCCAGCAGCACGAACGGGGCGAAGAAGTTGCCCCACTGCCCGACGAACACGAAGATCGCCACCACCGCGATACCCGGCGCCATCAGCGGCCCCACCACGGCGCGCAGCGACTGCACCCACCCGGCGCCGTCCACCCAGGCGGCCTCCTCCAGGCTGACCGGCACGCCGTCCATGAAGTTCTTCATCATCCAGATGGAGAACGGCAGCGAGCTGGCCGTCAGGAACAGCACCATCGCCGGCACCGAGCCGTACAGGTTGAACCGGAAGAACATCGCGTAGACCGGCACCAGGATCGCCGTCATCGGCAGGCCCGTGGTGAACAGCAGCGTCAGCATGAAGTGGCGGCGGTAGCGCAGCTGGTAGCGCGAGAGCGGATAGGCCGCGAGCCCGGCCACCACCACCGTCAACAGCGCCGTCGAGCCCGAGATGACGACCGAGTTGATCAGCGGGAGCACGATCGTCTCCCAGGTCAGCACGGCCTTGAAGTTGGCGAGGGAGAAGGTCAGGGTCGGCGCGGCGGCCAGCGTCGCCTCCGGCTGCACCGAGGCGATGAGCACCCAGATGAAGGGCCCCAGGAACGCCAGCGCGATCACCAGCAGCGACAGCGTGGCCGCGCCCCTCGCGGCGAGTCTGGTCATGCGTCCTCCACCTTGATCAGACGCAGGTAGATCAGCGAGAACAGGGCTCCGATGACCAGCATGACCAGCGCGATGGCCGAGCCGTAGCCGATCTCGAAGTAGCGGAACGCCTGCTCGTACATGTAGAGCGGGGTCGTCTGGCTGGCCGTGCCAGGACCGCCGCCGGTCAGGGCGTAGATGAGCCCGAAGCTCGCCAGCGTCTGCAGCGTGATCAGCATCAGGTTCGACATGATCGAGCGCCGGATCAGCGGCAGCGTGATGTGCAGCAGCCGCTTGCCGGGGCCCGCGCCGTCCACCGCCGCCGCCTCCACGAGGTCCTTCGGCACCTCCGACAGCGCCGCCGAGTAGACCAGCATCGAGAACGCGGTGCCGCGCCAGACGTTGGCCAGGATCACCGCGAGCATCGGCGCGGTGTAGAGCCACTCCTGCGAGATGCCGAGCACGGCGTTGAGCGTGCCCTCCTCGGCGAGGAAGGAGAACCAGCAGGCCGCCGCCACGATCTCGGGCATCACCCAGGCCGCGATGACCACGCCGTTGACCGCGCTGCGCGTCACCCTGCCGCGCCCGCGCATCAGCAGCGCGATGATCAGGCCCAGCGTGTTCTGGCCGATGACGGCCGAGCCGATCACGAAGACGAACGTGAGCAGGAACGAGTTGATGAAGTTCGGGTCGTCGAAGAGCTTGACGAAGTTGTCCACCCCGACGAACTGGGAGTTCACCGAGGCCGAGCCGGTCAGGGTCTCGTTGGTGAACGCGATGTAGACACTCCACAGGATGGGCCCCGCGAGGAACAGCGCCAGCAGCACCAGCGCCGGGCCCAGGGGCAGCAGCCAGCGCATGACCCGCCGCCGTGACGGGCCGCCCGCGGGCGTGCCCGTCACGTGCGGGGACGGCGCCGTGGCGACCGTCATTCGGCGACGACCTTGTCCGGGCCTCCGACCGCGCCGGGCAGCGCCTTGGCGTAGGCCGCGGCGGCCTCCTCAGGCGTCTGCGAGCCGGTGGTGACGGCCTCCATGGCCTCCTGGATCTGCGCCGACACCTTCGGGTACGCCTCGTAGGCGGGCCGGTAGTGCGTCACCTCGGCGAGCTCGGTGAAGAACTTCACCGACGGGTTGTCGGCGGTGTACTTCGGGTCGGCCGCGACGTCCTTGCGCACGGCCAGGTCACCGGTGCTCACGGAGTACGTCATCGCGTTCTCCTTGTTCATGGCCACGGTGATGAAGTCGAACGCCTCCTGCTTGAGCTTGGTGTAGGAGCTCATCGCCATGACCCAGCCGCCCGACATGCTGACCGCGCCGGGCTCCTCGCCGTTCTGCGTCGGCATGGCCGTCCAGCCGATCTTCTCCTGCCAGGCGGGCCACGGCTTGGTGCTGGTCTCCTTCCAGGCCGACGGCGTCCAGGCGCCGTCGAGGGAGATGCCGATCTTGCCGGACGGGAACCACTCGTGGTTGACCTTGTCGGCGAGCTTGGCGTTGTGGGCGTCGGCCTGCTTGGGGCCGAGCTCCTCGCGGTAGATCGTGTTGATGAAGGTCAGCGCGTCGGTGAAGTTCTTGCCGCCGCTCACCCACTTCTGCTGGGCACTGTCGTACAGGGTGCCGCCGGGGGTGCCGTACAGGAGCATCTCGAAGCCCTGCATGGTGGACGCCTCGCCGTGGATCTTCGTGGAGTACATGCTGAAGGGGACGGCGTCCGGCACCTTCTGCTTGATCGTGCGGGCCGCGGTCAGCACGTCGTTCCAGGTCTTCGGCTCCCACGGCACGGGCAGGCCCGCCTTGGCGAAGACGTCCTTGTGGTACCAGAGGCCGCGCGTGTCGGTGCTGATCGGCACGCCGTAGATCTTGCCGTCGGCGCCCTTCGCGGCCTCCTTGACCGAGTCGGGGAACTGGGAGCTCCAGTCGGGCCACTTCGTGAGGTATTCGTCGAGCGGGGCCAGCTTGCCCGCGGCGACGTCGGCGTTCACCTGGAAGGTGTCGTGGTAGTAGATGTCGGGCGCCGAGTCCGCGGAGCGGTTCAGCAGCGCCAGCTTCGTGTAGTAGGCCTCGTTGTTGCCCTGCACCCCGGTCAGCTTGATCGTGACGCCGGAGTGGCTGGATTCGTACTGCTTCTTCGCGTCCGTGAGCATCTTCTCCAGGTGCGGCCACGTGGGCTCGACCTTGTAGAGAACCTCGAGCTCCTTGGTTCCTGAGGCTTCTTCGGCGGCGCCACCGCCGCAACCGGCTGCTGTCAGCGCTGTCAACAGCAGGAGGGAACCGGCCAGCCTACGTGTCATCACGGCCTCCCCTTGTTTCCTTTGGGTTGCGGAGAACGTAAGTCTTTTTGATTTACTAAGTCAACACTCTGTGGTGATATGACTCACATGCAGCAGGGCACCAACCTGCCCAAGGTCGGCAGCTACAACCGGGCCGTGGTGCTGGAGGCCATCCAGGCCTCCGACGGGATCAGCCGCGTCCAGGTCGCGTCCGTGACGGGGCTGACGGCGCAGACGGTGTCGGTCATCGTACGCAGGCTGCTGGAGGAGGGCCTGGTCGTCGAGGACGGCTCGGCGCCGTCGCGCGGCGGCAAGCCGGCCACCATCCTGCGGGTCGACGCCGGCGCCGGCTACGCGGTCGGCGTGCACTTCGATCCCAAGGCGCTGTCGTGCGTGCTGGCGGACCTGGCGGGCCGCCCGGTCGCCCGGCTGCACCTGCCCGTACGCCCGCGGGCCAGGCCCGACGCGGTGGTCAGGCAGATGGCGCGGGCGGCCAGGCGCATCCTGCGCGAGGCGGGGGTGCCGGACGGCAAGGTCCTCGGGGTGGGGCTGGCCTGCCCGGGGCCGCTCGACGGCGACGGCGTGATGGTGAGCCCGCCCCGGCTGCCCGCGTGGGCCGGCACGCCGATCAAGGAGTTGCTCCAGGAGTACACCCGCTTCCCGGTGACCGTCGACAACGACGCCACGGCGGCGGCGATCGGCGAGCGGTGGGCCGGCATCGCGCGCTCGGCGCCCAGCTTCGCCTACCTCTACCTCGGCACCGGCATCGGCGGCGGGCTGTTCCTCGACAACCAGATCTACCGCGGGCGCTCGCTCAACGCCGGCGAGTTCGGGCACATCACCGTCGAGCCCGACGGGCCCGCGTGCTACTGCGGCAACCGGGGCTGCGTGGAGGCGGTGTGCTGCCCGAGCGCGATCGAGGTGGCCGCGGGCGGCGCCGACCACGCCGACGTCTGCGCGGCCGCGGCGCGCGGCGAGCCGGCGGCGCGCGCGGTGATCGAGCGGGTGGCCGACCGCCTCGCCGTGGCCGCCGTCAGCGTGGTGAACATGCTGGACATCGACCTGCTCGTGCTGGGCGGGCCCGCGTTGCGGGAGGTCGGCGGCATCTACCGGGAGGCGATCGCGGCGGCCGTGGCGGGGCGGACGATGGCCAGGCGGCTGCACGCCGTGCGGGTGGAGACCTCACCGATCGCGGCCGACGCCGCCGCGATCGGTGCGGCCTCCCTCGTCTTCCACGCCACCTACGCGCCTCGCCTCGGCACGCTGCTCAGCGGCTGACCCCCGCCGGCGCTCGGGCCCGCGTCACACGCGGCCGGGCCCCGGCGCGCGGTCTCCGGCGCCGGGGCTCTGCCGGTGCGGGCTCAGGCCCGCTTCATGCGCAGCGTGACCAGCTCGAACGGGCGCAGCGCCACGGCGATCCCGTCGCCGGGCCGCTCGGGCTCGGCCGTCGGCCGCTCCAGCAGGTCGGTCGTGACGACCTCCGCGACGGGGAAGCCGGGACGCAGCGTGGCGCGGACCCGGCCGCCGCGCGACTCGTGGAAGCGGACCACCACATCGCCGCTGCCGTCGTCGGCCAGCTTCACCGCGGTCACCACCACGGCGTCGTCGTCCACCGTGACCAGCGGCTCGACCGGCGCGGAGCCGGGCACGCGGCGCTCGGGCTGGTTGATGAAGTGGCCCTCGCGCACGGCGTCGCCGATCTCCGCGCCCGGCACGAGCGCGTGGCGGAAGCGGTGCGCGCCCTGGTCGGTCTCGGGGTCGGGGAAGCGCGGCGCGCGCAGCAGCGAGACGCGCAGCGTGGTCGTGGTGCCGTGCTCGTCCACGTCGCGGGTGACGTCGTGGCCGTAGGTCGAGTCGGTCACCATGGCCACGCCCCAGCCGGGCTCCTCCAGGTGCACGAAGCGGTGGTTGCAGGCCTCGAACTTGGCGGCCTCCCAGCTCGTGTTGGTGTGGGTGGGGCGGAAGGCGTGGCCGTACTGGCTCTCGGAGGCGTACCGGTCGGCGCGCACGTCGAGGGGGAAGGCCAGCTTGAGGAACTTCTCGGTCTCGTGCCAGTCGACCTCGGTGTCGATCTCCAGCCGCCCCTCGGCGAGTGTGAGCCGCTGCACCATCGACGAGACCCCGAACGAGCGCTCGACCACGACCGTGACCCCGTCGAGGCGCACGTCGTCCGCCGCCGTCAGGTCGGTCACCGTGTTGCGGTAGAACTCGTCCACGTCCCAGGCGTCCCACTTGTTCGGGAAGTCCGGGTGCAGCTGCGGCAGGCAGGCCGCCCGCCCTGGCGCGACGGTCTCGCGCCCGGCCCGCAGGTCGTAGGCCGACACGACCAGCCCGCGCCCGTCGATCTCGACCTTGAGCAGCCCGTCGTCGAGCACGAACCCGCCCTCGGGCCGCGGCGCCGCCCGCACGGCGGCGGCCGGGCTCTCGGGGGCGGCGCCGCCCGCGGGCACGCCGTGGCGGGCGTGCGGGGCGCCGTTGAAGACCAGCGTGCCGCCGGACGGCTCGCCCGCCAGCGCGCGCTGCGCGGTGCCGATGATGCCGTTCAGCTCCTCGGTCACCAGCTCGTACGTCCTGCGCGCCTCCCGGTGCACCCACGCGATCGACGAGCCGGGCAGGATGTCGTGGAACTGGTGCAGCAGCACCGTCTTCCACAGCCGGTCGAGCGCCTCGTACGGATAGCCGGCCCCCGCCCGTACAGCCGCCGTAGCCGCCCACAGCTCGGCCTCCCGCAGCAGCGCCTCGCTGCGCCGGTTGCCCTGCTTGGTCTTGGCCTGGCTGGTCAGCGTGGCCCGGTGCAGCTCCAGATAGAGCTCGCCCACCCAGACCGGCGGATTGGGGTACTCGGCCTCGGCCTTGTCGAAGAACTCGGCGGGCGTCTCCCACGTCACGGTGGGCGAGCCCTCCAGGTCCCGGACGCGGGCCGCCCTGGCCACCATCTCGCGGGTGGTGCCGCCGCCGCCGTCGCCGTGCCCGGTCGGGGCCAGCGAGTGCCTGGCCACGCCCTTGTCCTTGAAGTTGCGGGCCGCGTGCGCCAGCTCGCCGCCGCGCAGGGAGGCGTTGTAGGTGTCGATGGGCGGGAAGTGGGTGAAGATCCTGGTCCCGTCGATGCCCTCCCACAGAAAGGTGTGGTGCGGGAACGTGTTGGTCTGGCTCCACGAGATCTTCTGGGTGAGCAGCCGCTTCGACCCGGCCGCCTTGATGATCTGCGGCAGGCCGGCCGCGAACCCGAACGTGTCGGGCAGCCACACCTCCTCGTTGTCCACCCCGAACTCGTCGATGAAGAACCGCTTGCCGTGCACGAACTGCCGGGCCATCGCCTCGGAGCCCGGCATGTTCGTGTCGGACTCCACCCACATGCCGCCCGCGGGCACGAACCGGCCGGTCGCCACCGCCTTGACGACCTTGGCCCACACCTCGGGCCGGTGCTCCTTCAGCCAGGCCCACTGCTGGGCCTGCGACATCGCGAAGACGAAGTCGGGGTCCTCCTCCAGCAGCGTGGTCATGTTGGAGGCGGTACGGGCCACCTTGCGCACGGTCTCGCGCAGCGGCCACAGCCACGCCGAGTCGATGTGGGCGTGCCCGACGGCGCTGATCCGGTGCGCCGACGGCACGGCCGGCGCGGCCAGGACACCGGTCAGCTCGGCCCTGGCCGCGGCGGCGGTGCCGTTCACGTTTTGCAGATCGACGGCGTCCAGCGCACGCTCGATCGCCCGGAGGATCTCCCAGCGGCGGGCGCCCTCGACGGGCAGCTCCTGCATCAGCTCGCCGAGCACCTCCAGGTCCATCACCAGGTCCCACACCGTCTTGTCGAAGACGGCGAGGTCCATGCGGGCCAGCCGGTAGAGCGGCTCGGTGCCGGCCGTCTCCTTGTCGCCCAGCTGGGTCGGCAGGAAGGGGTGGTAGTCGAGGATGACCGGGTTGGAGGCGGCCTCGATGTGCAGGCGCACCTCCTCGCCGCCCTCGGCGGGTCCGGCGATGCGGACCCACTGCTGGCGGGGGTTGAGGCTCTTCACGGGGGTGCCGTCGGGCCGGTAGACCAGCCCCTCGCACTGGAAGCCCGTCTTGTCCGGGTTGAACCCGAGGTCGAGCACCGCTTCGACGATCTTGCCCGTCCACTCCATGGGGACGGTGCCGCTCACAGTGAACCAGCTCGTGCCCCACGGCGGCCCCCACGGCGTGCCGACCGCGATCGGCTCGCGCGGCGCGGCCAGGCCCTCGGCCACCGGTACCGGCTCGCCCGGCGCGTGCCACACGCCCACCTCCAGCGGCACCGACTCGGGATAGACCGCGGGGCGGATCCGCTCGGTCAGTACGCGCTTCAGACGGGCTTCGACCAGGGTGCGGTCGTCATGCATCAGGCAGGCTCCTCAGCAGATGGAGAACAGCGGGCCGCTGGCAGGGCGGGCACCAACAGCACGTTATGCATCCCCATCATTTCCGGCAAAGCCACCCCCTCTTCTCAAAAGGGGAGAGAATCCCCTGGGGCGGTTACCGGTGCCGGGCGGGCAGTCGGGCAGGCCCCAGGGGATCCCCGATCAGGCGCAGGTGTAGCCGGAAGGCGTCTGCGTGTTCCCGTTCGGACGGTTCACCTGGAAGCCGAACGTGGTGCTGGCGTTCGGCGCCAGATTGCCGTTGTAGCCGGCGTTCCTGGCCGTGACGGTCTGCCCGCTGACGGTCAGGGACGCGTTCCACGAGCCGGCCAGCGTGTGCCCGGAGGGCAGCGTGAAGGTGACGGTCCAGCCGTTGACGGCCGAGGTGCCGGTGTTGGTGACGGTCACCGGCTGGACGACGTAGCCGTTCTGCCACTGGGTCTGCACGGTGCCCGTGGCGGTGCAGCCACCGCCGCCGACAGGACCCTCGGAGGTCGTGAACGTGGCGGCCGGCGAGTTGCCGGACAGGTTGCCCGCGCCGTCACGGGCGCGCACGTAGACCTGGTACTGCGTGTTCGGCGTCAGCCCGGTCAGGTTGATCGAGGCGGTCGCGCTCTGCCCGAGCAGCGTGTCCGTGGCGCCCTGCTCGCGGTAGACGCTGTAGCCGGCCAGGCCGCTGCCGCCGCTGTCGGTCGAGGCGCTCCAGGACAGCGTGGCCGAGTTGGAGGTGACGTCGCTCGACGTCGGCGTGCCCGGCGTGGTCGGCGGCGTGGTGTCGTTGCCGCCCGTGCCGGCCGCCAGCGCGTCGTGCACGGCGGTGTAGGAGGGCTTCTGCTGGTAGTTCTCGTCGTAGATGAGCGCGGCGCCCTCACCGCCGAACGTGTCCGGCACCCACGAGTGCTTGTCGGTGAAGCCCCAGATCGTCACGCCGGCGCAGGCCGTGACCGCCAGGCAGGCGTTGATGACGTTGCGGTAGTAGGTGGCCTGGGTGGCGTCCTTGGAGGAGTTGCGCGGCATCTGCATGCGGATGTCGAGCTCGGTGATGCGCACCTGGACGCCGAGCGCGGCGAAGCGCTCCAGGTTCTGCTGCAGGTCGTTCGGGAAGCCGTACTGGATGGCCAGGTGGCCCTGGAAGCCGACGCAGTCCACCGGCACGCCCTGCTGGCGCAGCGACGAGACCAGGTTGTACATCGCGGTGCTCTTGGCGTTGATGCCCTCGACGTTGTAGTCGTTGATGCACAGCCGGGCGTCGGGGTCGGCGGCGCGGGCGGCCCTGAAGGCGTCGGCGATGTAGCTCTGGCCGAGCGTGTTGTACCAGAACGAGCTCCGCATGCTGCCGTTCTCTTCGAACACCTCGTTGACCACGTCCCACGAGACCACGGCCGGGTTGTCGGCGTAGCGGCCGACGACCTGCGAGATGTGGTTCTGGATCGCGCTGCGCATGGCGCTGGCGCCGAGGCCCTGCACCCAGCCGGGGGTCTGCTGGTGCCACACCAGTGTGTGGCCGTGGACCTGCTGGTTGTTCTGCGTGGCGAAGTTGACGATGGCGTCGGCGCCGGAGAAGTTGAACTGGTTCTGGCTGGGCTCGGTGGCGTCCCACTTCATCGCGTTCTCGGCGGTGATCTGGTTGAACTCCGTGGCCGCGATGTTGCGGTAGGCGGTCTCGTTCGACAGCGGGCTGGTGGCGAGCGCCGCACCGATGAACTTGCCCTTGGAGGCCGCGTGCGTACGCAGCGGCGCCGATGCTTCCGCCGGGACGGTGGGTAGGAGGAAGGTCGCGAGCAACCCCACTAACGCGAGGGGTCTGAGGAGCGAGGACGAACGCACGGGCATCTACCTCCGGAGGCAGGCACTCGATTCCGAAAGTTTCGGCCCCGATGGGACCGTGCAGCAGACGGTATTGACATGCGCGCGAGCGGGTCAACCGGGCAGTCGGGCCGGGGCCAAACGAGCAGTTGGCGGGCAGAAATTATCGGCAAAGCCATGAAACTTTCATAGCCGCACGGGCGTAGATCAGGCGTCTAGCGCACGTACCGGCCGGTCGGTACTGTGATTGTCCGGAACAATCGTCCACTGCGGGAGTACTGCGGATGTCTCTTTCGCACGCCCAGGTCCAGGCCCAGCTCACCGGTCCCGGCCAGCTCTTCGAGATGGAGGAGATCGGCGAGACCGGCGTACGCACGTGGAAGCACGCCCCGCCGCACTACCGGGCCCTGCTGGAGATGAGCAGATTCCACGGCGACAAGGTCTTCCTCGTCTACGAGGACGAGCACATCACCTTCGAGGACCACTTCCGCCGCGTCGCCACCCTCGCCCGCCGGCTGGTCGAGGACTACGGCGTGAGCAAGGGCGACCGGGTGGCCGTGGCCATGCGCAACTACCCGGAATGGGTGATCTCCTTCTCGGCCGTGCTGGCCGCCGGGGGCATCGCCGTACCGCTCAACGCCTGGTGGACGGAGGCCGAGCTGGCCTACGGCGTGACCGACTCGGGAGCCAAGGTACTGATCGCGGACGGCGAGCGCGCGGTCAGGCTGGCCTCCACGGGCGTGCCGATGATCGTCACCAGGGGCGACGCGCCGGACGGGGCGCGCGCGTTCGACGACGTGCTCGGCGAGATCCCGGCGGACGTCTCCCTCCCCGAGGTCGAGCCGGCCCCCGACGATCCCGCGACGATCTTCTACACCTCCGGCACCACCGGCAACCCCAAGGGCGCGCTCGGCAGCCACCGCAACATCGGCCAGTCCCCCATGACCGTCGCCTACGGCCTCATGCGCGCCGTCGCCCTGGCCGGCAAGGACGTCGGCACGGCGGCGGGCACCCGCAGGATCACCCTGCTGACCGTGCCGCTCTTCCACGTCACCGGCTGCTTCTCGGCGATGACGACCACCATGTTCAGCGGCGGCGGCCTGGTGCTGATGTACAAGTGGGACCCGGAGAAGGCGCTGCAGCTCATCGAGCGCGAGCGGGTCACCGCCATGATCGGCGTGCCCACCAACGCCTGGCAGCTCATGTCGCACCCCGACTTCGGCACGTACGACCTGTCCTCGCTGTCCACCCTCGGCTACGGCGGCGCCCCCGCACCGCCCAAGCTGCTGGAGCGCATCAAGACGAACCTGCCCGACCGCGCGCCCTCCAACGGCTACGGCATGACCGAGACCAGCGCCCTGGCCATCGGCAACGGCGGCGCCGACTACCACGCCAGGCCCGACAGCATCGGCCTGCCCTCGCCCGTGGTGGACGTGCGGGTCGTCGACCCCCTGGGCGACGAGCTGCCCCGCGGCGAGGTCGGCGAGCTGTGCGTACGCGGCCCCAATGTCATCCTCGGCTACTGGAACAAGCCGGAGGCGACCGCGCAGACGTTCGTCGGCGGCTGGCTGCACACCGGCGACCTGGCCAAGATCGACGAGGACGGCTTCGTCTACATCGTGGACCGCGCCAAGGACATGGTGATCAGGGGCGGCGAGAACGTCTACTGCGCCGAGGTCGAGGCCGCCCTGTTCGAGCATCCGGCGGTGGACGACGCGGCGGTGATCGGCGTACCTCACGACGAACTGGGCGAGGAGGTCGGCGCCGTGCTCCGCCTGGCGCCCGGCGCCTCGCTCACGCCGGACGAGCTGCGCGAGTTCCTGTCCTCCCGCATCGCCAAGTTCAAGATCCCGGCGCACGTCTGGTTCCGCGCGGGCGAGCTGCCCCGCAACCCCGGCGGCAAGATCCTCAAGACCCACCTGCGCCGCGAGATCCTCGGCGCCTGACCCGCTCCCGCGACGGCTCCCCGGTGTTCTCCGGGGAGCCGTCGTCGTGTGACGGCCTTCACACCATCCGCGTTCCCCCTGCTCAGGCGGCCCTTCCCGGCTCCCTCTTACCCACCGGGTAATCGCGGCACCTACCCGCGTCCTGACATCGTTCCCGGTGTCAGCACGACCGTGGTCGCCGCGAAGGAGCCCGACATGACCGCCCTGCCCATCACCACCGACCGTACGAAGTTCCTGCGCCTGGCGCTGGCCGCGGACGCCGCCGTGACGGGCGTCAACGGGCTGGCCTACCTCGCCTTCGCCGGCCCCGTCGCCGCGCTGCTCGGCCCGGACGCCGCCCTGCTGCGCGGCATCGGCGCCTTCCTCCTGGCGTACGGCGCCGCAGTCGCCGTCCTCGCCACCCGCCGCGACATCAGCCGCACCGGCACCAGGGCCGTCATCGCCCTGAACGTCGCCTGGACCCTGGGCAGCGTCGCCGCCGTCGTCACCGGCGCACTCGGCCTCACCACGATCGGCGCGGTCTGGGCCGTCACCCAGGCCCTCGTGGTGGCCGGCTTCGCCGAACTCCAGCTCACCGGCCTGCGCAAGAGCCGCTGACCCTGCACCGACCCTTCACCAAGGAGACACAGATCATGACCCTCGTCGACCGCTACCTCGCCTGCTGGAACGAGACCGACCCCGAGGCCCGCGCCAAGGCCGTGGCCGAGCTGTGGACCGAGGACGGCACCTACACCGACCCCCTCGCCGACGTCACAGGACACGCCGCCATCGCCGCCGTGATCGAGGGCGCGCAGTCCATGTTCCCCGGCCTCGTCTTCACCCCGGGCGAGCTGTACGACAGCCATCACCACGTCGCCCGCTTCACCTGGCACCTCGGCCCGGAGGGCGGCGACCCCGTCGCCACCGGCTTCGACGCGCTGGAGCTGGCCGAGGACGGCCGCATCCGCAGCGTCCTGGGCTTCCTGGACAAGCTCCCGTCCTGACCACCCTCGCGACGATCTCCGGGAGCCTCCCGGAGATCGTCGCGTCGTCTCCTGCACCTCCACGTCCAAATTGATTTGCCCGTGCCGGCCGCCATCACGGACAATTGCCACTCGTGCCATCAGCAATGAAGCGCCTGCTCCGCCACCTCGCGCTCGACCTCAGCCCGCTCCGCGACTCCCGCGACTACCGGTTGCTCTTCGGGTCCGGCGTCATCACCATGTTCGGCACGCTGATCACGATGGTCGCGGTGCCGTACCAGATGAAGCAGCTCACCGACTCCTACCTCGCGGTGGGCCTGGTGAGCCTGGCGGAGTTCGTGCCGATGGTGGTGTGCGGGCTCTGGGGCGGCGCCATCGCCGACGCGCTCGACCGGCGCAAGATCATCGTGATGAGCGAGCTGGGCCTGCTGGTCACCTCCGCCGCGCTCATGATCAACGCGATGCTGCCGAGTCCGCAGATCTGGGTCCTGTACGTCGTGGGCGCGGTCTCCACCGGCATCGGCTCGCTCCAGCGCCCCAGCCTGGAGGCGGTGATGCAGCAGGTCGTCAAGCACGACCAGCAGGCCGCCGCCGCCGTCCTGTCGAGCCTGCGCTGGAACTTCGGCGCCATCGTGGCCCCCGCCCTGGGCGGCCTGATGGTCGCGTCGTGGGGCGTCACCTCCGCGTACGTCCTCGACACGCTCACCTTCCTGCTGTCGATGTTCCTGCTCTGGCGGGTCAGGTCGCTGCCCCCCGCCGAGGACGCGGCGCCCGCCTCGATCACGTCGCTGGTCGAGGGCATGCGGTACGCGATGAGCCGCAAGGACCTGGTGGGCACGTACCTGGTGGACATGGCCGCCATGGTGTTCGCGATGGCGAACGCGCTGTTCCCGTTCCTCGCCGAGGAGCTGCGGGCACCACAGGCGCTCGGGCTGCTCTACTCGGCCTCCGCGGTCGGCGCGCTGATCGCCTCGCTCACCGGCCGCTGGACGGCCCGCGTACGCCGCCACGGCCTCGGCGTGATCGTGGCCGCCGCCTTGTGGGGCGTCGCCGTGGCGCTGACCGCCGTGGCCCCGAACATCTGGCTCATCGTCGTCTGCATCGCGTTCGCGGGCGCCGCCGACATGATCAGCGGCATCTTCCGCATGACCATGTGGAACCAGACCATCCCGCCGGAGCTGCGCGGCCGCCTGGCCGGCATCGAGCTCCTCTCGTACGCGAGCGGGCCCATGCTGGGCAACGCGCGGGCCGGCATGATGGCCCAGCTCGGCGGCACCCGCTTCTCACTCGGCGCGGGCGGCGTGCTGTGCGTGGCCGCCGTACTGAGCCTGGCCACCGCCCTGCCGAAGTTCCGCCGCTACGACGCCACGACCGACGAACACGCCCTGGCGGAGAAGGCCCGCCGCGAAGCCGCCACCCTCGCCTGACCCTGAGGCGGGCTGACGAGGCAGGCCGCCCGAGGGAGCCGACCGAGGCGGGCCGACCGAGGCCGTCAGCCCGCCTCCCGCCACCCGTCGTACCGCTCGACCAGCTCATCGACCTTGCCCGAGTCCGCGCCGTCGAGCCCTTCGACCACGACCACCCACTGAGCGTCCTCGGCATCGTCCTCCCCCGCCAAGGTCTCCCGCACCACCCGCGGCACCCCTACCTCCGGAAACCACTCCCCCAGCGCCTCCGCCACCTCCTCGGCGTCCTCCCGCTCCCCGAACACCAGCAGCTCCGCCATCTCCATCCCTCTCAGGCTCTTAACTGTGTCTTGACTTTCACCTAGCGTGATCACAATAGGTTGGTAGCGTTCAACCATGACTGCTGAAGCGGTGATCGAAACGATGACACCTTCCCCGCTGCCCGACTGGGTCTTTCCGCCACCGCAGGGCTTCACAGCAGAAGATCTCGATCACATTGCGGATTTGCCCGCGCACACAGAGTTGATTGATGGAAGCTTGGTCTTCGTGAGTCCCCAAGCCGCCTTCCACATGCGGGCCGTGTCGCTGCTCGAAGCCGAGCTCCGGCGCGCCGCACCGAATGACGTGCGCGTTCGCCGCGAGATGAGCGTGATCCTCGCCAAGGACCAGCGGCCCGAGCCGGACCTCTGCGTCGTGGTGGCGGAGGCGGTGCGCAGCGGCAAGGAGACCTACTACCGAGCCCAGGACGTCCTGCTCGCCGTCGAGGTGGTCTCGCCCGAATCCGTCACCCGTGACCGGCAGCGCAAACCGGAGCTCTACGCCCAGGCCGGCATCCCGCACTTCTGGCGGGTCGAGGAGGATGCGGGCAAGCCGATCGTCTACGCCTACGAGCTCGACCCGGCGATGCGCTCCTACGCGCGTATGGGCGTGCACCGCGACAGGCTGAAGGTGACGGCCCCCTTCGACCTTGACGCCGATCTCGCCGCGATCGACCGCATCTGATGCCGAAAGGGCCGGTGCGGCGTCGCACCGGCCCCCTGGAAAGACGGGTCAGCCGCGGAGCTGGGCGCCCACCCGGTCGGCGGCCATGGCCACCGCCGCGTCGCGGGCCGCCGTCGTCTCCTCGACGGTCAGCGTACGGTCGGCCGCGCGGAACCGCATCGAGTAGGCGAGCGACTTGTTCCCCTCGCCCACCTGCTCACCCGCGTAGACGTCGAACAGCCTGATCGACTCCAGCAGCTCCCCAGCCCCGTCGCGCAGCGCCGCCTCGACGTCGGCGACCGGCGTGAAGTCGGGCACGATCAGCGCGACGTCCTGGGTGGCCACCGGGTAGGCGGACACGGCGGGCGTGTCGACAGGCCCCGGCATGGCCGCCTCCAGCCGCGACAGCTCCAGCTCCATCGCCGCGGTGCGGGCCGGCAGCCCGTACGCCTCGATGACCCGCGGGTGCAGCTCACCGGCGTGCCCCACCAGCGTGTCGCCCACGTAGAGGGCGGCGCACCGGCCGGGATGCCACGGCTCGTGCTGGTCGGCGCTGATGGACAGCTCGAGCCGCGCCTCGGCGGCGACCAGCCGGGCCGCCTGCACGGCGTCGGCCCACGAGGCCGCCCGCCCGGCGCCCCACCAGCCGGACCGCTCGAACTCGCCGGCCAGCACGACCGCGACCCGCAGCGGCTGGTCGGGCAGCGCCGACTCGATGGTGGCCAGCTCGTCGGCGGTGGGCCGCCGCTCGACGCCGAGCACGGGAGCGACCTCGGACGCGTCCTCGCGGGGCCGGTAGACGGCGCCGGACTCGAACAGGGCGACGTCGGTGAAGCCGCGCCCGACGTTGCGTACGAGGGTCTTCAGCAGCCCCGGCAGCAGCGTCGTCCGCATCAGCGGCTCGTCCTCCGACAGCGGGTTGGCCAGCCGCGCGGCGCGGCGGCGCGCGTCCTCGGCGGGCAGCTGCATGCGGTCGAAGTCGTCGGGGCTGATGAACGGGTAGCTGAGCACCTCGACGTAGCCGCCTTCGGCCAGCGCCCGCCCGACCCGCCGGCGCAGCCGCTGGCCCTCGGTGAGCCCGGCGCCGGCCGGGGCGGAGGGCAGCACCGACGGGAGGTTCTGGTAGCCCTCCAGCCGGATGACCTCTTCGGCCAGGTCGTTGGGGTCGGTCAGGTCGGGCCGCCAGGACGGCGGGGTCACGGTGATCATGTCGTCGCCGGTGACGGCCAGTCTGGCGGCCAGCTCGCCGCCGGTCACCACGCCGGTCGGGGCGACGCCGCCCTGCCGCACGGCCGGGTCGGCGCCGTCGGTGACGACGCAGCCGACCTGCTGCAGGCGGGTGACCACGGTCTCCTTGGAGTAGGGGACGCCGGCCACCAGGCCCGGATAGTCGGCGGGGATCGCGATGCGCGCCGGCGACACCTCGACCTCGGCGTGCGTGACGCCGGGCTGCGCGGTGGCGCCGCCCAGCTCGGCCAGCAGCCGCACGGCCCGCCACGAGGCGACGAGCGGCAGCTCACGGTCGACGCCGCGTTCGAACCGCTTGGACGCCTCGGAGACCAGCCCGTGCCGCCGGGACTCGCGGGAGATGCCGGTGGCGGAGAAGTGGGCGGCCTCGATGACGATGTCGGTGGAGGAGCCGGAGATCTCGGTCTCCAGGCCGCCCATGGTGCCGGCCATGGAGATCGGCCCCGACTGGTCGGTGATGAGGATGTCGTCGGGGTCGAGGTCGCGTACGACGTGGTCGAGCGTCTCCAGCCGCTCGCCCGCCGCGGCCCTGCGGACGACGATCTCGCCGGTGAGCTTGCCGCGGTCGAAGGCGTGCAGCGGCTGCCCGAGCTCCAGCATCAGGTAGTTGGTGATGTCGACGGCCAGCGAGACCGGGCGCATGCCGGCCCGGTGCAGGCGTACGCGCATCCACAGCGGCGTCTGCGCCTCCGGGTCGAAGCCGTGCGCCTCGCGCAGCACGAACCGGTCGCAGGCGCTCGGGTCGGCGATGGAGGCCGGCCACGACGGCGCGGTCTCGGCGGGCACCTCGACGTCGGCGGGGTCGCGGAAGGCCACCCCGAACGCCGTGGCCGCCTCGCGCGCCACGCCGCGGATCGACAGCGCGTAGCCGATGTCGGGGGTGATCTCCAGCTCGATCACGTCGTCGCGCAGCCCGAGCAGCTCGACCACGTCGGTGCCGATGGGCGTGCCCTCGGGCAGCACCATGATGCCGCTGTGGTCGTCGCCCAGCCCCAGCTCGCGCTCGGAGCAGATCATGCCCTCGGACATCCGCCCGTACGTCTTGCGCGCCCCGACCTCGAACCCGCCGGGCAGCACGCCGCCGGGCAGCACGACGGGCACCCGGTCGCCGGCGGCGAAGTTCGTGGCACCGCAGACGATCTCGCGCGGCGTCGCCTCGCCCACCTCGACCTTGCAGTGCCTGATCGGCTTCTTGAAGCCGGTCAGCTCTTCGACCTCGAGCACCTCGCCGACGACGACGTTCTTGACGTCGTGGCCGTGCGAGGTGATCGACTCGAGCTTGAGCCCGGCGGCCGTGAGCTTGTCGGCCACCTCGTGGGCGGTGACCGCCGGGAGATCGACATACTCCCGCAGCCAGGAAAGCGGGACCCTCATCAGATCTCCATTCCGAACGGGAGCGTGAAGCGCACGTCTCCCTCGACCATGTCACGCATGTCCTCGGCGTTGTGGCGGAACATCAGCGTCCGCTCGATGCCCATGCCGAAGGCGAACCCGGAGTAACGCGACGGGTCGACGCCGCACGCGATGAGCACGCGCGGGTTGACCATGCCGCAGCCGCCCCACTCGATCCAGCCCTCCGACTTGCAGGTGCGGCAGGGCGGGTTGCCGGGCACCGCGGAGGCGCCGCGGCAGACGAAGCACTTGAGGTCCATCTCGGCGGACGGCTCGGTGAACGGGAAGTAGTTGGGCCGGAACCGCGTCGTGATGCCCTTGCCGAACATCACCTCGGCGAACCGGTCGAGCGTGCCCTTGAGGTGGGCCATGGTCAGGCCCTCGTCGACGGCCAGGCCCTCGGTCTGGTGGAAGACCGGGGTGTGGGTGGCGTCGAGCTCGTCGGTGCGGAACGTCTTGCCCGGCGAGATGACGTAGACCGGCAGCTCGCGCTGGAGCAGCGCCCTGATCTGCACCGGCGAGGTCTGCGTGCGCAGCACCATGCCGGAGTCGGTGGAGCCGACGAAGAACGTGTCGTGGTCGGAGCGCGCCGGGTGGTCCTTGGCGATGTTGAGGGCGTCGAAGTTGAACCACTCGCCTTCGAGCTCGGGCCCCTCGGCCACTTCGTAGCCCATGGCGACGAAGGCGTCGGCGATGCGCTCCTGCAGCGTGGTGAGCGGGTGGCGGGCGCCGCGCGGCCGGCGGTCCCACGGCAGGGTGACGTCGACGGCCTCCTCGATGAGGACGCGGGCGTCGCGTTCGGCCTCCAGCTCGGCCTGGCGGGCGGCGAGCGCCTCGTTGATGGCCTTGCGGGCCGCGCCGACGCGCTTGCCGGCCTCGGCGCGGGCGGCCGGCGGCAGGGCGCCGATCTCGCGGTTGGCCAGGGCGATGGGCGAGCGGTCACCCGCGTGCGCCAGCCTGGCCTGCTTGAGTGCGTCGAGGTCGCCGGCCGCCTTGATCGCCTCGATGGCGTCGGCCTCCATCCGGGACACCTCGTCGGCATGCAACGGTGTCACCTCGACGGGATCGTAGTCAGACAAGAGTGAGCTCCGTATCCAGGGCTTGAGCGGAAAAGAGTCTAGTGGGACCCGCCCACCGGGCCCGAACGCGGCGACTAGACGCCGGCGAAGTCGGGGGTGCCGGTGGGCAAGGTAAATCGGAACTCAGCCCCGCCCTCGGGCGCGCGCTGCACCGTGATCGTGCCGCCGTGCGCCTCGACCAGGCCCTTGACGATGAACAGGCCGAGCCCCGTGCCGCCCCGGCGGCGGCTGTTGCCGCCCCGCCAGAACTGCCTGAAGACGCGCGGAGCCAGCTCGGGCTCGATGCCCTCGCCCTCGTCGCGCACCGACACGGCCACTCCCCATTCGATGGACTCGATCTCGATCGTCACAGTGCCGCGCCCGTGGCGCAGCGCGTTTTCCACCAGGTTACCCAGGATCTGGTCGATCTTGTCCTGGTCGAGCCACATCTCGGGCAGCTCGTCGTCGGCGATCAGCCGGAAGCGGTTCTCCGGCTCGCCGGCCGCGACCCGGCCCGCGATGAGGCGGCGCGCCCTGGCGGGCAGATCGACGACCTGGCGGCGCACCTCGAGGCGCCCCGACTCGATGCGGGAGACGTCGAGCAGCTCGGTGATGAGCCGGGTGACGCGGTCGGCGTCGTTGTTGACCGTCTCGAGCATGACGAGCTTCTGCTCTTCGGTGAAGCGGGTCCACTTGGCCAGCAGCGTGGCGGTGAACCCCTTGACGCTGGTCAGCGGCGAGCGCAGCTCGTGGGCGACGGTGGAGACCAGGTCGGCGCGGCTGCGCTCCAGCCGGGAGCGGGCGCCGCCGTCACGCAGCGTGATCGCGACCCGCTCGACCTCGCCGCCGCGCTCCGGCTCGCGGACGAGCCTGGCCGCGACGTAGAGCTCCTGCCCGCCGGGCAGGTGCAGCGGCCGCTCGGGCACGCGGGTGCGGTTGCGCAGCCCGCCCTCGGGGTCGAGCGCCTTCCACCAGTCGCGCCCGTCGTGGTCGCGGAACGGGTAGACGTCGTTCATGTGGCGGCCGACGGCGCGCTCGGCCGGGATGCTCGTGAGCCGCGCGGCGGCCCGGTTGACGGCCAGCACGCGCCCATATCGGTCGGTCACGATGAGGCCGTCGGGGAGATCGTCGATGGCTATCGTGCACGCGGCCGCGACTACTCGCCCGTCGGTGTCTGCGCCGTGCACGCCTCGCCTCCTCCGCCTACAACGCCGACAATAGCGGGTTTCCCGTCGCCTAGGGCACCCGCTGCGCCCTGGCCGAGGAGTAAAGGCATACCGCCGCGGCGGTGGCCAGGTTCAGACTTTCAGCCTGTCCGTAGATGGGCACTCTGACCACATCATCCGCTTCGGTGAGTATTTCCTCCGGCAGTCCCCAGGCCTCGTTCCCGAAGATCCACGCCGTCGGTCCGGAGAGATCGACGTCGTCGAGCGTGTGCTTGCCCGCGCCGTCGGCCGCCAGCACGCGCAGGCCCCGCTCCCTCAGTTGACGCACGGCGGAGCCCACCGGTGCACCGATCGTGACGGGAAGATGGAAAAGGCTGCCGACGCTGGCGCGTACGCACTTGCCGTTGTACGGGTCGACCGACGCGTCCGTGAACACCACCGCGTCCGCCCCCGCCGCGTCGGCCGCCCGCATGACGGTCCCCGCGTTGCCGGGATCGCGCACGTGCGCCAGCACCGCCACCAGCCGCGGCTCGCCCGCCAGCGCCTCCTCCAGTGGCACGTGCACCAGCCGGCACACGGCCACCAGCCCCTGCGGCGTCACGGTCTGTGACAGCTCGGACATGACCTCGCCGCTCGCCCGGTGGACGGGAACGCCCTTGAGCGTGGCCTCGGTGATCAGCTCGGGGTGACGCAGCTCGGCCTCGGCCGTGCTGAACAGCTCCAGGGCCACGCCGTCGAGCTTGAGCGCCTCGCGCACCGCCTGCGGCCCCTCGGCCAGGAACTTCCTGTCCTGCTCGCGGAAGGCCCGCTTGGTGAGCCGCCGCGCGGCCTTGACCCGCGGCGATCTCACGTTGGTCAGCTCGGACCCGGCCATCGTCTCCCCCAGTCGTACGGACGCCTGCAGCCACCGGCCCGTGCGTGCAGACAGCAAAGGGCCCACCGTCATCGGTGGGCCCCTCGTTCAAATCAAGCGCGCTTCAGCTCGCGGCCGGAGCGTTCACGTTCGCCGGGAGCGCCTTCTTGGCGGCCTCGACGAGCGTGGCGAAGGTCTGGCTGTCGTTGACCGCGAGGTCGGCCAGGATCTTCCTGTCGACCTCGATGTTGGCCAGGCGCAGACCCTGGATCAGGCGGTTGTAGGTGATGCCGTTCTGCCGGGCCGCGGCGTTGATGCGCTGGATCCACAGACGACGGAACGCGCCCTTGCGGTCCTTGCGGTCCCGGTAGGCGTACGTCATCGAGTGGAGCATCTGCTCCTTGGCCTTGCGGTAGAGCCGCGACCGCTGGCCACGGTAACCGCTCGCCCTGTCGAGGACGACCTTGCGCTTCTTCTTGGCGTTGAGCGCCCGCTTCACGCGTGCCATGTTTCTTCTCCCCGGGGGTTCGCGCTACTTGGCGAGCAGCTTCTTGATCTTCTTGGAATCGGCGTCGGAAAGGACGACCTCGTTCTTGAGACGGCGCGTCAGCGTGGACGACTTCCACTCGTTGTAGTGCGCGCGGTTGGCACGGCGACGCTTGATCTTGCCGGTGCCGGTGAGCCGGAACCGCTTCTTCGCACCGCTGTGCGTCTTCATCTTCGGCATGTCGCCGTCTCTCCTCGTTTCGGTCGTGCCGGTGGCCGGGCCGGTGCGTGTCCGGCCCGGTCGCGGCGTCTTCGTCTGCCGGTGGCTGCTGGGGTGCTGTAAGGCTAACCCCAACTGCGGGTCACGCTTCCGGTGGGGAAGGCTCCTCGCCGCCACGCTGCGCCTTGGCTGCGGCCTTTTCGGCCTTTGCCTCGGCCTTCTTCTTGTGCGGACCGATCACCATGATCATGTTACGGCCGTCCTGCTTGGCGTGGGACTCCACGAAGCCGAGCTCCTGGACGTCGTCCGCCAGCCGCTGCAGCAGCCGGAAGCCGAGCTCCGGCCGGGACTGCTCGCGTCCGCGGAACATGATCGTGACTTTGACCTTGTCCCCCGCCTTGAGGAACCGCACCACGTGACCCTTCTTGGTCTCGTAGTCGTGCGGGTCGATCTTCGGCCGGAGCTTGATCTCCTTGATGATCGTGTGCGCCTGATTCTTGCGCGCCTCGCGCGCCTTCATCGCGGACTCGTACTTGAACTTGCCGTAGTCCATGAGCTTGCACACGGGCGGTCGAGCCGTGGCCGCGACCTCGACGAGGTCGAGGTCGGCCTCCTGGGCGAGCTTCAGCGCGTCATGAATGGAGACGATGCCTACCTGCTCGCCGTTCGGGCCCACGAGGCGAACCTCGGGAACTCGGATACGCTCGTTGATGCGGGGCTCAGTGCTGATGGGGCCTCCTAGGTTTGCGATCCCTACGTGCTCGTCGTATCGGGGCTTCTCACATGAACGCGAAAAGCCCCGCACGTCGCGCATGCGGGGCCACTGAGCTCTTTGGCTTTCGTGGCCTCGAGCTCCCCGGAGTAGTCCGGCGTGATCCTGGACCCGGCCACCTCGCGGCGACTCAGGTGGGAGGGAGACCTCCGCTTGCGCGTCCAGCAAGGCATGCCGGACCGATCAGAGAGCTACATTACCACAACACCGAAGCCCGCTCGAATCATCCCGCGACGCGGGGATTCAGCGGCGGAGCAGCTCACCTCGCCTGCAGCGGGCCTCATTCCCATGCGCGAGCATTCACCGGCGGAGCAGCTCACCTCGCCCGCAGCGAGCATCATTCCCATGGCGCGGGTGTTCAGCGGCGGAGTAGCTCAGCCTCGCCCGCTGCGCGCATGGCCTCGACGGGCACGTCCGTCACGCCGGTCATCAGCTGCACCTGCCGTACCGCCTGGTGCAGCAGCATCTCGAACCCGCCGACCACGATGCCGCCCGCGGTGCGCACGGCCGTCGCCGCGGCGGTCGGCCAGGGCGCGTAGACCACGTCGAACAGGGCCGGCACGCGCGCCAGCCGGCCGGCGAAGGCGTCGGCGGCGCCACTCGGCAGCGTGGAGATCACCAGGTCGACCTCGATGCGGGCGTCGAGCTTGGCGAACGTCTCCACCGCCAGCGCCACGCCCAGCCGCTCGGCCACCGCGGCCGTCTCCCCCGCCCTGGCGGGGTCGCGGACGAGCAGCGTCGCGGAGTAGAGCCCGAGGCCGCGCAGCGCCGCCAGCGCGGAGGCCGCCGTGGCACCGCCGCCCAGCACGGTCGCCGAGCGCGGCGCGGGCACCCCCGCCTCGGCCAGGGCCCGCTCGATGCCGTAGACGTCGGTGTTGTCGCCGTGGCGCCTGCCGTCGCGGAAGACCACCGTGTTGGCGCCGCCGACCTCGACGGCCAGGTCGGAGACCGTGTCGAGCAGGGGCAGCACGGCCCGCTTGAGCGGCATCGTGAGTGACAGCCCCGCCCAGGCGCGGCCGTCGTCGCCGCCCTGTCCGCGTATGGGGGTCAGCTCGGCCAGCAGGCCGGGCAGCCGGGCTTCGTCACACTCGAACGCCTCGTAGCTCCACCCGTCGAGCCCCATCGCCCGGTAGGCGGCCCGGTGCAGGTGGGGCGAGAGCGAATGGCCGATGGGCGACCCCATCACGGCAGCTCGCATCACGCACGTCCTTTCCAACCACGCAGCACCCTACCGCCGCCCACCACGCCACACGGACACGCCACGGGCGCACGGGGAAAACATCCTCAGCCCCACCGACTCACGGCCCACCGGCCGGGGCCCACCCGCTTGCGGCGCATCCGCTTGCGGCGCATCCGCTTGCGGCGCATCCGCTTGCGGCGCATCCGCTTGCGGCGCATCCGCTTGCGGCGCATCCGCTTGCGGCGCATCCGCT
>NZ_JBFAQA010000047.1:0-72376 GCF_040677005.1 Nonomuraea sp. NPDC049421
CACGCCGTAGACCGACACCGCGCCCATGGCCAGCATGAACAGCACCGCCACCGGCAGGTCGACCAGCTGCAGCGGCGTCTGCACGCCGAACAGGTTGACCACCGGCCCGAACGGCACGATGGAGAAGGCCAGGAACGCCGGCACGACCATGATGACCGGCGCCAGCAGGTAGAGCACCTTGTCCACGGTCCGCGGGAAGATGTCCTCCTTCAGGCCCATCTTCAGACCGTCGGCCACGGACTGCAGCAGACCGAACTTGCCGGCCCGGTTGGGGCCGTAGCGGTGCTGCATCCGCGAGATCAGCTTGCGCTCGAACCAGACGCCGAACAGGATGCCCAGCATCAGGAAAGCGAACAGCATCACGGCCTTGATGATCGTGATCCACAGAGGGTCCTTGCCGAAGTCGGCGAGGGTGGGATCGGCCGCGAGAACGTGGATCATGAGGCGCTCCCGATGGTGACGATGTCGCCGGCCACCGCGCGCAGGTCACGCGTGACCGAGCAGCCGCCGGAGTTCGCCGGCACCCAGACCACGCGGTCGGGCAGGTCGGCGATGCGCACCGGCAGGGTCACGGAGCCGTTGGCGGAGTCGCCGACGACGAGCTTGTCGCCGTCGGCGATACCGAGCTCGGCGGCCGTGGGGCCCGAGACCAGTGCTTCGGCGGTGCGGGCGGTGCCCGCGAGGTACGGCTCGCCGTCCTGCAGCCTGCCCTCGTCGAGCAGCAGGTGCCAGGTGGCCAGCAGGGCCTGGCCCTGCTCCGGCACCTCCTGCGGACGGGTCAGGGCGTTGGGCGGGCTGACCCGGCTGCCGCGCCAGGAGCCGAGCCCGGACAGCTCGCGCCGGACGGCCTTGGCGTCGGGCAGGCCCAGGTGCACGTCCATCCGGTCGGCGAGGTTGCCGATGACGGCCATGTCGGACTGCAGGCCCGGCACCTTGAGCGGCGCGTCGAACGAGCGGCCCCTGCC
Organism: Nonomuraea sp. NPDC049421; assembly: GCF_040677005.1. Taxonomy (NCBI): domain Bacteria; kingdom Bacillati; phylum Actinomycetota; class Actinomycetes; order Streptosporangiales; family Streptosporangiaceae; genus Nonomuraea; species Nonomuraea sp. NPDC049421. Next base: position 966 of record NZ_JBFAQA010000047.1, read on the forward strand.
CTCCCAGTTGACGAACGTGCCGCCCTTCTCCTGGACGGCGGCGACGGGCAGGACCACGTCCGCGCGGTCGGTGACGGCGCTGGCGCGGATCTCCAGGCTGACGATGAACGGCGTGCGCTCAAGAGCGTCGAGCGCGGCCGCCGGGTCGGCCAGGTCGTAAGGGTCGACGCCGGCGACGACCAGCGCGTCGAGCTCGCCGTCGCGGGCGGCGGCGAGGATGCCGGAGGTGTCGCGGCCGGGCGTGGCGGGCAGCGAGGCCACGTTCCAGGCCCGGGCGACCTCGGCCCTGGCGGTCTCGTCGTCCACCGGGCGGCCGATCGGCAGCAGGTTGGGCAGCGCACCGGCCTCGACCGCGCCGCGCTCGCCCGCCCTGCGCGGGATCCAGGCGATGCGGGCGTCGGAGGCGGCGGCGAGCCGGACCAGCGCGGACAGCGCGCCCGGCACGGTGGCCAGGCGCTCACCGGCCAGCACGATCGTGCCCTCGGCCAGGGTGCCGACCAGGTCGCCGATCGCGTCGGCCTCGGCGCCCGGCGCGGTGCGGATGAGCGTGCCGCCCATCTTCGCCAGGCCGGGAGAGGCGAACGGCGCGATCGAGGAGACCTTGAGCCCCTTCTTCATCCACGCCTTGCGCAGGCGCAGGAAGACGATCGGCGACTCCTCCTCGGGCTCGAACCCGACGAGCAGCACGTGGGGCGCGTTCTCGAGGTCGGCGTAGCTGATCTCGATGCCCCTGCCGGCCACCGCGTGGGCGAGGAACTGCGCCTCCTCGGCCGAGTGCGGCCTGGCGCGGAAGTCCACGTCGTTGGAGGCGAGCGCGACCCGGGCGAACTTCGCGTACGCGTAGGCGTCCTCGACCGTGACCCGGCCGCCGACCAGCACGCCGGCCTTGCCGCGGGCGGCGGCCAGGCCCCGGGCGGCGACTTCGAGCGCCTCAGGCCACGAGGTGGGCACCAGCACGCCCTCCTCGTTGCGGACCAGCGGCTGCTTGAGCCGGTCGGGCTGCTGCGCGTAGGTGAACGCCCAGCGGCCCTTGTCGCAGTTCCACTCCTCGTTGACCTGCGGGTCGTTGCCCGCCAGGCGGCGGGTCACCCGGCCGCGCCGGTGGTCGGTGCGCAGGCTGCAGCCGGAGGCGCAGTGCTCGCACGCGCTCGGCGTGGACACCAGGTCGAACGGGCGGGCCCTGAACCGGTAGGCGGCGCCGGTGAGCGCGCCGACCGGGCAGATCTGCACGGTGTTGCCCGAGAAGTAGGAGTTGAACGGCTGGCCGTCGGCCACCCGCACCTGCTCCTTGGCCCCGCGCTCGAAGAACTCGATGAGCGGGTCACCGGCGATCTGGTCGGAGAAGCGGATGCAGCGCGCGCACTGCACGCAGCGCTCGCGGTCGAGCAGCACCTGCGTGGACAGCGCCAGCGGCTTGGGGAAGGTCCGCTTCTGCTCCTGGAAGCGCGACTCGCCCTGCCCGTTGGACATGGCCTGGTTCTGCAGGGGGCACTCGCCGCCCTTGTCGCAGACCGGGCAGTCGAGCGGGTGGTTCATCAGCAGCAGCTCCATCGCCGCGCGCTGCGCCTTCTCGGCGACCGGCGAGGTGAGCTGGGTCTGCACCACCATGCCTTCGGCGACCTCGATCGCGCACGACGGCTGCGGCTTGGGGAAGCCGCGGCCGTTGCCCGCGTCGGGGATGTCGACCAGGCACTGACGGCAGTTGGCCGCCGGGTCGAGCAGCGGATGGTCGCAGAACCTGGGGATCTGGATGCCCAGCAGCTCGGCGGCCCTGATGATCAACGTGCCCTTGGGAACACTGACCTGGAACCCGTCGATCGTCAGGGTCACCAGGTTCGTCTGGGTCTCTACGACTGTCACTGCTCACCCCAGAGAGTGGACTTCTTCGGGTCGAACGGGCAGCCGCCGATCTCGAAGTGCTTGAGGTACTCATCGCGGAAGTACTTCACCGAGGAGTGGATCGGGCTGGTCGCGCCATCGCCGAGCGCGCAGAACGAGCGGCCCAGGATGTTGTCGGCGATGTCGGTGATCGTGGCCAGGTCGTCCTCGGTGCCCTGGCCCGCCTCCAGGCGCTTGAGCACCTGCTTGAGCCAGTACGTGCCCTCGCGGCACGGCGTGCACTTACCGCACGACTCGTGGGCGTAGAACTCGGTCCAGCGCAGCACCGTACGGACCACGCAGGTGGTGTCGTCGAAGATCTGCAGGGCCCGGGTGCCGAGCATGGAGCCCTTGGCGCCGACCCCCTCGAAGTCGAGCGGCACGTCGAGGTGCTCGTCGGTGAAGATCGGCGTGGACGAGCCGCCCGGGGTCCAGAACTTGATCTGGTGCCCCTCGCGGACGCCGCCCGCCATGTCGAGCAGCTCGCGCAGCGTGATGCCGAGCGGCGCCTCGTACTGGCCCGGCCTGGTGACGTGGCCGCTCAGCGAGAAGATGCCGAAGCCCTTGGACTTCTCGGTGCCCATGCCGGCGAACCAGTCGGCGCCGTTCGCGATGATCGAGGGAACACTCGCGATCGACTCGACGTTGTTCACCACAGTCGGCGAGGCGTAGAGGCCCGCCACGGCGGGGAACGGGGGCTTGAGCCGGGGTTGACCTCTGTAGCCTTCGAGCGAGTCCAGCAGCGCCGTCTCCTCGCCGCAGATGTAGGCGCCCGCGCCGCTGTGCACGACCAGCTCCAGGTCATAGCCGGAGCCGAAGATGTCGGTGCCGAGGAAGCCCTTCTCGTACGCCTCCCGCACGGCCGCGTGCAGCCGCCTGATCACGTGCAGCACCTCACCGCGCACGTAGATGAAGGCGTGGTTGGCGCGGATCGCGTAGGAGGTGATGATGATGCCCTCGACCAGCGCGTGCGGGTTGGCCATCATCAGCGGGATGTCCTTGCAGGTGCCCGGCTCCGACTCGTCGGCGTTGACGACGAGATAGTGCGGCTTGCCGTCGCCCTGCGGGATGAAGCCCCACTTCATGCCGGTCGGGAAGCCGGCGCCGCCACGACCGCGCAGACCGGAGTCCTTGACGGCCTGGATGACGGCGTCGGGGTCCATGCCGAGCGCCTTCTTCGCCGCCTCGTACGCACCGTAGACGTCGAGGGTGAAGGAGTTGGGCTGGTCCCAATTGGCGGTCAGGACCGGTGTCAAAGTCGTCGTCATGCTTCGGGGGCCTTCCATCCCTTGGCCTTGGCCACCTTGAGGCCCTCGAGCGAGGGTCCCGCGGCCGACGGGCCGTCGCCCGCGAGGTCGTCGGGCAGCCCGGCGAGCACCCGCGAGGCCTCCTTGAAGGTGCACAGCCGCTTGGGGCCGCGCGTGGGCCGCACGTCCTTGCCGTCGCGCAGGTCGTCGACGAGCTGCTTGGCCGACTCGGGCGTCTGGTTGTCGAAGAACTCCCAGTTGACCATCATGACCGGCGCGAAGTCGCAGGCCGCGTTGCACTCGAGGCGCTCCAGCGAGATCTTCCCGTCGGGAGTCGCCTCGTCGTGACCGACGCCGACGTGCTCCGACAGCTGCTCCCAGATCTCGTCGCCGCCCATCACCGCGCACAGCGCGTTGATGCACACGCCGACGTGATAGTCGCCGGCCGGCTTGCGCTTGTACATCGTGTAGAAGGTCGCGACGCCGGTGACCTCGGCCTTGCTGATGCCGAGCATCTCGGCACAGAACTCCTGCCCGTCGTCGGAGACGTAGCCGTCTTCGGACTGCACGAGGTGGAGCAGCGGCAGCAGGGCGGAGCGGGTCTTGGGGTAGCGCCCGATGATCTCCTTGGCGTCCCGCTCCAGACGCTCACGGACTTCCGGTGAATAAGTCACCGGTCCACACCTCCCATGACGGGGTCGATAGAAGCGACCGCGGCGATCACGTCCGCGACCTGGCCGCCCTCCGCCATGGCGGGGAAGCTCTGCAGGTTGCAGAAGGACGGCTCGCGGAAGTGCACACGGTAGGGCCTGGTGCCGCCGTCGCTGACCACGTGCGCGCCGAGCTCGCCCTTGGGCGACTCGATGCTGGCGTACGCCTGCCCGGCCGGCACCCTGAAGCCCTCGGTCACCAGCTTGAAGTGGTGGATGAGGGCCTCCATCGAGGTGCCCATGATGTGGGCGATGTGGTCGGGCGAGTTGCCGAACCCGTCGGGGCCGAGCGCCAGCTGCGCGGGCCAGCCGATCTTCTTGTCCTCGATCATCACCGGGTCGCCCTTGAGCGGCCCCGCGATGCGATCCAGAGCCTGCTCGACGATCTTGAGCGACTCCTCCATCTCCTTCATGCGGACGAGGTAGCGCGAGTAGACGTCGCAGCCGCGCTCGGTGGCGACGTCGAACTCGTAGGTCTCGTAGCCGCAGTAGGGCTGCGACTTGCGCAGGTCCCACGGCAGGCCCGCGGCCCGCAGGATCGGGCCGGTGACGCCGAGCGCCATGCAGCCGGTCAGGTCGAGGTAGGCGACGTCCTGGGTGCGGCGCACGTAGACCGGGTTCTCGTCGAGGAGCTTGCGGATGTCCTTGATCCGCTTGGGCATCTCCTTGAGGAACTCGCCGACCTTGTCGACCGCGCCGGCCGGCAGGTCGACGCTCACGCCGCCCGGCCTGATGTAGGCGTGGTTCATGCGCAGGCCGGTGATGTACTCGAACAGGTCCATGATCATTTCACGATCGCGGTACCCGAAGAGGAACGGCGTCGTCGCGCCCAGCTCCATGCCGAACGTGCCCATCGCCACCAGGTGCGAGGCGATGCGGTTGAGCTCCATCATCATCACGCGGATCGCCTGCGCCCTGTCAGGGATGCGGTCCTCGATGCCGAGCAGCTTCTCCACCCCGAGGCAGTAGGCGGTCTCGTTGAAGATCGGCGAGAGATAGTCCATGCGGGTCACGAACGTGGTCCCCTGGGTCCACGTCCGATATTCCATGTTCTTCTCGATGCCGGTGTGCAGGTAGCCGATGACGCCACGGGCCTCGGTCACCGTCTCGCCGTCGAGCGTCAGCACCAGCCGGAGCACGCCGTGCGTGGACGGGTGCTGCGGGCCCATGTTGACGACCAGGCGCTCTTCTTCCGACTCGCGTACGCCGGAGACGACCTGGTCCCAGTCGGCCCCGTTGACCGAATAGACCTTGCCCTCGGTCGCCTCGTCATAAGCGGTGCTCATGAGTAGCTCCTCCTCTGGTCGGGCGACGGGATGGTGGCGCCGCGGTATTCGACCGGGATGCCGCCGAGCGGGTAGTCCTTGCGCTGGGGGTGACCGTCCCAGTCGTCGGGCATCATGATCCTGGTGAGCCCGGGGTGACCGTCGAAGACGATCCCGAAGAAGTCGTACGTCTCGCGCTCATGCCAGTCGTGACCAGGGTAAACGCTGACCGTCGATGGGATGTGCGGGTCGCTGTCGGGGCAGCTGGCCTCCACCCGCACCCGCCGGTTGTGGGTGATCGAGCACAGGTGGATGACCGAGTGCAGCTCCTCGCCCTCAAGGTGCGGGTAGTGCACGCCCGAGACGCCGAGCGAGAGCTCGAAGCGCAGGGCGGGGTCGTCGCGCAGCTTCTGGCAGACCTCGACCAGCCGCTCCCGCTTGACGTGCAGGGTCAGCTCGCCGCGGTCGACGACCACGCGCTCGATGGCGTCGTCGAGTGCCAGCGTGTCGACGACCTCGTCGAAGTAGCTCCCGTACGGGCGCGGCGTCGAGATCTGCGGCGGCCGGCGGACGACGAGGCCGCCGTAGCCGGAGGTGTCACCCGAGTCCTGGGCGCCGAACATGCCCCGGCGGGCGATCGGCGTCTCCTGCGCCTCCGGCGTCTCGGGGACCTGTGCGTCCGGGACCTCGGGGAGGTTGTCGGGCGAGGTCACTTCGAGGCTCCCTGGTCGATCAGCGGCAGCGTGCGCAGCGCCTGCAGCTCGAGCTCCTCGATCTGCTTGGCGCGGTGAGCGCCGAACTTCATGTTCTGGATCTTGTCGTGCAGCTTGACGATGGCGTCGATGAGCATCTCGGGCCGCGGCGGGCAGCCGGGCAGGTAGATGTCGACCGGCACGACGTGGTCGACGCCCTGCACGATGGCGTAGTTGTTGAACATGCCGCCGCTGGAGGCGCACACGCCCATGGAGATGACCCACTTCGGCTCGGCCATCTGGTCGTAGATCTGGCGCAGCACGGGCGCCATCTTCTGCGACACGCGGCCGGCCACGATCATGAGGTCGGCCTGGCGGGGAGACGCCGAAGCGCGCTCCATACCGAAGCGCGCCAGGTCGTAGTGGGGGCCACCGGTGGCCATCAGCTCGATGGCGCAACAGGCGAGACCGAACGTGGCCGGCCATACGGAGTTCTTACGCGCCCATCCGGCGGCCGCTTCGACCGTGCTGAGGATGAACCCGCTGGGGAGTTTCTCTTCAAGTCCCATTTTCAGTCCCAGTCCAGACCCTTGCGGCGCCACACGTACGCGTAGGCGACGAGCACGGTGACGATGAACAGCAGCATCTCGACGAGCGCGAACAGGCCGAGTCCCGAGGTGGCCACGCGGCCGAGGTCGTCCGTCTGCGGAGCGAACGAGACGGCCCACGGGTATAGGAAGATGATCTCGATGTCGAAGACGATGAAGAGCATCGCCGTGACCATGTACTTGAGCGGGAACCGCCCGCCGCCGACCGGCTGGGGCGTCGGCTCGATGCCGCATTCGTAGGCGTCGAGCTTGGCGCGGTTCCAGCGCTTGGGACCGGTGAAGGGAGCGATGGCGACCGAGAAGATCGCGAAGCCCCCCGCGATTACGGCGAGCACCAGGATGGGCACGTAAAGGTCCATCGCTACGCCTCCTCTGGAGTCGCCGCGCGCGCGGGCGCGCAGCGGGATCTGGTGATTCTGAGATTCATGCTGGTGGCGCGACCTTCGAGAGTGCGTTGATGATCATGTCCGACGCATCGCCTCGCCGGTCGGTGAGATTACCAAGGAGTTTGAGCGCGAAGCGCATCAGCCTCGGGTGAGGCAGCCCGTGCCTGGTGCCGAAGCTCATCACACCGGGCTTGCCGATGGCTTCGACGAACCATCTGCCGAGCGTGAAGTAACCTCCGTAGGCGTCCTTCAGCACCCGAGGATAGGTCCGCAGGGTCCGCTCCCGCTGGGCGGGGGTGGTCTCCCTGAGGGCCTTCGCGATGATCTCGGCGGCGATCTCGCCGGTCTCCATGGCGTAGGCGATGCCCTCGCCGTTGAACGGGTTGATCGACCCGCCCGAGTCTCCCACGAGCATCAGGCCGCGGGTGTAGTGGGGCTGGCGGTTGAACGCCATCGGGAGCGCGGCGCCGCGGATCGGGCCCGTCATGTTCTCCTCGGTGAAGCCCCACTCCTGCGGCATCGACCGGCACCAGCGGCGCAGCAGGTCGCGGTAGTCGATGTTCTTGAACTGGGCGCTGGTGTTGAGCAGCCCGAGCCCGACGTTGGAGGTGCCGTCGCCGACGCCGAACACCCAGCCGTAGCCGGGCAGCAGCGTGTCGCCGTCCCAGAGCTCCAGCCAGGTCTCGAGGTAGTCGTCGTCGTGGCGCGGGCTCTCGAAGTAGGTGCGCACGGCCACGCCCATCGGGCGGTCCTCGCGCTTGTGCAGGCCCATGCCGAGGGCCAGGCGGGTGCTGTTGCCGTCGGCGGCGACGACCACCGGGCTGCGGAACTCGCGGCCGTCCTTGGTGGTGACGCCGACGATGTGGCCGCTGCGGTCGTCGAGGACCGGGCCTGTGACGGTGACGCCCTCCATCAGGCGTACGCCGTTCTTGACCGCGTTGGCGGCGACGATCTGGTCGAAGTCCTGCCGGGTGCGGACGAGCCCGAAGTCGGGGAAGCGCTCAAGCTGCGGCCAGTCGAGCTCGAAGCGCAGGCCGCCGCCGACGACGCGCAGGCCCTTGTTCCTGATCCAGCCGGGCGCGTCGATGTCGACGCCCATGTTCTGGAGCTGCTTGACGGCGCGCGGGGTCAGGCCGTCGCCGCAGACCTTCTCGCGGGGGAACCTGGTCTTCTCCAGGAGCAGCACGTCGAGACCGGTCTGCGCGAGGTACCAGGCGGTGGCGGAGCCGGCGGGGCCGGCGCCGACGACGATGACATCGGCATCGCTCATGATCGCGCCCGCTTCACCGCTCGATGATTGCGCGCACTCGCGGCGAGCTCCTGCGCTCGGTGGGTGGCTGTTGGCACGGTCACTGGACTGTCCTGTCCCTACACACGCTCGAAGGCCTCGGGGTGGCGCGCCTTCGTTCCTTTGTGAACCCCTTCACAAGCTTACCGGCCCGCAGTCTACTGCTTTTCGTGTACATAGTGGCAGTCGGGGGGCTGTTCTGTGATCGAAGGGGACGGCGTGTCGCCTGGGGCAGCGCAGTCATGATCGTCACGCTAGCAGTCAAGCCCCCGGCGGCCCCGGGGCGGCCCGTGAGCGATGCCGTCCTGAGACTCTCGCCCAGCGCCCGCCACTCCTGGAGGGCCGAAATCTCATTCCTTAATCGCGCCGGAAATGCCGCTGGGCCGCACCGGGAACATCCACGGGTGCGGCCCAGGCGAGCAAAACGGCCGGGACGGAAATGAGGTTTTCGCCGGACGCGAGCCGACGGCGAAAATGATTGCCGCGACGGGCGAGTCAGGCGGGCTTGAATCCCCGGTGCATCGCCACGATGCCCATGGAGAGGTTGCGCCAGGCCACCCGCTCCCAGCCGGCGTCCTGGATCATGCCGGCCAGCGTGCGCTGGTCGGGCCAGTCGCGGATCGACTCGGCGAGGTATTCGTAGGAGTCGTCGTTGGAGCCGAAGACCTTGGCCACCTTGGGCAGCAGCCGCATCAGATATTCGCGGTAGACCAGGTCGAAGCCGCTCACCGTGACGTGGGAGAACTCGAGGATCACCAGCCGGCCGCCCGGCCTGGTCACCCGCAGCATCTCGCGCAGCGCCCGCCCGGTGTCGTGCACGTTGCGCAGCGCCACCGAGATCGTCACCGCGTCGAAGGCGTCGTCGGCGAACGGCAGCCGCAGCGCGTCACCCGCGATGAAGGGCACCCCAGGACCCGACAGCGCGTTGCCGCCGTGCCGCCGCACGCCGGTGCTCAGCATGCCGAGCGAGAAGTCGGAGGCGATCGCCCGCGCGCCCAGCGTGGTGAACGCGTCGGTCGACGTGCCCGTGCCGGCGCCGAGGTCGAGCACCAGCTCACCGGGGCCGGCGTCGACCGCGGCGGCCACCGCCTTGCGCCAGGCCCTGACCTGCCCCAAGGAGATCACGTCATTCACCAGGTCGTAACGCCGGGCGGTGCGATCGAACATCGCGGCGACCTCGTCCGGCCTCTTGTCCAACTGAGCGCGCGTCATGCCCACACCCTATGGCCATCAGGATATTCAACGGAAAGTAGCAACTCGATTACCGTAAGTCTGCTAGATATTGGCGAATGTTTGCCCGTGTCGCCCTTGCGGCGATCATCACCTCGTCCCCCGTCGCGCAGACGCGCGTCGTGTCGGCCGACCCGATCGACACCACTCCCCATGTGCTCGACGGCATCGTCAACGCGATCACGGTCGTGGGGCGCACCGTCGTGGTCGGCGGCTCGTTCAGCGAAGTGAGCGACGCCGGCCGCAGCACGGTGCTCCCGCGCGACAACCTGTTCGCGTACGACCTGCGCACCGGCCGCATTCTGCGGGACTTCGCGCCCAGCGTGGCGGGCCCCGTGTACGGCCTCGCGCCCGGCGACGGCGGCACCGTCTACGTCGGCGGCGAGTTCCACGGCGTCGACCACCAGCGCGCCCGCGGCCTGGCGAAGCTGCGGGTCGCCGACGGCGCCCTGGTGCCCGGCTTCGAGCCGCGCATCGGCGGCGGCATGGTGAGCACGCTGGCCAGGCAGGGCTCCCAGCTCTACGTGGGCGGTGACTTCGTCAGCCCGCGCACCGCCCTGGCCAGGCTCGACGCCGCCACGGGCGCGGCCGACCCGGGCTTCGCGATCAAGCCGGACAACCCGCTGACGGCGCGGGTGAAGGTGCAGGCGCTGGCCGTCACCCGCGACAGGTTGCTGGTGGACGGCACGTTCACCACGCTCGACGGCCATGCGCGGCCTCAGGTCGGGCTGGTCGACATCAGCCGCCCCGCCGCGCGGGTCGCCGCCTGGCGCACCGACACGTACGCGCGCCGCTGCGCCACCGCCTTTCCCTCGTATGTACGGGGTCTCGACTTCTCCCCCGACGGCCGCTATTTCGTGATCGTCACCACAGGCGGGCCAAAGGGCGGGATATGTGACACAGCAGCGCGCTTCGAGACGTACGCGAAGGGCTCGGCCGTCAAGCCCACCTGGGTCAACGCCACGGGCGGCGATTCGCTGTACTCGGTCGCGGTGACCGGCGCCGCCGTCTATGTGGGCGGGCACCAGCGCTGGCTGGACAATCCGCGGGGCCGCGACTCGGCCGGCCCTGGAGCGGTGTCACGGCCGGGGATCGGGGCCATTCATCCGCGTACCGGAAAGGCCCTGAGTTGGAATCCCACGCGGGAGCGCGGCATCGGTGTGAAGGCGTTTTACGCCCACAGCGCCGGACTACTTGTCGGTAGCGACACAACGAGACTCGGACGGGAGTACCATGCCCGGATTGGCATGTTCCCCCTGCCCTAGTCGTCCTGCGGCTTCGGGCGGTCGATCCTTGCGCTGAGGCGTTCGCTCATGGCATCGCGCTGCTTCGACAGCAGCACGTAGCTCGCTATGCCGCTGATCACGAATGAGGCGATGATCAGCGCGAGCGGGTTTGTCAGGCCGAGCAGCCAGAGCACAAGCGAGGTCACGGCAAACAGGCCGATCCGCGACGCGGTGTAAACGAGAACGGGATGCACGGCTTCGAGGTTACTCGGACCTGTGCGGCGCTCGCTCTTCGCACGGGACGCGAGCACTGCTACTGTTCCCAGTTAGGGAGTTTCGTAAAGAAACACCCACGAGAGCCCCAAAGAGGCTCTATCATATAACAATCGGGCAGTCAGCTGATAACAACCCGTGATCTTTGTAGAAAACCACGGATAAATCAGGCTTCGCTCGACACACTGGTTACCTGTCCGCCCGCTGGCAGGAAGCGGGATGCGAGGGGGAGAGATTGGTGGAGAGTAGCAGCGAGCGTCTGCTGACCCCAGGAGAGGTTGCCGCCCTCTTCCGGGTAGACCCAAAGACGGTTACACGCTGGGCAGCGGCAGGCCGCATCAGCAGTATCCGCACCCCCGGAGGGCACCGGCGCTTCCGCGAGTCGGAAGTCCACGCCCTTCTTCGAGGCGAGGACGTTCTCACGGCCGACAGGCCAGCAGGTGAGTCCCCGCGCGTCTGACGTTCCGTCAAGTCGGTGATCCTGCATGATGGACCGCTACACAAGTGGTCCATGCCAGGATCACCGCTGGCGGAACCCACTGTTCGCGTGCTTTCCTGCCGACACTTCCGTTCGGGGAAGCACTGGGGCGGCGCCAACCGCCGACCGTGGCTGGCGCCTTTCCGTACCCCCGCGGGCGCCCCTTCGCCGCGGTGTGCTCAGGCGTCCTCCTGCCGCGCCTTGAAGGCCAGGAACTCGCGCTCCAGGTCGTCGTTCTCCTCCTCCCAGCGCCGGCGGCGCAGCTCCGCCTCCTCCTCGGTCAGCGACTCCGGCAGCCACTGCTCGTAGTCGGGATCACCGGGCTGGACCTCCACGTACGCGTTGCCGATCAGACGCCCGTCAGGACTGGTCAGGCTCTGCGGTACGCGCAACGTCCCGTCCGCGAGCCGGATGACGTACATCGCCGATCACCTAGATTCCGTAGCGCCGGTTGAAGAACAGCATGATGTCGAGCGCCATCCGCGTGTCGCCACCGAGCATGTCCACGAGGGCGGGACGCTGGCGGGAGGCGATGGCGGCGAAGGCGTCGGCGAAGAACTCCTTACGGCCGAGCCCGCCTCCCTGCCGGTGGAAGGTCGAGGTCAGCAGCGGCGACGCGGCCTCGTAGAGCCGGACGAACTCCGCCGAGTCGGAGACCCATTCGCCGTACGCGGAGTCCACGTCGTCGATCGCGTGGCCCACCTCGTGCATCATCACGTCGGGAGTGGGCGAGGGCCGGTCACCGACGACGATCTTCTTGTCGCCGTACGCGCCCGCGCAGATGTCCCAGGTCGCGCGCCCCGACGGCAGCGGGGCGCCGCGTAAGTAGCCCATGTCGTCGAGGTCGGGGACGCCGCCCGGCCCGACGTAGATGCCCTCCAGGCCCTCGGCGAGCAGCTCCTTGAGCCGGTCGGGCAGTCTGGCCAGGCTCTCGACCGCGCGGATCACCTCGGCCGGCGGCGGGCCGTACCTGGAGTCCCACTGGCGGTGCAGGATCTTCTCCAGCGCGCCGCAGTGCCGCAGGCCGTCGCCCAGTGAGGGCTGGTCGGGGCGGTTGGGGCGGGCTCTGAGCGGCTGGTCGGGCAGCTCGAAGTCGTACCAGGTGTAGCGGGGGCGATCGACGACGACGGCCGCGGGCAGTTGCTCGCCGTGTTCGCGTACCGCGAAGGCGTCCCAGGCGGCCGTGCTGTGCGGGGCGTCGGCGCCCGGCCAGGACGGCCGCTCGGTTCTCGGCCCGCCGTCACGGGCCTCGCGGCCGCGCTCGGCGCCCTTCAGCTCCTTGCGCCGCGCGCGCCTGTCCTGGGCCCGCTCGCGGGCGTTACGCCAGATCGACCGGTCGGCGTCGGGAGGCGCCTCGCTGCGCCGGGAGAACAGATAGGACCCGCGCCGCCACCATCGTCCACGCCGATGCCGGCCTCGGTCGCCGGGACTCTTGTCGTGAGAAAAGGCCATCGCACCTCTCATCAACGCCCCTCGGAGCCCCGTGGACACCGCCGCATCGGCTTCCACGGTACGACGCGGATCTTCCGCTAGTCACCCGAAATGGGACATCAGGCAGCACGATCACGTCTCAACATGGCTTACAGTTCGGGGCATGGCAGGTGTTGTTATCGGCCTGGCGCTGCTGGCCTTCTGGCTCTTCTCACTGTTCGACGTCGTCACCACGCCGGAAGACGAGGTTAGGAACGTACCAAAAGCACTTTGGATCCTCGTCGTGGTGCTCATCCCGCTGCTCGGCGGGCTGGTGTGGATGGCGCGCGGCCGTCCGCGCGCGCCGCGCGCGGCCCGTCCCGTCACCCCCGGCCCGGGCGCGCCGAAGGGGCCCGACGACGACCCCGAGTTCCTGCGCGACCTCGAACGACGGATGCGCGGCGACGACGTGGCCTGATCGGCGAGCCCCCTTCCGAAGGCTTGGGGTCACTCCACGTCGGCGTAGCTGTGCAGCCCGTCGATGAAGATGTTGACCCCGATCAGGTTGAACAGCAGGCAGCCGAACGCCACGAGCTGCACGATCATCGCTGCCCTGCCCCGCCAGCCGGCCGTTGCCTTGGCGTGCAGGTAGGCGGCGTAGGCCACCCACGTGATGAACGACCAGACCTCCTTGGGGTCCCAGCCCCAATAGCGGCCCCACGCCCGGTCCGCCCACAGGGCGCCCGCGATGACGGCGAACGTCCACACCGGGAAGGCGAAGATGATCGCCCGGTGCGCCGCCTTCTCCAGCACCTCGCGCGAGGGCAGGCGCGACAGCCCGTCGCCGCGCAGCAGGTAGAGCACGCCCGAGACCCCGGCCAGCGTGAACAGGCCGCTCGCGATGATGGCGGCCGTGACGTGGATCGCGATCCAGTACGAGTCGAGCGCCGGCACCACGGGACCGGCCGCGGTGTAGAACACCTTGACCGCGAGCCCGAGCCCGAGCGCGGCGGTGACCATGACGAACGCGCCCAGGAAGCGCACGTTGTGGCGGACCTGGGTGGCGAGGAACGCGGTCACGGCGGCGAAGCAGATGGCCACCACGAACTCGTACATGTTGCCCCACGGCCACCGGTCGACGGCCAGGCCGCGGGTGACGATGGCGGCGAAGTTGGCGGCCCACCCGATCCAGGCGAGCACGAGCGCCACCGTCCCGGCACGGGCGGCGACCGGCGAGGCCGGTACGGGTGCCGCGGCGCCCGCCGTCGCGCCCGCAGCGGACGTCTCAGCGCCGGGAACGGCCGCCTCGGCGTCGCTCTCGACGGTCTCGGAGACCGCACCGCCCGCGATGGTCTCGGACGCCATCGAACCGGCGCCGCTCCCCATGGCCTCGGAGATCGAGCCGGCGGCGCCCGCCCCCACGGCGACCGGCTGCCTGGCCTCGGCCTGCCGCCGCTCGGCGGCCTTCCCGCCCCGCGCCCGCCCGAAGGCCAGCTCGATGGCGAAGCCGAGCATGGCGACGACGTAGAGCAGCACGGCTGCGACGACGAAAAGGTCGCTCAGCTCGGCGAGTTGCTCAGCGGACATCTTTCTCTCCTGCTGATAGAACCTTCACGATGTCGGCGAACTCCTCGGCGAAGCCCGCCGCGGAGCCCTCTGTGCGGGTCAGCCCGCCCACCTCGACCCGCCCCTGCGCGACGCGGACGAACACCCGGCGGCGGCGGATCATGAGCGAGAGCGCGATGGCGACCACCGCCGTGGCGGCGGCCAGCAGCGCGGGGAAGCGCCCTGGGTCGTACGCCATCTGCAGCGTGATCCACTGCTTGACGCCGGTGAACTCGATCTTGCCGAGCCCGCCGGGCAGATCGACCGACTGGCCCACGGCCAGCGGCTTGGGCGCGTCGGTGCCCATGAGCACCGGCTTGAGCTTGCGCATCACCTCGGGCTCTGCCAGCTCGTAGACCGACTGCGGCTTACCGGAGCGCAGGCCGAGGTCGCCGGAGAAGGCGCCGAGTATCTGCACCTCGGGGTTGAGCTCGCCGGGGAAGGCCGAGGCGTGGGTGCCGTCGGTCAGCGGCACGCTGGTCGGCAGGAAGCGCAGCAGGAACCCCAGCTGGGACGGCTGCGCGTCGGGCGCCTTGACCACGCAGCCCGAGGTCATGGACGCCTTGTCCTCGATCAGGCAGGGCACGGGCCCTTCGAACGCCACCTGGCCCTTGCCGTCGGTGACCCTGAAGACGGGGGCGTAGCCGTTGCCGATGAGGTAGGTCTGCGTGCCGTCGATCTCCAGCGGCTCGTTGACCTTGAGCTCGTAGTCGCGGGCCGGCGCCGCCGGCGACTCGTTGACCTTGAGGTGCGCGGAGTAGTCGAGCGCCTGGCCGCGCTTGTCACCGGTGACCTGGTAGGCCACGTTGAAGTCGGTGAGCTGGAAGCTGAACGGCTCGAGCGACTCGGCGGAGACCCTGCTGCCGGGGATGAACCGGTCGTAGGCGGCCACGGTGTTGGCGAACCCGTCGCCCTCGACGACCAGCACGTTGCCGCGGTAGCCGTACAGCGATCCCGCGCCGATGGCGAGCAGGATGCCGACCAGCGCGATGTGGAAGAACAGGTTGCCCGTCTCGCGCAGGTAGCCCTTCTCCGCCGACACCCAGCCGTCGCCGGTGACCACGCGGAAGCGCTGCTTGCGCAGCCGGGCCGCGGCCCGCTCGACGCCCAGGTCGCTCTCGAAGGCGGCGTGATGCGGCAGGCGGGACAGGTTCTTCGGCGCGGCGGGCGGCTTGCGGCGCAGCTCGCGCAGGTAGACCGTGGTGCGCGGGATGATGCAGCCGATCAGCGAGGTGAACAGCAGCAGGTAGATGGCCGCGAACCAGGTGGAGGTGAAGACCTCGAAGAGCTGGAACCTGTCGTACCACTCGGCGAGCGTGGGGCTCTGCTCGTACAGTCTGGCGACCTTGTCGGGCTCGACGCCGCGCTGCGGCACCAGCGAGCCGGGCACCGAGCCGAGCGCGAGCAGGAAGAGCAGGATCAGCGCCGTCCGCATCGAGGTGAGCGTGCGCCACGCCCAGCGCAGCCAGGCCACCAGCCCGAACGACGCCTGCTCGGGCGCCTGCTCCTTCTCCAGCTCCTTGACGCTCATCAGATCACCGGCTCGAATGCGCCGATCAGTCCTTGCATGGCCGCGATCATCTCTCCCCAGAGCCCGGTCACGAGCAGCACGCCGACGGCCACCATCATGCCGCCGCCGACCCGGGTGATCAGGCGCGAGTGCTTGCGGACGGCGCGGAACGTGCGCAGCGCGCGGCTGTAGGCCAGCGCGGCGCCGATGAAGGGCAGGCCGAGGCCGAGCGCGTAGGCGACGGCCAGCAGCGCGCCACGCCCCGCGCTGCCCTCGTTGAGCCCGAGCGTGAGCACGACGGCCAGCGTGGGCCCGATGCACGGGGTCCAGCCCAGCCCGAACACCACGCCGAGCAGCGGCGCGCCGGCGAGCCCCGCGGCCGGCATGCGGTGGATGCGCACGTCGCGCATGAGGCCGGGCAGCAGGCCGAGGAAGGCCAGCCCGAGCACGATGGTGAGCACGCCGAGCACCCGCGTGATGATCTCGGCGTTGCCCAGCACGACCGAGCCGATGCCGCCGAACAGCGCCCCGCCGAGCACGAACACCAGCCCGAACCCGGCCACGAACAGCGCGGTGCCGAGCACCAGCCGCCCCCGCTTGGGGTCGGCGCTCATGCCCGTCACGTAGGACAGGTAGCCGGGCACCAGCGGCAGCACGCACGGCGACAGGAACGACACCACCCCCGCCAGCACCGCGATCGGCACGGCCAGCAGCAGCGAGCCCGAGGCGACGACGTCACTCATCGCGCACCTTGGTCACCGTGTTCATCAGGTCGGTGTACTTGACAGCGCCGAGCGCCCTGGCCGCGATGCGGCCCTGCTTGTCGATGACCAGCGTGGACGGGATGGCGGCGGGCGGCACGGTGCCCTGGAAGGCCAGCGCGACCTTGCCCGGCTGGTCGAAGATGTGCGGGTAGCCGGTCTGCTCGGTGCGCTCGAACGCCTTGGCGTCGGCCTGGCGGTCCTTGAAGTCGACGCCGAGGAACTGCACGCCGGAGTCCTTGGTCTTGGCCCAGACCTCCTTGAGCACGGGCGCCTCGGCCCGGCAGGGGCCGCACCACGAGGCCCAGAAGTTGAGCACGACGACCTTGCCCTTGTGCGCGGCCAGGGACGCGGTGGCACCGTCGAGGGTCGGGCCTTCGACGGCCGGCGCGGGTTTGCGCTCACCCGCCTCGAACACCTGCATCTTCCCGTCCCCCGCGACGAAACGGGTGTCGCCGGCCTGCGGCTGGCCGCCCTGGTTGCCGGCGCAGCCCGCGACCAGCGCGACCAGGAGAAGGAGGGAGATGGAGTTGGCGCGCACGGAGGAAGATCTCCTTGTACTACAACCGGTAGAGCTTGCAACTCTACCGGGGTGCCCGTGCGGCCCGGACATCAGGCCCCGGGGATCGACGGCCCCGTCTGCAGCGACCCGGCGGGCTCGCTGTAGCCGATGCTGACGAGCCGATCGCCGTCGAAGGTGAGGGTGGTGAGGCTGGCCAGCGCGCACTGGCGGCGGCGCGGGTCGTGCCAGAGCCTGCGGCCCTCGGCGGCCGAGCGGATGGCCCAGATCGGCAGCTGGTGGCTGACCAGCACCGCCTCATGGCCCCGCGCCGCCGCCCTGGCGTCGTCGATGATCGACTTCATCCGCTTGACGATGACCGGGTAGGGCTCGCCCCAGGACGGCCGCAGCGGGTTCCAGAAATAGCGGTAGTTGCGCGGGTTGCGCAGCACGCCGAGGCCCTGCCCGATCATGCGGCCCTCCAGCAGGTTGCCCGCCTCGATCAGGCGCTCGTCCTGGACGATCTCCAGGCCCAGCTTGTCGGCCAGCGGGGTCGCCGTCTCGATGGCGCGCTCCAGCGGCGAGCTGTAGAGGGCGACGATGTCGCGGCCGCCGACGGCCTTGGCGACCGTCTCGGCCATGAGCCGGCCCGTCTCCGACAGGTGGTAGCCGGGCAGCCTGCCGTAGAGCACGCCTTGGGGGTTGTGCACCTCACCGTGGCGCAGCAGGTGGACGACGGTGGTTTCAGCCATGGTGGGCCCAGCCTATCCGCTCGTCCGCGAAGCCCAGGCGAGGGCCCGCTGCGACACGGCCCCCGCTGGATCACTGCACGGCCCAGGCGTTCTCCTGGGTCTTGCTCGTCTCCGTCAGCGCGTCCACCATGGCCCTGATCGCGGGACGGCGGGCGGCGTCGGCGCGCCAGATCGCGTAGATGCGCCGCGACTGGCGCGGGAGCAGCGGCACCAGCCGTACGCTGTCCGGCACGCAGTCGCGCCCGAGCCTGGGCACGATCGCGCAGCCGAGCCCCGCGGCCACGAGCGCGAGCTGGGTCGGGTATTCGTCGGCCCAGCACGCGATCACCGGCTCCAGCGAGGCGCTGCGCAGCGTGAACACCAGCCAGTCGTGGCAGACCGTGCCGGGCGACCCGCTGATCCACTGCTCGCCGTGCAGCGCGGCCAGTTCGATCTCGCGCTCGCCGGCCAGCGGATGGCCGGCGGGCACGGCCACGTCGGCCACGTCGTCGAGCAGCGTGGCCTTGGACAGGCCGTCGGGCAGCGCCATCGGGCGGGTCAGCCAGTCCTGGACGACGCCGAGGTCCAGCTCGCCCCGCGCCACCTCGCGGGCCACCCGTTCCGGCTCGCGCTCGCTGAGCTGCACCCACAGGTCGGGGTGGCGGCCCTTGAGCGAGACCAGCGCGTGGGGCATGAGGCCGCGGGCGGCGGTGGGGAAGGCGCCGACGTTGAGCCGGCCGACGACCTCGCCGCGCAGCGCCTCGAAGTCGGCCTCCGCGGTCTCGACCAGGGCGAGGATGCGCTCCGCGTGCTCGGCGAGCAGCCCCGCCGCGTCCGTGAGCCGCACGCCGCGGCCGTAGCGCTCCACGAGCCTGGCGCCGGTCTCGCGCTCCAGCTTGGCGATCTGCTGGCTGACCGCCGACGGGGTGACCATGAGGGCTTCGGCCGCCGCCCCCACCGAACCGTAGACGTGGACGGCGTGAAGGGCTTTGAGCCGGTTCAGGTCCAACATGTAAGCCACTCTAAACCGTTTAGCGTAGAAAGTCTCGCTTGTGGTTCATTGTGTAGCGGATGAAAATAGTTGCATGAGAATCCTGAAGCAGAAGAAGCAGCAGACCGGCTCCGTCTCGTACCTCAAGGTGCTCGCCGAGCAGGCCCGCGACCAGCGCATCCGCTACCAGAAGCCGAGCCGCTGAGCCCGCGCGTGACGAGGGGCGGCCACCCGGACCGCCCCACTCGCTCCTGCTCCCCCGATCACAGCACCGCGGCGGCCGCCTTCGCGGCCGCTGGGAGCGCCTCCGTGACGCGGCCCAGCGCCTCGTCGTCGTGGGACGCCGACAGGAACCACGCCTCGTACGCCGAAGGCGGCAGGTAGACCCCCTGGTCGAGCATGCTGTGGAAGAACGCCGTGTACGCGGCGGTGTTCTGCCCCCGCGCCTCGTCGAAGTTCGTCACCTCGGCGTCGGTGAAGAAGATCGAGAACAGGTTGCCCGCCCGCTGCAGCCGGTGCGGCACCCCCGCCACGCGCAGCGCCTCCGAGGCGGCGTCGCCCACCAGAGTGGCCGCGGCGTCCAGCCGGCGGTACGCCTCGTCGTCCAGACTCCGCAGCGTGGCCAGGCCCGCGGCGCAGGCCAGCGGGTTACCCGACAGCGTGCCCGCCTGGTAGACGGGCCCCTCGGGCGCCAGGTGAGCCATGACGCCGGCCCGGCCGCCGAACGCCGCCGCCGGCAGGCCGCCGCCCATGACCTTGCCGAACGTCATCAGGTCGGCGTCGACCTGCTCGATGCCGTACCAGCCGGCGCGTGAGACGCGGAAGCCGGTCAGCACCTCGTCCACGATGAGCAGCGCGCCGTTGGCCGTGCACAGCTCGCGCAGGCGCGCGTTGAAGCCGTCGCGCGGCGGGACGACCCCCATGTTCGCCGGGCACGCCTCGGTGATCACACACGCGATCTCGGCCGCCGCGAACGCCGCCTCGACGGCCTCGACGTCGTTGTACGGCAGCACGATCGTGTCGGCCGCCGACGCCCCCGTCACGCCCGGCGTGTCGGGCAGCCCGAACGTCGCCACCCCCGACCCCGCCGACGCCAGCAGCGCGTCCACATGGCCGTGGTAACAGCCGGCGAACTTGATCACCTTGGACCGGCCGGTGAAGCCCCTGGCCAGGCGTACGGCGCTCATCGTCGCCTCGGTGCCCGAGCTGACCAGGCGGACCTTCTGGACCGGCGCGATGCGCGCCACGATCTCCTCGGCCAGCTCGACCTCGCCCGGCGTGGCCGTGCCGTAGGAGAAGCCGCCCGCCACCGCGCCGGAGACGGCCTCGACCACGGCCGGGTGGCGGTGGCCCAGGATCATCGGCCCCCAGGAGCAGATGAGGTCGACGTAGCGGTTGCCGTCGGCGTCGGTGATGTAGGGGCCCTGCCCCGAGACCATGAAGCGCGGGGTGCCACCCACCGCTCCGAACGCGCGCACCGGGGAGTTGACGCCTCCCGGGACGACGTCGCGGGCGCGGGCGAACAGGTCTTCGGAGTTACGTGTACGGCTCACCCGACCCAGGTTAGCCGCAGGTGCGGCCGGTTCTCCGAGCGGGCACGCGGCTCAGTCGGCGAGCCACTCCAGGATGCGCAGCGGGTCGGGCAGCGGCCTGCCGTCGGGCGGGCGCAGCCAGGAGACGGACTGACCGCCCGGCATCGCCGAGGGCGGCGCGAGGACGTAGCTGTCGCGGCAGTGCCAGCGCAGCCCCGGCGTGTCCTCGATGGTGGCCGGGTCGCAGTCGAGGTGGCAGGACCACCACTCGTCCTCGTCCTCGGGGTTGCCGCGAGTGGCGACATAAAACAAGACCCGGTCGCCGTTGGCGGCGACCGGGCCCGGGTGTGCCCCGGCGGCGTCGATGCGGGTGAGCGCGGACAGGCCGGCGGCGAGCGGTACGTCGAAGACGTCGAACACGCGGCCCGTGGGCAGGATCACATTGGCCTCGGGCTCGGCCTGCCACCAGCGCGTGAGCTGGGCCGCGTCGGTCGTGGCCTGCATGTGCCAGGCGGGCGAGAGCGGATGGGCGCCGGGGTCGGGACAGCCGAGCCGGTCACAGGAGCACGCACGCGGCCCCTGACGCAGCGGGAAGGCGCCGGGCACCACGGGCCAGCCCAGGGCGGCGTATTCGAGCACGGTCTCGATGCGCGTCGGCCGGGACCGCTTTTTGGTACGCCGAGCCAGTGGTACCCCCACCATGGTGTCTCCCGTCGAGTCACAGCGCCTGAGGAGGTCCCGGATCCGGGTGGTGGGCGGGCCGCTGTCGGCGGCCTCCCCCGCAGGGCAGCAAGGGACTTGCGCCTGCATCACACGCGGGACACACCAGCACTTTCATGCAACTCTAACCCACAGGCCCCAGCAGTTGACGGGAAACCCCTTGGTTAGAGCGTGCGCGCCACTTCCGTCGCCCAGTACGTGAGGATCATGTCGGCCCCCGCGCGCTTGATCGCGACCAGCGACTCGTTGATCGTCCGCTCGCGGTCGATCCAGCCGTTGGCCGCGGCGGCCTCGATCATCGCGTATTCGCCGCTGACCTGGTAGGCGGCCACCGGCACGTCCACCTCGGCGCGGACGCGGCCGATGACGTCGAGGTAGGCCCCCGCGGGCTTGACCATGACGGCGTCGGCCCCCTCGGCCAGGTCGAGCCTGACCTCGCGCAGCGCCTCCTCCAGCGGCCCCGCCGGGTCCTGCTGGTGGGTGCTGCGGTCGCCGAACTGCGGCGCGCACTCGGCGGCGTCGCGGAACGGGCCGTAGAAGGCGGAGGCGTATTTGACGGAGTAGGACAGGATCGGCACGCCGGCGTGGCCCGCCAGGTCGAGCGCGCTCCTGATGGCGCCCACCTGGCCGTCCATCATGCCGCTCGGCGCCACCATCTGGGAGCCGGCCTCGACCTGGGCGAGCGCGACGGAGGCGTACCGCTCAAGGGTGGCGTCGTTGTCGACCTCGCCCGACGGCGTGAGGATGCCGCAGTGGCCGTGGTCGGTGAACTCGTCGAGACAGGTGTCGGCCATCACCACGAGCGCGTCGCCGACCTCCGACACCACGTCACGCAGCGCCACCTGAAGCACGCCGTGGGGGTCGTCGGCGGCCGAGCCGCGCGCGTCCTTCACCGCCGGGATGCCGAACAGGATGACGCCGCCCACACCGGCCTCGGCGGCCTCGCGGGCGGCCTTGCGCAGCGAGTCGCGGGTGTGCTGGTAGACGCCCGGCATCGAGGCCACCGGCTGCGGCTCCGAGATGCCCTCCTTGGCGAACATCGGCAGGATCAGCTCCGCCGGGTCGAGCCTGGTGCCCGACACCATCCGGCGCATCGCCGCGCTGTTGCGGAGCCTGCGCGGGCGGGCGACGGGGAACTGCGCGCTCATCTGGCTCTCCTCCTCGCGCCACGGCGGTTCTGTGAGGGACGGCGCGGCGTGTCGCCGGCCGCCAGCGCCGCCTGGCGCTGCTTGGCCCCGAACTCGGCCACCGCGGCGGCCAAGGCGGAGGCGGATGGCTTGTCGGCCATGACGTCGACCCGGAGCCCGAACTCCTCGGCCGTCTTGGCCGTCTGCGGCCCGATGACCGCGATCACGGTGACGTTGTGGGGCTTGCCGGCGATGCCGACGAGGTTGCGCACGGTCGAGGACGAGGTGAAGAGCACGGCGTCGAAGCCGCCGCCCTTGATGGCCTCGCGGATCGGCGCGGGCGGCGGCGCGGCGCGCACCGTGCGGTAGGCGGTGACGTCGTCGCACTCCCAGCCCAGCTCGGTGAGCCCGGCCACCAGCGTGTCGGTGGAGATGTCGGCCCTGGGCAGCAGCACCCGGTTGATCGGGTCGAGCATGGAGTCGTACGGCGGCCACTCGGCCACCAGCCCCTCCGACGACTGCTCGCCGGACGGCAGCAGGTCGGGCTTGACCCCGAACTCGATCAGCGCCCGCGAGGTCGCCTCACCCACCGCCGCGACCTTGAGGCCGGCGAAGGCGCGGGCGTCGAGTCCGTACTCCTCGAACTTCTCGCGGACCGCCTTGACGGCGTTGGCGCTGGTGAAGGCCACCCATTCGTAACGGCCCGTGACCAGGCCCTTGATCGCGCGGTCCATCTGCTGCGGGGTGCGCGGCGGCTCGACCGAGATGGTCGGCACCTCCTCGGGCACCGCGCCGTAGGACACGAGCTGCTCGGACAGGCTGCGCGACTGCTCCTTCGTCCGCGGGACGAGCACCCGCCAGCCGAACAGCGGCTTGGTCTCGAACCACGACAGCTTGTCGCGCTGCGCGACGGCCTCGCCGACCACGATCAGCGCGGGCTCGGTGATCCCGGCGTGCTTGAGGTCGGCCTGCAGCCGGCCCAGCGTGGACACCACGGTGTACTGCTCGGTGGTGGTACCGCCGCTGCTGACCGCGACGGGCGTGGTGTCGAGCTTGCCGCCGGAGATCAGCGCCTTGCCGATGGGCACCGCGTCGGCGACGCCGTTGTAGATGACCAGCGTGCCCTTGCAGCCGGCGTGCACGGACCAGTCCTGCTCCTGGGCGGCGTCGACGACCCTGAACTCGGGCACGGCGCTCGCCGGCGGGATGCCGGCGTAGGTGAGCACGGCGGTCGCGGGCGGCACGCCCGGCACGATCTCGAAGTCCACCTCCGCGGCGACGCAGGCCGCGACCTCCTCGCTGATCGAGGAGAACAGCATGGGGTCGCCCGCGCACAGGCGCACCACGAGCTGGCCGCGCGCGGCGCGCTGCACGAAGTCGCCCTCGGCGACCTCGACGCCCTCGCGGCAGTGGTGCAGCAGCGGGGTCTGGGTCTCGGCGTCGAGCACCACCGCGTCGGCCTTGCCGAGCAGCTCGGCGGCGCGGAGCGTGAGCAGGTTGGGATCGCCGGGACCCGCTCCCACGAACGCGACGAAACCGGAGGTTGGACTATCGGAGCTCAATGGGAATGCTCCCCCATCAATCTGTCGGCCCCTTCGGCGATCATCTCGGCCGCGAGGAGGCGGCCCAGGTTCGCTGCCTCCGAAGGAGAGCCGGCGGCGGACTTGCGGACCGCTTCGCGGCCGTCTATCGAGACGACAACAGCGGTCAGGTTCAGAGTGTGCCCGTCATCGAACGCGAAAGCACCCACCGGAGCCGAGCATCCGGCTTCGAGTGCGTTGAGCACGGCGCGTTCGGCGGTCACGGCCGAGCGGGTGGCGGGGTCGTCGAGCACGGACAGGGCCTCGACGATGTCGGTCCTGTCGGTGCGGCACTCCACGGCCAGCGCGCCCTGGCCCGGGGCCGGCAGCAGCTCGTCGGTCTCGAAGATCTGCGCGATCTCAGCGTCCCTGCCGATCCTGCCGAGCCCGGCGGCGGCGAGCACGACCGCGTCGAGCTCGCCCGAGGTGACCTTGCCGATGCGCGTGTCGGCGTTGCCGCGGATCGGCACGTATTCGAGGTCGGGACGCAGGGCGCTGAGCATGGCGACGCGGCGCGGCGAGCCGGTGCCGACCCTGGCGCCGGGCGCGAGGTCGGCGAACTTGTGCAGGCCGACGAGCGCGTCGCGGTGGTCGTGGCGGGCCGGCAGCGCGGCCAGCGTGAAGCGCGGGTCCTGGGTGGTCGGCAGGTCCTTCAGCGAGTGGACGGCGAAGTCGATCTCCCCGTCGAGCAGCTCGTCGCGCAGCGCGCTGACGAACACGCCGGTGCCGCCGAGCTGCGCCAGATGAGCCTTGGTGACGTCGCCGTACGTGGTGATGCCGACCAGCTCGACGGGCCCTCCGGTGCGCGCGGTGTAGGCGTCGGCCACCATCTGGGACTGCGTGGTCGCGAGAAGGCTGCGCCGGGTGCCGAGCCGCAGAGCGGGCCTCGTCACAGTTCCACCTCCCTCACGGCCTCGGGCATCTTCGGATCCAGGTTGAACAACTCGCGCAGCGCTTCCGCATAATGATCGCCTCCTGGGCAGGTGGCGAGCTGCTTGACACGCACAGTCGGCTCGTGGAGCAGTTTGTCCACCACCCGCTGGACGGTCATGGCGACCTCGTCGCGCGCCCGCTCGTCGAGGTCGGGCACCCGCATCAGCAGGCGGCCCAGCTCCGACTCGACGACGCCGGCCGCCTTGCTGCGCAGCGCCACCACGGTCGGCGTGACCCTGGCGGCCCGCTCGGCGTCGAGGTAGGCGCGCAGTTCCTCGGCCACCAGACGGCGCACGGTGGGCACCGCGTCGCCCTCGCGGGAGCCGATGCCGGACTCCTGGATGGTCTCCAGGTCGACCAGCGTGACACCCGGCACCCCGCGCACGGCCGGGTCGATGTCGTGCGGCAGCGCCAGGTCCAGCAGGAACACCGGTTTGCCCAGCATATCCGGCGTGATGATGTGCCGGCCCGCGCCGGTGCAGGTGATCACGATGTCGGCCGCGGCCACCTCGTCCGGCACGGCGGCGAACCCGACCGCCCGGCCGCCGACGGTGGCGGCGAGCCTGGCGCCCCGCTCGTACGTGCGGTTGGCCACGACGATGTCGGTCACCCCGGCGCGAGACAGCGTCGCGGCGGCCAGCGAGCTCATGGAGCCGGCGCCGATCACCAGCGCCCGCCGCCCCGGCAGCTCGCCCGCCAGCGCGAGCCCGGCGGTGACGAGGGAGGCGCCGTGCTTGTCGATGCCGGTGTCGTGGTGGGCGCGCTTGCCCACCCGCAGCGCCTGCTGCACCAGGTCGTTGAGCGTGGCGCCGACCGTGCCCTGGCGCTGGGCCAGCTTGAGCGCCTGGCGGACCTGCCCGAGTATCTGCTGCTCGCCGACGACCATGGAGTCGAGGCCGCACACCACGGAGAACAGGTGCTCGACCGCCCGCTCCTCATAGTGGACGTAGAGGTGCGGGATGAGCTCGTCCACCGGGACGCCCGAGTGCACGCCGAGCAGCTCGCTGATCGACGTGACGGCCGCGTGGAAGCGGTCGACCGTGACGTAGACCTCGACCCTGTTGCAGGTCGAGACCACCATGGCCTCCGCCACGCACGGGTCGTGCTGAACGTCGTGCAGGAGCTTGACGAGGGCGTCGCCGGTGACGGAGACGCGCTCGAGCAGGCCCACCGGTGCGGTCCGGTGGCTGAGCCCGACAGCCAGAACACTCATTGACCGTCCACCGCCATGAGTGGCCCCCCAGCCTTGCGTTGCTCGTGGAACGCGAGAATCTGCAGTTCGATTGATAGGTCGACTTTACGGACATCGACGCTTTCCGGCACCGAGAGTACGACCGGCGCGAAATTGAGGATGCTGGTCACGCCCACGGCGACCACGCGATCGCACACTTGCTGCGCCGCTGCCGCCGGTATCGCCAGTACCACGATCGAGACTCCACGCCGTTTGATCACGGCTTCCAGTTCGTCGATGTGTTCAACATTCAACCCCGCGATGGTGTCGCCCACGATTTCGGGGTCGGCGTCGATGAGCGCCGCGACCCGGAAGCCCCGGGAGACGAAACCGCCGTAGTTGGCGAGCGCGCGGCCGAGGTTGCCGACTCCGACGATCGCGACGGCCCAGTCTTGGGTCAGACCGAGCTCACGGGAGATCTGATAGACGAGGTATTCGACCTCATAGCCTACGCCGCGGGTGCCGTAGGAGCCGAGGTGCGAGAGGTCCTTGCGGAGCTTGGCGGAGTTGACCCCTGCCGCGCCCGCCAGGTCTTCCGAGCTGACGGTGGCGATGCCCCGCTCGGCCATCCCGTGCAGCGCCCTGAGGTAAAGCGGGAGCCTGGCGACCGTCGCCTCGGGAATGCCGCGGTCACGGGGCTGGGACGGGCTCTTCACGTGCCGGTGCTCCAGGGAACGGGCGGCTTGGGGACCGCGTGATCGGAATGGGACCGTCTTTCAGGTTAATCCCTTTGTGAACCGATGCACAAAGTCAGCAGGGGTACGGTTGCGTCATGCACCGCATCACCTTGCTCGGCAAACCCGGCTGTCACCTCTGTGACGACGCGCGCGAGATCATCGCCAGGGTCGCGGGCGAGCTCGGCGTCCCGTGGGAGGAGGTCAGCATCGACTCCTCCGACGAGCTCAAGGAGAAATACTGGGAGATGATCCCGGTCACGCTGATCGACGGCGTGCAGCACGACTTCTGGCGGGTCGACGAGGCGAGGCTGCGCGCGGCGCTCAGTACGTGACGGCTCAGTACGTGACGGCTCAGTACGTGACGGCTCAGAACATGACGGCTCAGAACATGACGGTGGGCAGCGGCACCACCTTGGCGGCGTTGACGTCGAGCTCGATCACGTTGGTGGCCAGCACCATCGCCTGACGGTCGTTGACGAACCGCTCGACGTGCGGCTGGCGCAGGTGGTCGCGGTAGGCCACCTCGTCGCGGTAGAGCTCGTAGACGATGCGCTGCAGCGGGGCCGACTTCACGGAGTGGCAGGCGTAGACGAGCGTGTCGGGCTCGCCCCTGCGCACGGCCTCGACCGTGGCCTCGGCCAGCCGGTCGAAGGCCTCGCCCGCGCCGTCCATGAGCGTGAAGACGGTGAGCATGCCGTAGATCGTCGGCGAGAGCTTGCCCGAGCCGCCCTGCTGCTGGGCGGGCGAGAACAGGTCGGCCCCGGGGAAGACCGCGCCGGTGGCGGGCGCCGGTGGCGCCAGGTTGTAGTCGGGGCGCTGGGGCGGTGCGCCGTTCATGATGTAGCCGGTGGAGGGGCCGTCGTCGGGCGGCGGCGGCGCCATGCGGGAGGCGTAGTCGACCTCGCGGTCGCCCGCACGATATTCGGCCACCAGGTCGCCGAGCCCCGACGACCTGCGCGGCGGCTGCGGCGGCAGGTCGGCGGCCGGCACCGGCTCCGGCATGCCGTGCTGCCCCGGCACCTCGTCGCGGAACATCGGGCGCTCGTCAGGACCGTCCTCGCCGGCCAGCGCGCGATCGGCGCGGCGCGCGGCGAACTCCTCACGGCGCTGGGCCCGCTCGTCGCGGCGCGGCGCGCGGTCGTCGCGGTCGTCGTGGTCGTCGAAGTCGTCCTCGTCGTCCTCGTACGGCGCCAGCGGCCGCAGCACGGTGTACCACACCGCCGCCCCCGCGACGGCGAGCAGCGCGGTGGTGAACAGGGCCGGCACGGAGAACCGCATCGCGCCCACCAGCGCCAGCCCCGACGGCACGATGACCACGGTGGCGTGGAGGTTGTCGGTGTCGTACTCGTCGCCGTTGCGCCATCGCAGCCCGGCCACGACCAGCATCGCCAGCATGATCAGCACGGCGACGGCGTGCACGCCGGTGAGCAGGTAGCCGGGGACGATGTTCCAGTGGGTCGCGGCGGTGGGCAGCGACTTGCCCATGTCGTCGGTCTTCAGCGGGTCCCAGACCATGATGACCGTGGCCACGACGGTCAGGGCGATGCCGAGCAGCCACGCGAGGAACCTCGGCGGCACCTTCTCGGCCAGCAGCTGCACGAGCCCGACGGCCAGCCACAGGGGCGCCAGCATCGATCCCGTCACCTGGTAGATCCGGAACGTGACGGAGCCGAAGCCCATGAAGGACCCGAGTGCGATCACGGCGAGTGACAGGCAGAGCCCGGCGACTGCAACGGTCCAGGCGACCAACCACCCCTCAGGCTCGTCGCGCAGGCGTTGGATCAGGGCGGCCGCGGCGATCGCGGACAGGATCGCACCGGCGAGAGCTATGACAGCAACGAGGATCTCCATGGTGACTCCAATGCTGCCGGACGATGCCTCCCAGCCGGTAGCCGAAGAGGGAACGGGTCGGTCCACCACGGTATAGGCCGATTACGCCTAGTCATGCATGACTTCCGTGGATTGTGGATTTTCCGGTTGATTTCTAGAGTGTTCGAGCACGCCGCACCCCTTACCCCTAGGGATACCGGATGCCTGACTCGTCGCCGTTCGCCGGGCTGCTGGCGCCAGCTGTGGCCGGCCCTGCCCGGACGGGCGAGCTCGCCGTGCGCGAAGACGTGCCCGACGACCTCCGTACGCTGGTGATGCACGCCAAGAACGGATGCACGCAATCCTTTGGCACGCTCTACGACCGTTACGTCGACCTGGTCTACCGCTACATCTACTTCCGGGTGGGCTCGCACCCGTTGGCGGAGGACCTCACCAGCGAGACCTTCCTGCGCGCGCTGCGCAGGATCGGCGACTTCACCTGGCAGGGGCGCGACTTCGGAGCCTGGCTCGTGACCATCGCGAGAAACCTGGTGACCGACCATTTCAAGTCAGGGCGCTACCGGCTGGAGATCCCCACGGGCGAGGTGATCGACGTTCCGCTCGACGGCTCCCACATTCCCGAGAACGCCGTGGTCACGGCCATCATCAACGATCGGGTGCTGCGTGCCGTACGAGATCTCAATCCCGAACAACAGGAATGCGTCGTCCTGCGCTTCCTGCACGGCCTCTCGCTCGCGGAAACCGCGCTGATCATGGGGAAGAAGAGTGGAGCGATCAAAGCGCTGCAGTTCCGTGCCGTCCGCGCGCTGGCCAGGGCTCTCAAGCACGACCTCGCGTAACCTCCGGCATCGGCCCCTCGTTGAACCAGGTGTCATGACCGTGCCGGTGGGAGAGCCGTCATGAGGGGCGCGCGCGAGCGGCGGGTACGCGTGCTCGTGCACCTCACCGAGCTGAGCGAGCTGCCGCTCGGCGGCCTGCCCGAGCCCGCGTTCAAGGAACGGCTGCGCGCCGAGCTGATGTCGGGCGCCCTGGCCACGGCCGAACCCGACGCGCCCGAGGAACGGCCCGCCACGAAGCCGCAGCCGCTCCTGGGCGGGCTCCTGCGCGGGCGCGGACGCCGCCGCCGCTCCAGAGGCCGCCCCCTGCTGTCCCAGCTCGCCACCGTGGGCCTGGTGGCCGCGCTCATGGTGTCCTCCTTCGCCACCTACCGCGCGGTGCCCGGTGACTCGCTCTACCCGCTCAAGCGCGCCGCGGAGACCACGCTCGTCCGCCTCACGTCCGACGACGCGGAACGCGCCGCGCGTGAGCTCGACTCGGCCAAGGCCCGCGCCAAGGAGGTCGCCACCCTCCTCGGCTCGTCGGCCGACGGCCCGCTCGTGGACGAGACGCTCAAGGACATGGAGGAGTCCACCCGCGCGGGCATCAGCCGGCTCGAACGCGCGGAGCCGCGCTCGCCGAAGATCAAGAAATTCGCGCGGGACCAGAAGGAGGCCGTCAAGCCGATGCTTCAGCAGCTCGACGAGGATCAACTGGCCCAGGCGGAGGGGTACCTCAGCTACATCGAAGGTCTGGCCGCCCCCGAGTAGGTAGCTAAGCTGAAGCCCATGTGGCGGCTCATGCGACGACGACAGGAAGTGCAGCCGGAGGTCGCAGGCGAGGCGGCCGCACAGGCGGCGGTGACCGTCGCGCCTGCCCAGCCCGATCTCGAGTCCGCGGCCTTCTTCGACGTCGACAACACCATGATGCGCGGCGCGTCGATCTACCACTTCGCCCGCGGGCTGGCCACGCGCGGTCTGTTCACCACCTCCGACCTGGTCAAGTTCGCCGTCGGGCAGGCCGTCTTCCGGCTGCGCGGCAACGAGAACCCCGAGCACATCGCGGTGGCCAGGGAGACGGCGCTGGCGTTCGTCGCGGGCGCCAAGGTCGACGACGTCGTACGCCTCGGCGAGGAGATCTACGACGAGGTCATGGCCGACCGCATCTGGGGCGGCACCCGCGCGCTCGCCCAGAGCCACCTCGACGCCGGGCAGCGCGTCTGGCTGGTCACCGCCACCCCCATCGAGCTGGCCAGGGTCATCGCCCAGCGGCTCGGCCTGACCGGCGCGCTCGGCACGGTCGCCGAGACCAGCAACGGCGTCTACACCGGCCGGCTGGTCGGCGACCTGCTCCACGGCCCGGCCAAGGCCGAGGCGGTGCGCGCCCTGGCCCGCAGGGAGGGGCTCGACCTCAGCCGCTGCACCGCCTACAGCGACTCGGCCAACGACCTGCCGATGTTGTCGCTGGTCGGCAACGCCGTCGCCATCAACCCCGACAGCGAGCTGCGCGAATACGCGCGCAAGCACGACTGGCCGGTCAAGGACTTCCGCACCGGGCGCAAGGCCACGATGACGGCGCTGCCGATCGCGGCCGGCGTGGGCGCGGTCGCGGGCGGCGTCGCAGCGGGCATCGCCCTGCGCCGCCTCTACCGCGGCCGCCCCTGAATCACTGCGGCCGGCTCACTTCAGCGTCCCGAACAGCTTGTCCGCCTCCGGCTGCTTCCACCGGAGCCGGTTCGGGTCCTGCGGATAGGGCTCCCAGGGCACCGACACCGTGGTCATCGTGGTCCTGGCGAGTTGGGTGGCCAGCTCGTACATCTCCTCGACGCCGAGGTCCGTCCGCACCGCCCCGCGCACCGCCGACACGAAGGCTCTGAGCTTGGCGGGATCGGAGCCGAGCTGCCGCTGGGCCTTGTCCAGCATCGCCCGCGCGAGCCCCTGCTGCCGCTTGATCCGCGCGACGTCCGAGCCGTCGCCGTAGTGACGCAGCCGGGCGTAGCCGAGCGCCTTCTCGCCGTCGAGCAGTTGCTCGCCCGCGGGCAGCCTGAGCTTCGCGGCTCGGTCGTCCACGGGCCCCGGCACCTTGATCCGCACGCCGCCGAGCGCGTCCACCATGGTCTTGAAGCCGGAGAAGTCCACCTCGACCGTGTGGTCCAGGCGCAGGCCCGTCAGCTTCTCCAGCGTCGACCTGAGGCACGTGGCGCCACCGTCGTCGTACGCGGAATTGATCATGGCGGTCCGGCCCGGCGTCGGCCCGCACGGGACCCGCACCATCGAGTCCCGCGGAACGCTGACCACGGTGGCCCTGCCCCTGTCGGCCGGCAGGTGGACGATGATGATGGTGTCGGACCGCTGGCCTGAGCCCTGCAACTGCGGCCCGTACTTCACGTTGCCAGGACCGTCCCGGGTGTCGGAGCCGATCAGCAGCACGTTCATGGCGCCACTCATGTCCACCCGGCCGCCGACGGACGGCGCGGCCACGGGGAAGCCGGTGACGAACGCCGTCGTCACCGCCACAACGGCGGCCGTGCCCGCGGCGACCAGCGCGGCCGTCGGCCACCTGCGCCGGGGACGGCCGCGCAGGAAGCCCGTGCGGTGGCGGACGAGGGTGGCGGGTGGCTGGTGCTCCAGCTCGGCCCCGAGGTCGCGGAGCAGCTTCAGGTCGTCCATCGTCACTCCTCCTCCAAGGGGTTGGTGTCGCCGAGCGCCGCGCGTACCTTCCGCCTGCCCCTGTTGAGGCGGGAGCGCACGGTCCCGACAGGGATGCCGAGCGCTCGCGCGGCCTCCTCGTACCTGAGGTCGCCCCAGGCGATCAGCAGCAGCACGTCGCGGTCCCTGGCGGGCAGCGCGGCCAGGGCGCCGGCCAGCTCCGCGCGGACGGCACGGGCGGACACCCCGGCCGCCACCCGGTCGGCGGGCGACTCCACCTCGTGGTCGACGGGGGCACGCAGGAGTGCGCGGTAGCGGGCCGCCTCCCTGCGGTGGTGCCGGGAGATGAGCTTGGTGAGGATGCCGAAGAGCCACGGCCTGGCGTCCGGGTAGGCCAGGTCGTAGCTCTTCCTGCGAGAGAAGGCGACCAGGAACGTCTCGCCGACGAGGTCCTCGGCGGGTTCGGGGCCGAGGCGTCTGGAGGCGTACCTGAAGAGCATGGCGGAGTAGCGGTCGAAGAGCTCGGCGAACACCTCGGGTTCTGTCAGCGAGGCGCTCACGAGCTCGGCGTCCGCACCCCTGACGGCGGGTTGCGTGATCATCTCCGCCCTTCTGCGGGGAATGGGTCACGGATGTCTTGCCACAACCCGCCGTCAGGGTTCAGAGAGATCGTCGCGCCGGCGGCGTCAGAGGAGCGGGGGGAAGGCGTGTCCCCTGCGCAGCCGCAGCTCGTTGAGCAGCTGCTGGATGACCTCGCGCACGTGGTCGGTGATGTTGAAGACCAGCATGGGGTCGTCGGCGGCCGACGGGTCGTACTCGTCGGTGCGGATCGGCTCCCCGAACTCGATCATCCACTTCGACGGCAGCGGCACCAGGCCGAGCGGCCCGAGCAGCGGGAAGAACGGGGTGATCGGCAGATAGGGCAGCCCCAGCAGCCGGGCCAGCGACTTCAGGTCGCCGATCTTGGGGTAGATCTCCTCGGCCCCGACGATCGCGGTGGGCACGATCGGCACGCCCGCGCGGATCGCGGAGGCCACGAAGCCGCCGCGGCCGAAGCGCTGCAGCTTGTAGCGCTCGGAGAACGGCTTGCCGACGCCCTTGAAGCCCTCGGGGAACACCCCGACCAGCTCGCCCTTGCGCAGCAGCCGGTCGGCGTCCTCGCGGCAGGCCAGCGTGTGGCCGGTCTTGCGGGCCAGGTGGCTGAGCAGCGGAAGCTGGTAGACCAGGTCGGCGCCGAGCAGCCGCAGCGGCCTGGCGGCCTCGTCGTGCAGCGCCACCTGCAGCATCAGCGCGTCGACCGGCAGCGTGCCCGAGTGGTTGGCCACGATGAGCGCGCCACTGTCGTCGGGGATGTTCTTCAGCTCGAGCGTCTCGACCCTGAACCAGTGGCGGTAGAGCGGCCTGAGCAGCTCAAGCACGACCTTGTCGGTCAGCTCGGGGTCGTAGCCGAACTCGTCGACCTCGTAGTCGCCGGTGACCCGCCGCCTGATGAAGGCGAGCGCCTTGGCCACGGGGTCGGGCTCGTCGTACGACGGCGCCGCGGTGATGGGAATCACCCGGCCTTCCTCATCTGGCGCTGGGCGCGGAACGCTCATGCGCGGAGACTTCCCAGCGGACGCAGCCCGCGCGAGCGCAGGAAGTCGTCGAACGCCGCACCGGTGCTGAACTTGGGCTTCCAGCCCAGCTCGGCCTCCAGGTGCGCGGTGTCGACCGCGCGGCCGTGGCTCATCAGCCGCAGCTGCTCGGGCGAGTATTCGACCAGGCCGAGCCGGCGCGCGGCACCACCGAGCACGGTGAAGGCGGGCGAGATCATCGGCAGCGAGGGCCGCCCCGCCCGGCGCGCGCACTGCGACAGCAGCAACACGCCTGACCCGGCCACGTTGTACGTGCCAGGGTGATCCTCGGTCGCCATCCGGCGCAGCACCTCGACCGCGTCGTCCTCGTGGACGAACTGCAGCCGCGGGTCGAAGCCGAGCACGGTCGGCAGCACCGGCTGGGTGAAGTAACGCGTCAGCGGCGAGTCGACGCCTGGGCCCATGAAGTTGGCGAAGCGCAGCAGCGACACGGTGACGTCGGGACGCCGCCGCGCGAAACCGCGTACGTAGCCCTCGACCTCGGCCGCGTCCTTGGCATAGCCGTGGACGGGGCCGTCATGCGGCTCCAGGTCCTCGGTGAACACCGCGGGATCGCGGGGAGACGAGCCGTAGACGGCGGTGGTGGATCGCACCACCACGCGCCGCACGGTCGCCGACCGCTGGCAGGCACCGAGCAACTGCATGGTGCCGATGACGTTGTGCTCTTTCATGGCAGCCCTGCCCCCATTGCGTGAGGGAGCGCTGACCAGGCTCATGTGCACAACGGTGTCGATGTCCGCGGCCGCGATCACCTGGGCGATGTCGGGGCTGCGCAGATCCACCCGGACGAACTCGGTTCGGCCGAGTGAGATGCCGCCGTCTCGCGTGAGCGAGGGGGGCGGCACGGTGTCCACTCCGATGACACGGCTGATGTCCGGGTCCGCCGCCAGAACGCTCGCCACCCGGGCGCCGATGTGGCGCGAGACCCCGGTGACAAGCACGGTGTGGGTCATCAGCGCCTCGCAGCTGCGTCGGTTACTTCTTGTTGCGCCGCTGGATGCGCGTCTTCTTGAGCAGCTTACGGTGCTTCTTCTTAGCCATCCGCTTGCGGCGCTTCTTGATCACAGAGCCCACGGGACCCCCAGGTACTGATAGCACGTTTGAATCGGAGTGCGAGCGCACACCGGCTCACAGACTACCGGCGATCCACGGTAGATCGCCCCTCGGGGGGTGAGCGCCCGGCCGTACCAGCGGGCGGCCGGGCCTCTCCCGCGACACACTCACGACACGTTCGGGCGTGTCGCTACGTCATCCTGCCTCGATGTAGGCCTCCCGGAGATAATCGTGTACCGCCTGCTCAGGCACCCTGAACGAGCGGCCGACTCGGATGGCCGGCAGCTCGCCGGAGTGGACGAGCCGGTACACCGTCATCTTGGACACCCTCATGACCGTCGCCACTTCTGCGACGGTCAGGAACTTCACCTCGCTGAGAGGTCTTTCGCCTGCACCCATCGGACGCCTCTTCCGCACGTGTTTCCGGGTTATCCCCACTGGTGCCATTGCTCACGCACGTGTACTGCCGTCAGCGTAAGTCGGGACTCCGAGTGCGCAAACCCCCTATTTTTCCAGCCGACGGAGCCACCTGTCAGCCGAACCAGCGAAATCGCTGGCCAACCGCCTGGCCAAGCACCTCGCCTGGACGCTGGAACTGTCCAAGCTGCCACACATAAGAGTCGCCGGAGCCCTGCCAAAAGTTGGCAAAGGGACAGCGAGCCCCTTGGAATGCAGGCGCGAAAAGACGGTATGGGGAGGGCCGTTATCGACTCAAAGGGCTCGTGAGACTTCTGTGACTAGCCGCTCCGTCAACGGAGAGTAATAGCGGGGTAGCACGTTGTCGTCAAGTGGCACGACCACGTCAAGCTTGCCCTCCGCCTCCCCGAGGAACAGCCCGGGGTCGTTGCAGTCGGCGAAGGCCACCGTCGGCACCCCCGCCTCGCCCGCCGCTCCGGCCCAGCCGTGGTCGGCGATCACCAGGTCAGGGAGGTCGCCGCCCAGCTCGTCCAGCATGTGGCGCATCGGGATCGCGTCGTGGGTGTGCACGAGCGCGCCCCTGTCATCGAGCATCGCGACGTCCTGGAGGTAACGGATCCTGCGCGGCCTGCCGAAGCCGGAGCCCGCGTACGACCAGCCCTCGGCAGGGGTCAGCAGCCGCGCGCCGCGCGCCACGCAGAAGGCCGCCAGCGGCAGGTGCACGGCGAGCAGGCCCGTGGGGTGCCCGGTGGCGAACAGGACGCGGGGCTCGGGCCGCGTCAGCACGGCGGCGATGCGCTCGGCCATCGCGTCGAGCGCGTCGATGGTCAGGTCGGGGTCGATGGTGTCCTGGCCGTAGCGGTGGTCGGGGTCGGCGACGACGCCCGCGGACTTGGCCATGAGGGCCAGGATGTCGCGGTAGGACCACGGCTGGTCGAAGGTCAGGCCCAGCGCGTAGTAGGGGTCGCCGTTGGCCAGCGAGCTGTAGTGGTCGAGGTTGTTCTCGCGAGAGGTCGCGACATCGCCGGCGATGCGGCTGTGAACAAGGTGATCTCGAAGTTCGTCGCGGCTCAGCACTGCTTCATTCCTCGTCAGGGCATCGGATCGAGGCCGTGCAGGGGGAACACCGCTTGCCGGGTCGCCATGACCGCACGGTCAATGGGGTCCGCTGGATCATAACCACCAGACAGGTCGCTGAATTCCGGATGGCGGCCGTCTGTCATGGTGAGGGGTGGTGTCTCCCCCGTACGCTGGCGGACGAACCTGCGCCACTCCTCGGGCGTCGGCGTGGCCGGATCGATCGGATGCCCGGCCAGCTCGGCCATCAGGTGCGTCCACACCCGCGGCACCACCTGCACCAGCTCGTAGCCGCCACCGCCGGTCGCGATCCAGCGCCCGCCCGCCGTCTCGTGGGCCAGGCGGTGCAGCGCCTCGTAGGCGGCCCGCTGGCCGTCGACGCTCAGCATCAGGTTGGCGAGGGGGTCGAGCGCGTGGCTGTCGCAGCCGTGCTGGGTCACCAGGATCTCCGGCCCGAACTCGTGCAGCAGCGGCGGCACCACCGCGTGGAAGGCGCGCAGCCAGCCCGCGTCGCCGGTGCCGGCGGGCAGCGCGACGTTGACCGCCGTGCCGTCGGCGCCGGTCTCGTGCGGGAAGCCGGTGCCGGGGAACAGCGTGCGCGGGCTCTCGTGCAGGCTGATCGTCAGCACCCTGGGGTCGTCGTAGAAGATCGTCTGTACGCCGTCACCGTGATGGACGTCGACGTCCACGTACGCGACGCGCCCCACTCCCTGCTCCAGCAGCCACGCGATGGCCAGCGCGGGATCGTTGTAGACGCAGAAGCCGCTCGCCAGGGCCGGCATCGCGTGGTGCAGCCCGCCCGCCACGTTGACGGCGTGCTCGGCCGTGCCCTCCCAGACCGAGCGGGCGGCGGCCAGCGAGGCGCCGGCGATGAGCGCGCTGGCCTCGTGGACGCCCGCGAAGGCCGGGTTGTCGGTGGTGCCGAGCCCGGCGCTCATGTCGGGCAGGCCGGACGCGGAGACGCGTTTGACGGCCTCGATGTAGCCGCGGTGGTGGACCCGCGCCAGCTCGTCGTCGTTCGCCGGCTCACAGCCGGCCAGCTCGACCTTGTCGAGCACGCCCATCTCGCGGGCCAGCGCCATGGTCAGCTCGACGCGCACGGGGGCCAGCGGATGGCTCGGGCCGAAGTCGTAGGTGGTCAGAGCGTCGTCCCAGATCACCCGTGCCGAACGGCTCATGCCAACCCCTCTGCCGCGTGCCCTCGCCTTGCGCCGACGTTACCGCAGCGCAGACCGCTGGTTGTAGCCCGGCCTCAAGTGGCCCGAAAGATCACGTCGATATCTAAATCTCGTGATTTAGGGTCTTAGCGTGCGCTTAGCACGGACGTTCATGAACATCGTGCGGTTCTTCCGGCGGCCCACGGTGTCCGACCGCACGCTGGTGATCGTGCTGTGCCTGCCCGGGCTGATCAGCGTCGTGACGGGCGTGCTGGGCATGACGGAGATGCTCCCGGGCAACGTCACGTACCTGGTGGGCACGTTGTTCCTGCTCATGCGCCGCAACCGGCCGCTCCTCACGACCGGCGCGGTGGTCGCCGTGGACGCCGTCTCGATGGCGACCGGCCTGGTGACCGGCTCGAACGTGCACAGTGCCGTCATGCTCTACAGCCTGGGCCGCTACACGGCGGGCCGCGCCACCGCGATCGCCTCCGCGGCGTCCTTCGCCCTGTACGCCGTCGCCATGGAGATCGGCAGGCCCGGCGTCAACAGCTGGCTGAGCGCCCTGTTCCTGGTCGGCGTGTTCGTGGGCGCCGGCCAGCTCGTCCGGCTCAGGACCGAGCTGCGGGAACGCACCACCCGCGAGGCCGCCGACGCCGCCGTACGCGCCGAGCGCAGGCGCATCGCCAGGGAGCTGCACGACGTGGTGGCGCACCACATCACCGTGATCAACGCGCTGGTCGGCGGCGCCAGGGCCACGCTGCCGCCCGAGCAGCAGGTCACGAGGGAGGCGCTGGAGAGCGCCGAGCAGACCGCCCGCCAGGCCATGTCCGAGATGCGGCGGCTGCTCGACGTGCTCAGGGCCGAGGGCGGGGAGGGCGCGGACGCGGCGACGGGGGTCGGCACCGACCGGTTGCCCGCCCTCATCAAGGAGGCGGGCTCGGCGGGCCTGCCGGCCGCCCTGACCGTGACGGGCGAGCCCGTCGGGCTGCCCGCCGCCGTGGACCACGCCGTCTACCGGATCGTCCAGGAGGCGCTGACGAACACCCGCAAGCACGCCGTCGGCGCCAGGGCCAGCGTGCTGCTGACCTATGATCCGGAGGCCGTGGAGGTCGAGGTGCTCGACGACGGCGTGGCCAAGAACGACGGCACGCCCCCGGGCTTCGGGCTGGGCGGCATGGCGGAGCGGGTGGCCCTGTGCGGCGGCCGGCTCTCGACGGGGCCAAGGCCAGAAGGAGGATTCCGCGTGCACGCCCGCATCCCGCTGGAGAGCGCATGACGGCCGCGATCAGGGTGCTGCTCGCCGACGACCACGCGCTCGTGCGCAGGGGCTTCAAGCTGATGCTGGACGCCCAGCCCGATCTGGGCGTGGTCGGCGAGGCGGCCGACGGCGAGCAGGCGGTGGAGCTGAGCCGGCGGCTGCGGCCCCACGTGGTGCTCATGGACCTGCACATGCCCGGCATGGACGGCGTGCGCGCCACCGAGCTGATCACCGCCGAGCTGCCGCAGGTGCGGGTGCTCGCGCTGAGCACGTTCGACCTGGACGAGAACGTGGTGGCGGCACTGCGCGCGGGCGCCGACGGCTTCCTGCCCAAGGACGTCTCCCCCGAGGAGCTGATCGAGGGCGTCCGCGTCGTGCACCGCGGCGAGTCGGCCGTCGCGCCCCGGCTGCTGACCCGGCTGATCGGCACGTACGTCCGCACCACGCCGCCGCGATCCACCCCCGCCGAGCTGGCCGGGCTGACCGTGCGCGAGCAGGAGATCCTCGTGCTGATCGCCCGCGGCCGCTCCAACACCGAGATCGCCGCCGAGCTGTCCGTCTCCCCCTCGACCGTCAAGAACCACGTGACGAGCCTGTTCGCCAAGATCGGCGTGAGGGACCGGGCGCAGGCGGTGATCGCCGCGTACGAGGCGGGCCTCGTCCGACCCGGAGAGTAGGACCAGGGTCCCAGAACGCCGCCGCGCGAACGGTCCGCGGGCAGGAGGTGGTCGGGGGCGCGCGACGGCACGCTTGAGTCATGACCGCGATTCGGGCAACCAACCTGAGCAAGCGTTACGGCGGCACCGTGGCCGTCGACGACCTGTCGTTCGACGTCGAGCCCGGCAGGGTGACCGGCTTCCTCGGCCCCAACGGGGCGGGCAAGTCGACCACCATGCGCATGATCCTCGGACTCGACCACCCCTCCGGCGGCTCCGTGCTCGTGGACGGCAAGCCGTACGCGGAGCTGAAGCACCCCCTCCGCAAGGTCGGCGCGCTGCTGGACGCCAAGGCCGTGCACGGCGGGCGCAGCGCGCGCAACCACCTGCTGGCCATCGCCCAGAGCAACGGCATCCCGGCGAGCCGCATCGACGAGGTGCTGGAGACCGTCGGGCTGAGCGGCGTGGCGAAGCGCCGCGTCGGCGGGTTCTCCCTCGGCATGGCGCAGCGCCTGGGCATCGCCGCGGCGCTGCTCGGCGACCCCGAGATCCTGTTGTTCGACGAGCCGGTCAACGGGCTCGACCCCGACGGCATCCTGTGGATCCGCACCTTCATGCGCGGGCTGGCCGCCGAGGGGCGGACCGTGTTCGTCTCCAGCCACCTCATGAGCGAGATGGCGCAGACCGCCGACCACCTCATCGTGATCGGGAAGGGGCGGCTCATCGCCGACACCAGCGTGCCGGAGTTCATCGGGCGCAGCTCCCAGGGCTACGTACGGGTCCGCTCGCCCCGCCTGGCCGAGGTCGCCGAGCTGGTCAAGGTGGGCGAGCTGCACCCCGACCACCTGCGGGTGACCGCGATGACCACCCTCGAGATCGGCACGCTCACCGCGCGGGCGGGGCTACCGCTGGAGGAGCTGACGTTCGTGCAGCCCTCGCTCGAAGCCGCGTACATGGAGCTCACCAAGGACAGCCTGGAGTACTCGTCATGACCGACATCCTGAGATCGGAATGGACCAAGATCCGTTCGGTGCGCTCCACGATGTGGACGCTCGGCGTCACCTTCCTGCTCATGGCCGGCTTCGGCACGCTGCTGGGCGTCGCCGCCACCGCCAGCGGCAGCGGGCCGATCCCGGCCGAGGAGGTGCTCTCCATGAGCCTCGCCGGCGCGCTCTTCGCCACGCTCGCCCTGGCCACGCTGGGCGTGCTGGTGATCTCCAGCGAGTACCGCACGGGAGGCATCAGGACGTCGCTGATGGCCGTGCCTCAGCGGTACAAGCTGCTGACGGGCAAGCTGGTCGTGTTCACCGCGACGGCGCTCGTAGTCAGCGCGGTCTCCTCGGCCGCCGCGCTCGCCATCGGCGTGGTCATCATGCAGCCGACCGGGTTCGAGATCGGCGACGCCGTACGCGCGGGCCTCGGCTGCACGCTCTACCTGACCGCGTGCGGGCTGTTCGGGCTGGGGCTCGGCACGCTCGTCCGGCACACGCCGGGTGCGCTCCTGTCGGCCGTCGCACTGATGCTGGTGCTGCCGCAGCTCACGAACATGCTGCCGGGCGCGTGGGGGCAGACCGTGTCCGACTACTTCACCACCAACGCCGGGTCCCTGGTGGTCTTCGGGCAGTCCAGCGAGTCGCTGGGGACGTGGAGCGGGTTCGGCGTCTACCTCGTGTGGATCGCCGTGACGGTGCTGGCGGGGGCCGTACTGATGCGGCGGCGCGACGCCTAGAACGTCTCACTCGGCGCGCAGGGCGACGACCGGATCCATCCGGCCCGCCCTGCGCGCCGGACGTGCAGCTTGGCGATCGTCCCCTGAGCCGGGGAGCGCAGGGTCGCGGTGGCCCGCGCGCCGACGGTGGCGGGCGCCTCGACGACCTCGGTGACCGGCGCACGGCGTACCTCGGCGAGCGCCACGGCCGCCGGTTCTTCCGTGGTGCAGCCGGTCAGTGCTGACAGGACGCGCAGCGGGGCGAGCCCGCGTCGGACCGTCACCCGACCTATCGTGATCCCGCCGTCCGCGTTCCACAGGCACGCCGAACCTGGGGCTCCGGGTGCTGGGCGCCGAATCCTCACGTAGCGCGACAGAGGCAGGTAAGCAGCCGTATTTCGGTGAAAACCAAAAGGTCAGAGGCGGTTCTCCGGACGACACCCGCGTCGCGATGCCGCTATGGTGGCCGCGATCAAACGGGAAAGGATCACTATGCTGCGCACTCTCCGGCGTTCCGTCCTCACCGGCGCGCTCGCGACGGGCCTCGCCATGGCGGCCGTCGGCATCGCCCCCGCCTCGGCCTCGGCCACCCCGCCGTACGCGCTGGTGAAGCTGACCTGGAACTGCTCGAAGGTGGGCGATGTGACGATCATCCTCAAGGGCCCCGGCGTCGCGTCCTCCGCCCGCAAGTCGACCGGCACGGGCTACTGGCGCGGCCGGCCCGGCACGTTCAAGCTGGAGCGCCTGTCCAACGGCCGGATCGCGCCGAAGACCAAGTCGTTCAGGATCGGCAACTTCTCCACCAAGCGCATCTCGGTCTGCTCCAGCAAGTGGTAGAACCACCGTTCCTGCGGTGAACCTGCCGCCCCGCGTCCGGCCGGGGCGGCAGGGCCGATCGTCCTAAGGCTCGACGACGCGGCTCAGCAGCCCCATGAGCTGCCGCAACTCGGCGTCCGTCAGCACCTTCAGCGGAGTCTTCTCCAGCGTCGTCT
Organism: Nonomuraea sp. NPDC049421; assembly: GCF_040677005.1. Lineage (NCBI taxonomy): Bacteria > Bacillati > Actinomycetota > Actinomycetes > Streptosporangiales > Streptosporangiaceae > Nonomuraea > Nonomuraea sp. NPDC049421. Next base: position 42,803 of record NZ_JBFAQA010000047.1, read on the forward strand.
TGAGCAGCTCCTCGCGGATCTGACGCCCCCGGTCGGTCAGGACCAGGACGCGCGAGCGCCGATCGTACGGATCGACGGCGCGCTCGACCAGCCCTCGCTCGGTGAGCTGGTTGGTGATGAACGTCAGGTTGGGAGCGTTGCAGTGCAGCCGCTCCGCCATCACCTTCATCGACGGCGGCGGCTCGGCCGGATCGATGGCCCACAGCGCCTGGAACGTCGCCGATCGCCCGGAGGTCAGCCGGAGGCGAGTTCGCGGCCCCGGTCGCGGGCGGCCTCGATGGCGGCGAGGAAGGCCGCGCGCACGCTGTGGCGCTCCAGCTCCGCGATGGCCGCGATGGTCGTGCCGCCCGGCGAGGTGACCGCCTCGCGCAGGATGACCGGGTGCTCGCCCGAGTCGCGCAGCATCACCGCCGCCCCCACGATCGACTGGGTGACCATGTCGAGGGCCGCCGCGCGCGGCATGCCCAGCAGGATGCCCGCGTCGACCATGGCCTCGACCAGGTAGAAGAAGTAGGCGGGCCCGCTGCCGGACAGCGCCGTCGCGGCGTCCTGCTGCGACTCGGGGATGCGCAGCACCTTGCCGACCGGCCGCAGCAGCCCCTCGGCGAGCTTGAGATGCTCCTCGCCGGCGTGCGCCCCCGCCGAGATCACGCTCATCGCCTCGTCGAACTTGATCGGCGTGTTGGACATCACCCGCACCACCGGGACCTCCACCCCCAGCCGCTGCTCGACGAACGACGTGGTGATGCCCGCGGCGGCACTGATCACCAGCGTCTGCGCCGGCACGTAGGAGGCGATCTCGGCCAGCAGCGTGCCCATGTCCTGAGGCTTGACGGCGAGGATGAGCGTGTCGGCGGCCTTGGCGGCCTCGGAGTTGGACACGACGCGCACGCCGTACGTCTCGCGCAGCGCCTGGGCCCGCTCCTCCCTGCGCGTGGTCGCCAGGATGTCGCCCGGCTTGAACCCGGCGCGCAACAACCCGGACAGCAGGGCCTCGCCCATCTTGCCCGTGCCCAGAATCGCGATCATCTTCGGAGCCCCTCGTGCGGAACGGACGCTGGATCCAGGTCTCGCAGCCTATCGGCTACCGCCGCGACAGCAGCGAGCGCAGGAAGAACGCCAGGTTCCTCGGCCGCTCGGCGAGGCGGCGCATGAGATAGGGGTACCAGTCGGAGCCGTACGGCACGTAGACGCGCACCCGCGCGCCCAGTCCGGCCAGGCGGCGCTGCTCGTCGGGGCGCACGCCGTACAGCATCTGGTACTCGAAGCCGGTCGCGTCGCGGCCGGCCAGCTCGGCGAGCGTGGCGGCGATGCGGATCAGCCTGGGGTCGTGGGTGGCGACCATGGGGTAGCCGGTGCCGGACATGAGGACTTTCAGGCACCGTACGTAGGAGCGGTCGATGTCGGCCGGCCTGGTGTAGGCGCCGGGCGCGGTGTAGGCCCCCTTGCACAGCCGTACGCGGGCGCCGCCGAGCTTCTCGCACCGGTCGAGCGAGTCGGGCAGGTACGACTGCACCACCACGCCCACGCCGGGATGCTCGCGGCGCAGCGCGGCGTGCACGGCGTGCAGCCCGGCGATCGTGTCGTGCTCCTCGGCGTCGAGCGTCACCGTGAGGTCCCGCCGGGCGGCGGCGGCGCAGATGGCGCCGGCGTGTTCGAGCGCGAGCCGCTGCGACAGCCGCAGCCCGAGCGCGGTGAGCTTGACCGACACGTCGGCCCCCGCGGGCAGCAGGTCGAGCAGCGCGAGGTAATGGGCGACGGCCTGTCCCGCCGCGGCCTCGTCGGTGACCTCCTCGCCGAGGTGGTCGACGCTGACCAGCAGCCCCTCGCGGGTCAGCGCGCCGACCACGCGCGCGACGTCGTCCGCGACATAGCGATCGACCACGTCCGCGGTCAGCGGCGAGGTGGTGACGAGCCGTTCGGCGCGCCGGCTCTTGGCAAGGGCGAGCATGGCCTGACGGAGCACGAGATCCACACTAATCACTCGAACCGCTCCGCTTGAACCGCCGGGGAGCGGAATCCGTCCTAGGGGTATGCGGACTATGACAGCGACTCTCCTGGCCGGATGTCTCGCGCTCGCGACGGCCTGCGCCGCCGCGCCTTCGCCGGAGCAGCAGCGGGTGGCCGCCACGACCCCCGGCAGGCCACCGATCGTGTCGGAGCCGGTGACCACGGCGCCCACGAAGAAGCCCCAGGTGGTCAAGCCGCGGGGCGACGCGATCAACGTACGCAAGGTCCGCTGGACCAAGGCGAAGCCGGTCGACAAGGGCCGGAAGGTCCAGCTCACGTGGTGGTCGGGGGTGGAGCCGTGCACGGTGCTCGACCGGGTCAAGGTGAAGGAGACCGCCAAGAAGGTCACCGTCACCCTGTACGAGGGCACCGCCGCCAAGGCGAGGAACACGGCCTGCATCATGATGGCCGTCGAGAAGACCACGACGGTCAAGCTCAAGAAGCCGCTGGGCGAGCGCAAGCTGGCCGACGGCGCCAAGAAGTAGATCCTCCTCGAACGGGGTCCGGCACGCGCCGGGCCCCGTTCTTTCGTCCCTGAGCTGTCCCCTGAGTCCCTGAGATGTCCCTGAGTCGCCCCTGAACCCGGAACCCGGCTAGGCCCGGTCTCGTTGGCCCCGGTGTGGTCTTCTCCGCTGTTCGTGCTCGTCAGGGGGAATGCATCAGCGCTCAGGGGGGTTGAGTCAGGTAGGCTCAAGTCGTTTGACAAAGGCGACACCCATCCATAGGTTGAGTCCAAACGACTCAACTTTGACTACAAGGACGTACTCATGGCACGTGCGGTAGGTATCGACCTTGGGACGACCAACTCCGTCGTCTCGATCCTCGAGGGCGGTGAGCCCACCGTCATCGCGAACGCGCAGGGCTCGCGGACCACCCCGTCCGTGGTCGCCTTCGCCAAGAACGGCGAGGTCCTCGTCGGAGAGGTCGCCAAGCGGCAGGCCGTCACCAACGTCGACAGGACGATCCGTTCCGTCAAGCGCGAGATGGGCACCAACTGGTCCCAGGAGATCGACGGCAAGAAGTTCTCGCCGCAGCAGATCAGCGCCTTCGTCCTGCAGAAGCTCAAGCAGGACGCGGAGGCCTACCTCGGCGAGAAGATCACCGACGCGGTGATCACCGTCCCCGCCTACTTCAACGACGCCCAGCGGCAGGCCACCAAGGAGGCCGGCACCATCGCGGGCCTCAACGTGCTCCGCATCATCAACGAGCCGACCGCCGCGGCCCTCGCCTATGGGCTCGACAAGGAGCAGGACCAGACGATCCTGGTCTTCGACCTCGGTGGCGGCACCTTCGACGTGTCGCTGCTCGACGTCGGCCAGGAGGACGGCCACGGCTTCGTCGAGGTCAAGGCCACCTCCGGTGACAACCACCTCGGTGGTGACGACTGGGACCAGCGCGTCGTCGACGAGCTCGTCAAGCGCTTCCAGAACGCCCACGGCGTCGACCTGGCCAAGGACAAGATGGCGCTCCAGCGCCTGCGCGAGGCGGCCGAGAAGGCCAAGATCGAGCTGTCCAGCCAGTCCGAGACCAACATCAACCTGCCCTACATCACGGCTTCCTCCGAGGGCCCGCTGCACCTCGACGAGAAGCTGACCCGCTCCGAGTTCCAGCGGCTGACGGCTGACCTGCTCGAGCGCACCAAGGGCCCGTTCAACCAGGTCATCAAGGACGCCGGCATCAAGGTCTCCGACATCGCCCACGTGGTGCTGGTCGGCGGCTCGACCCGCATGCCCGCCGTCTCCGACCTGGTCAAGGAGCTGACCGGCGGCAAGGAGCCCAACAAGGGCGTCAACCCCGACGAGGTCGTGGCCATCGGCGCCGCGCTCCAGGCGGGTGTGCTCAAGGGTGAGGTCAAGGACGTCCTGCTGCTCGACGTGACCCCGCTGTCGCTGGGCATCGAGACCAAGGGCGGCATCTTCACCAAGATCATCGAGCGCAACACGACGATCCCGACCAAGCGCTCCGAGGTCTTCACCACGGCCGAGGACAACCAGCCGTCGGTGCAGATCCAGGTCTACCAGGGCGAGCGTGAGATCGCTTCCTACAACAAGAAACTGGCCACGTTCGAGCTGACCGGCATCGCGCCGGCGCCGCGCGGCATCCCGCAGATCGAGGTCACCTTCGACATCGACGCCAACGGCATCGTCAACGTCTCCGCCAAGGACCTGGGCACGGGCAAGGAGCAGACGATGACGATCACCGGCGGCTCCGCGCTGCCGAAGGACGACATCGAGCGGATGATGCGCGAGGCCGAGTCGTACGCCGAGGAGGACAAGAAGCGCCGCGAGGAGGCCGAGGTCCGCAACAACGCGGACGGTCTGGCCTACCAGACGGAGAAGTTCCTCCGCGAGAACGACGACAAGGTCCCCGGCGACATCAAGACCGAGGTCAACGACGCCCTCGCCGAGCTGAAGAAGGCTCTGGAGGGCACCGACACCGACGTCATCCGCACCTCGGCGGAGAAGCTCGCCACCGTGAGCCAGAAGATGGGCTCGGCCATCTACGCCGCCGGCCAGGGCCAGCAGGCCGGCCCCGAGGGCGCCCCGCAGGACGCCTCGGCCGGTCAGGACGGCCAGAAGGCCGACGACGACGTGGTCGAAGCCGAGATCGTGGACGACGACCAGCCGAAGAAGGACCAGTGATGCCGCCGCGTGACAACGGGCACGAGGAGCCGGTGATCCACGACAACCGCAAGATCGACCCTGAGACGGGCCAGGTGAGGGACCAGCAGCCCGCCGAGCAGCCGCAAGAGGTGCCCGGCGACGTGCTGGAGCCGCAGGACGGCGAGCTGGCGGCCCAGCTCGCCGAGCGGACGGCCGACCTGCAGCGTCTCCAGGCGGAGTACACCAACTACCGCCGCAGGGTCGAGCGCGACCGCGTGGCGGTCCGCGAGCAGGCGGTCGCCGGGGCGCTCACGGAGCTCCTGCCCGTCCTCGACGACATCGGCAGGGCCCGCGAACACGGCGAGCTGACCGGCGGTTTCGCCAAGGTCGCCGAGTCGCTGGAGTCCGTGCTGACCAAGCTGGGCCTCAGTGCCTACGGTCAGAAGGGCGACCCGTTCGACCCGACCGTCCACGAGGCGCTGATGCACAGCTACTCGACGGAGGTGACCGAGCCGACCGCGATCGAGGTGCTGCAGCCTGGATACCGGATGGGTGACCGGGTGCTGCGCCCCGCGCGGGTGGCCGTCGCCGAGCCGGAGGACGCTCCCGCGGCGTCCGATGACGACGAAGAAAACTGACCACAAGGACGAAGGGCCGTAGATGAGCACCAAGGACTACCTGGAGAAGGACTACTACGCCGTCCTTGGTGTGCCCAAGACCGCCACCGCCGAAGAGATCAAAAAGGCGTATCGGAAGCTGGCCAGGCAGTACCACCCCGACACCAACCAGGGCGACTCCACCAAGGAGACCAAGTTCAAAGAGGTCTCCGAGGCTTACGACGTCCTGTCCGACGCCAAGCGCCGCAAGGAGTACGACGAGGCGCGCACGCTGTTCGGGTCCGGGGTGGGCGGCCAGCGGCCGCCGGGCGGTGGCGGTTTCCCGTTCGACTTCGGTGACCTGTTCGGCGGCACCAGCCAGCAGGGTCCCGGCGGGAGCGCGGGCGAACGGCTCGGCGACCTGTTCGGCGGGCTGTTCAACCGGGGTGGCGCCGGAGGCCGCACCACCGGCGGCACCACCAGGGCGCGGCGTGGCCAGGACATCGAGTCCGAGGTGACGCTGACGTTCACCGAAGCCGTCGAGGGCACCACCGTCTCGCTGCGGCTGACCAGCTCCGCCGCCTGCACCGCGTGCAGCGGCACCGGCGCCAAGGCGGGCACGACCCCCAGGGTCTGCCCCACCTGCGAAGGCACCGGCGCGGCCAGCCGCAACCTGGGCAACTTCGCCTTCTCCGAGCCGTGCCGCGACTGCAAGGGCCGCGGGCTGCTGGTCGACGACCCCTGCCCCGTGTGCGAGGGCAGCGGCCGGGCCAAGAGCACCCGCACCATCCAGGCGCGCATCCCCGCCGGCGTGGCCGACGGCCAGCGGGTCAAGCTCAAGGCGAAGGGCGCGCCGGGCGAGAACGGCGGTCCGGCGGGCGATCTCTACATCCAGACCCACGTCAAGCCGCACGCCGTCTTCGGCCGGTCGGGCGACAACCTGACGATCACCGTGCCGGTGACGTTCACGGAAGCCGCCCTGGGCGCCGAGATCAAGGTGCCGACCCTCAGGGGCATGCCGGTCACACTGCGCATCCCCGCGGGCACCCCCAACGGGCGCACGTTCCGCATCCGTGGCAGGGGTGTCACGAGGAAAGACGGCACCAAGGGCGACCTGCTCGCCACTGTCGAGGTGCTCGTGCCGAAGACGCTCGACGACAAATCGCGCGAGCTCCTCACCGAGTTCAACACCGCGACCGCGGGTGAGGACCCGCGCGCCGAGCTGATTCAGCGAGCCAGAAGCGAGTGAGCGGATGGACGCCAACTATTTCGACCTGTCTGATGACACCCCTGTCTACGTGATCTCGGTGGCCGCGCAGCTGTCGGGGCTGCACCCGCAGACCCTGCGGCAATATGACCGGCTCGGCCTGGTCAGCCCCGGCCGCACGGCGGGGCGCGGCCGCCTCTACTCCACAAGAGACATCATCCAGCTCCGCGAGGTGCAGCGGCTCTCCCAGGAGGAGGGCATCAACCTCGCGGGCATCAAGCGGATACTCGAGCTCGAGAACGAAGCTCTCCGGCTGCGCGAGGAAGTGCACCGCCTGCGCGCCGAGATGCGGATGGTCAAGGCGCTGATCCGCTACCAGCTGCCACCGGGGGCGTAAGAACCATGGACTACAAGCTCACCCAGAAGAGCCAGGAAGCGCTCTCGGGTGCCATGCGGCGTGCCGCCGCTGAGGGCAACCCCGAGATCGCTCCCGCTCACCTGCTCAGCACGCTGCTCTCGCAGACCGGGGGCACGGCCGTGCCGCTGCTGGAGGCCGTGGGGGCCGACTGGCGGGCGCTGCGGACGCGCACCGAGGAGCAGCTCGCCGCGCTGCCGAAGGCGCAGGGCGCGACGGTGGGGGCGCCGTCGAGCTCGCGCCAGCTGCTGACCGTCATGAACACCGCCGCCCAGCACGCCAACCGGCTCGAAGACCTCTACGTCTCGACCGAGCACCTGCTGGTCGGCCTGGCGGCCGACGGTGGCCAGACCGCCGACCTGCTGAAGTCGCAGGGCGCGACCCCGCAGGCGCTGCTCGACGCCTTCGAGAAGGTACGCGGCCACGCCCGCGTCACCAGCGAGACGCCCGAGGACACCTACCAGGCCCTGGAGAAGTACGGCGTCGACCTGACCGAGCGCGCCCGCGGCGGCAAGCTCGACCCGGTCATCGGCCGCGACACCGAGATCCGCCGCGTCGTCCAGGTGCTCAGCCGCCGCACCAAGAACAACCCGGTGCTCATCGGCGAGCCCGGCGTCGGCAAGACCGCCGTCGTCGAGGGCCTGGCCCAGCGCATCGTGGCCGGCGACGTGCCCGAGTCGCTGCGCAACAAGCGGCTCATCTCGCTCGACCTGGGCGCGATGGTGGCCGGCGCGAAATACCGCGGCGAGTTCGAGGAGCGGCTCAAGGCCGTGCTCTCCGAGATCAAGGAGAGCGACGGGCAGATCGTGACGTTCATCGACGAACTGCACACCGTCGTCGGCGCGGGCGCCGGCGAGGGCGCCATGGACGCCGGCAACATGCTCAAGCCCATGCTGGCCCGCGGCGAGCTGCGCATGATCGGCGCGACCACGCTCGACGAATACCGCGAGCGCATCGAGAAGGACCCGGCGCTGGAGCGCCGCTTCCAGCAGGTCTACGTCGGCGAGCCCACGGTCGAGGACACCATCGCGATCCTGCGCGGGCTCAAGGGCCGCTACGAGGCACACCACCAGGTCCAGATCGCCGACAGCGCGCTGGTCGCCGCCGCCGCGCTGTCCGACCGCTACATCACCAACCGCTTCCTGCCCGACAAGGCCATCGACCTCGTCGACGAGGCCGCCTCGCGGCTGCGCATGGAGATCGACTCGCGTCCCGTGGAGATCGACCAGCTCCAGCGCAGCGTCGACCGGCTGAAGATGGAGGAGCTGGCGCTGTCGAAGGAGACTGACGAGGCCTCCGTCCAGCGGCTCGAACGCCTGCGTCAAGAGCTGGCCGACCGCCAGGAGGAGCTCAACGCCCTCGTCGGCCGCTGGGAGCACGAGAAGGCCGGGCTCAACAAGGTCGGTGAGCTGAAGAAGCAGCTCGACGAGGCGCGCGGCGCGGCCGAGCGGGCCCAGCGCGACGGCGACTTCGAGGCGGCGTCGCGGCTGATGTACGCCGAGGTGCCCCGGCTGGAGCAGGCCCTCAAGGCCGCCTCCGAGGCGGCGCCGCCGGAGAACGCCATGGTCAAGGAGGAGGTCGGCGCCGACGACATCGCCGAGGTGATCTCGTCGTGGACCGGCATCCCCGCCGGGCGGCTCCTCGAGGCCGAGACGACCAAGCTGCTGCGCATGGAGGAGGAGCTGGGCAGGCGGCTCATCGGGCAGCGGCCGGCCGTCCAGGCGGTCTCCGACGCCGTACGCCGCAGCAGGGCCGGCATCGCCGACCCCGACAGGCCCACCGGCTCGTTCCTGTTCCTCGGCCCCACGGGCGTGGGCAAGACCGAGCTGGCCAAGGCGCTCGCGGAGTTCCTGTTCGACGACGAGCGGGCGATGACCCGCATCGACATGAGCGAATACTCCGAGAAGCACAGCGTGGCCAGGCTCGTCGGCGCGCCTCCCGGCTACGTCGGCTACGAGGAGGGCGGCCAGCTCACCGAGGCCGTCAGGCGGCGCCCGTACACCGTGGTGCTGCTCGACGAGGTCGAGAAGGCGCATCCCGAGGTGTTCGACATCCTGCTGCAGGTGCTCGACGACGGGCGGCTGACCGACGGTCAGGGCCGTACGGTCGACTTCCGCAACACCATCCTCATCCTGACCTCCAACATCGGCTCGCAGTTCCTGGTCGATCCCAGCCTGGAGAACGGCGCCAAGCGCGAGGCCGTCATGGGGGCGGTGCGCAGCTCGTTCAAGCCGGAGTTCCTCAACCGGCTCGACGACGTGATCCTGTTCGACGCGCTCGGCTCCGAGGAGCTGGCCCAGATCGTCGACCTGCAGGTCGAGCGGCTGGCGCGGCGCCTGGCCGACCGCCGGCTGCGGCTGGAGGTCACGCCCGCCGCCCGCGAGTGGCTGGCCCTGACCGGCTACGACCCGCTCTACGGCGCCCGCCCGCTGCGCCGCCTGGTGCAGTCGGCCATCGGCGACAAGCTCGCCAAGGCCGTCCTGTCGGGCGAGGTCGTGGACGGCGACGAGGTCAAGGTCGAGCTGGGCGACGACGAGCTCCTCATCCAGCGCGCCGCCTGACCGGGGCCGGCGCACCCCTGCGGGCCGCACCCGGATGATCCCGGGGGCTCGCTGGGGTGCCCGTTCCGGGCCGGCTCGGACCCGCTCCCGTAGGCCGAGCGGGCCCGGCGGCGCCGCGCACGACGGCCTTCCCGAGGTTCTGAGCCCGGAGATCTCGCGAGATCTCCGGGCTTCGGCGTGTCATGCCAGGGTCATCGGGCCCGGCGTTCGGTAAGGTTCGCCCCACTCTTCGGACAAGCCGCCTCCCCCGCTCATGATCGCTGACTACGTTGTGCGTTCGTCAGTGCACCGACATCGATGAGGGGGACGTGCGGTGTCATTCCAGAAGATCCGGAGCACGATCGCGGTGGCCGCGGTGGCCGTGGGCGTCAGCTGGCTGTGCGCGGGTCCGGCGACGGCCCGGACGTGCGCCCGCACAGAAGGGGCGCTCCTGACGCCCGCCCTGGCCCAATGCGGCGGCCACACGGGCATCCAGCTCGACGACCCCGGCATCGGCGCCACCCGGGTTGTCGCGTCGGAGACCGCCAAGCTGGCCATGGCGGCCGGCGACACGGCCAGGCGGCTCGGCCTGACCGGCCTGGCGACCGGCAAGCAGGCGCTCGGCATGAGCGACCTCGGCGGGGTGGCGGCGACATGGGGCATGCCGCCCCTGGTGGGCTCGCCCACGCTGCTTCCCCTGGTGCCGGAGCCGCTCACGATGAAGGACGTCACCACCATGCGCGGCGTGCCGGCGCTGCCCGAGCTGCCCAAGGTGCCGCTGGCGGGCAAGCCGCCCGCGAGCAAGAAGGCGCGCAACGCGCCCCCGAAGGGCACCATCGCCGGCACCGGGCTCGACTCGCCGATGAAGCTCCAGGAGCCGGTACGCCAGGTCGGCTCGCAGGTCATCAGCGAGGTGCTGCCGAAGGCGTTCGAGGCTCTGCAGGGCACGAAGTTCGCGCCCGGCGGCGGCTCCATCGTCAGCGGCTTCAGCAGTCTGTCCGGCCTCACCCAGGGCCTCCCTCTCCCCCTGGGCTGACCGGCACCCTGAGCGCCCTCAGCCGCGGCCGGGGGCCGCTGGGGGCGTCGGGCCACTTGTCCGGGCGTGGGTCGTGCCTGCCGCGCCCGGCCTCCAGGCCGGAGGGACCGGGGCGACCCGGCCCTCCGGCCGCCCCCTCACCCACCCACACAGGAAGAATGCGGGCATGGGTCAGGGAGCCCTGCCGGTGCGGCGGGCTCCGCTGGACGCGCGGTCGTCAGGAGACGAGCTCGTCGAGCTCGTCTTCCGGCAGCCCGAGATCGACCCTGATGCGGTAGCGCGTGCGCAGCACCGCCACCTGCTCCGGATCGTTCTCATCGCAGCCGAGGGCGGCCTGGGTGGCCCATTCGAGCCCCCCTTGCAGGTCGCCGTAGGCCACGAGCGTCTCGGCGATCGTGTGAGCGGTCGCCGTGGACACGTTGCCTTCCGCGCGTATCGTCTCGATGACCTCCCTGGCCTCGTCCGGCCGGTCGAGCTCGAAGAGCGTGTCGGCGATGCCGGCACGCGCGTCGAAGCCCGCGTCTCCGCCGTCCTCGACCGCGCGCTGGAAACACTCCATCGCACGGGCGGGCTGTCCGGCCGCTCGCCACTCCTCGGCGGCGAGGACCAGGATGGATGCCCTGGAGACGTCGCCGGACGAATAGTCGAGCGCGACGTCGTACAGCCGACTGGCCAGCGAATCGTGGTCGTCGGCCAGCAGGGCCTGCTCGAGCAGACGATCAAGGTGCTCACGGGTCACATGCGCCACACCGCGAGACTACCGAGCCACCCGGCTGTTTGCCCGGTCAATCCGCATCGCCGGTCACGTGCGATTTCGGTAACGTCTCGTCCAATCCCGTGCACGCAATGCGTATCTGCCCAGGTCACAGGGCATATACGAGGCACTCAGCCGCCACGCGAGCGGAGGGACTGTGATGGGCATGTCCAAGCAGATGACCTTCACGCTGGCCTGTGCCGTGGTGTTGTCGGCCCTCGGGCCAGGTGTGGCCGGCTATCTGTCGGCCCGTCTGGAGTCCATCGAGGCGGCCGAACGCAACCTGCGGGCCCTGGAGACCCGGCTGCAGATCCGTGAGGCCAGAGAGGCCCGCCCTGCCGCCCTGCCGGGCGCGTGCGAGAGCACGCCGGCCCCGCCCCGCCTCCAGGACGTGCCCGCGACGGCGCTGGCCGAGCAGGAGGAGGCCGAGCGACGGCTGCCCGACCTGCCCGCCCGCCCGGGGATGGTCCGCTATTGACCGGCCGCTAGTGACCGGCCGCTATTGACCGGCCGCTATTGACCGGCCGCTATTGACCGGCCGCCACCGGGGGCGACCAGGATCTCAGCTGCCGGGACAGGAACCCTCTGATGAGGTGTTTGGCGGCGTCGATGATCTCGGGTGAGCCCTGGGGGTCGCGGCGGAAGGCGAGCTTCAGCACCGCGTCGCCGGCCTCGACCGCGACGAGCACGGCCAGGTCGAGCGATGGGCTGTCGGCCAGCCCGAACTCCTTGAGGAACAATCCGCGCAATCGCCCGGCGATCACCGCGTTGTTGTCGGAGTCGGAGTCGAGCAGGTTGAGATCGACGGCGTCGCCGAAGTGGAGGCTCTTGAAGCCGGCGACGGTCCTGTGCATGTCGACGTAGATGTCGATGATCGCGTCGACGGCCTCCCACCAGCCCCGGTAGTCCTCTTCGAGGAACCTGCGATCGACTCGGCGTACGAACTCCTCGACGTTGCGCCGGGTGAGCTCCTGGGTGATGGCGCGTTTGTCGGGGAAGAACTGGTAGACCGATCCGATCGCCACCCCGGCGCGTTCGGCGATGCGGGTGGTCGACAGGGTTTCGTAGCCGAGCTCGTCGAGCAGTTCGGCACACGCGTCGAGCATCCGCTCGACACGTCGGGCACTGCGGCGCTGCGAGGGCTGCCGCCTGAGAGCTTTCGGCTGGACGCACACGTCGTCCATTTGCTGCGGCGAAGACACGGATTCATCTTCTCCCGTTGAGGCGATCGTTACCTGCCGAATTCCGGAATCCTCGAAGGAGCGCTCAAGCGGGCGAACCCGCGCAGGGCGCGAGGCGAAATCCGCGAGAGGGCATACCCGATTTTTCCCTCCATGTTCACGGGAACGACTGCTTGATTTCGATGGACGGCCCGCAATATGTACGCCGCCACCCGCTCGGGCGGGTACCCACGCCGCGCCAGCGCCCGTACGGCCGCCCCGCGCGACCCCTCATCGGTGTACGTGGCGTGCCCCGCGATCCCCGTCGAGACGAACCCGGGGCAGACCACGCTGACCCCGATCCCCCGACCGGCCAGCTCGGCCCTGAGACAGTCGCTGAGCGCCTTCACCGCCGCCTTGGACACCGTGTACGCAGGCAGCAGCCGCGTCGGCACGAACGCCGCGAGCGACGCCACGTTCACGATGTGCCCGCCCGTGCCCCGCTCGGCCATGGCGGCTCCGAAGAGGCGGCAGCCGTGCACGACGCCCCACAGATTGACGTCGAGGGTCCTGCGCCAGTCGGCCACGGTGTGATCGAGGAACGGCCCGGCGACCGCGATCCCGGCATTGTTCACCACAATGTCCGGAACTCCATATTGAGCGATGATATTTCGCGCGAAGTCTTCCATCTGATCGCTATTCGCCACGTCCACCCGCATGGCGTAAGCCGTACCGTGAATATTCTTCGCAATAGCGTCGGCCGTCTGCTTCGCCGCGCCGATGTCGATATCGGCGCAGATGACCCGTCCCCCGTGCGCCGCGAACGCCCGCGCGGTCGCCCGCCCGATCCCCGAACCCGCGCCGGTCACCACGACCAGCCGTCCACCGAAACCTGATCCGCCGAAACCTGATCCACCGAAACCTGACCGCACCCGACCCATCCCGGCCTCCTATTGGACGATCTGTCCAGAACAATAGATCGCCGGGGGGCGTCAGACTACTCCTGGTCCGGCCGGGCGGTCAGGCCCGTGCAGGAGCGCAGCGCCTTCCAGTCGGCCACCGCGCGGGTCCTGGCCGAGCCCGTCATCGGCACCGGCACTCCCCCCTGGATGGTGGCCGGCGTCCAGGTGTCCTTGATGATCCGCCGGCCGTTGATGGTCAGCGTCAGCACCCCCGTCCTGCCGGTGGTGGCCGGGTTGGAGTTGTAGAAGACGAAGTTGCCCATGCCGTAGTTGACGTAGGCGTCGTCCAGGTAGCCCGAGCCGAGCAGGATGTGCGCGTGCCCGCCGACCACCACGTCGGCGCCCGCCTTGACCAGCTTCGGCGCCAGCGAGCGCTGCGCCTCGTTCGGGCACTTCTGCAGTTCGGTGCCCCAGTGCAGGTGGACGATGACGGTGTCGGAGTTCTTGCGCGCCTGCCGGACGGCCTTGAGCAGCGCGGTCTCGTTCTTGGCCGAGGCAAGCCCGGCCTTGCCGGACGTGGCCGTCCACGCCTGGATGAACTCCGCGTCCATCACCTGCGTGGCGCCGATGATCGCGACGCGGTTGCCGTTCACCGTCCTGCGATACGGCCGGTACGCCTGCGCCGCGTCCGCCCCGATCCCCACCACGGGGAACTTGGCGCGCTTGACCGCCTTGAGCGAGTCGGCGAGCCCGCTCTCCATGTAGTCCATGCCGTGGTTGTTGGCCATGGACGCGACGTCCACCCCGGCCGCCTTGAGCGCGGTGAGCGCGCTGGACGGCGCCCTGAACGTGTACTGCTTGCCGGGCGCCGGCGTCCCGCCCGTCGTGATGGCGGTCTCCAGGTTCACCATCGCGAGGTCCGCCTTGCGCAGCACGCTCGCGATCGGGCCGATCGCGGTGCGCGGGTCGGCGAGGCGCGGGCGCAGGATGCCCTCGAAGTGCACGTCGCCGCCGAACGCGATGGTGAACGGCCGGCGCTTCGGCTTCGGCTTCTTGGTGGGCTCGCTCGTCGGCTCCTCCGCGGCCTGCCGCTGGACTTCCTTGCGCTGCGGCTGCCGCTCCGGCTCCTGCCCGGGGAGGGCAGAGCAGGCGGCCACCGATACGAGGGCAGCGAGAACCGGGAGGGCATGGGGGAGTCTCATATGCCGCCACTTCCGCTCGAAACCTGACTTTCAGCCATCGAGCATGCCATGTAAGGCGGTTTACCGGGCAGACCCCATGAGCTTGGACATTGCCGTACGAGTCGGGTCGTCCATCGGCGTGGAGACGACCATCCGGATCTCCGGCATCGCGGTGAAACCGGTCACGCTGAAGCGCAGCAGCCCGTACTCCGGGTGCTTGTACGCCTTCACCCGCGACCCCGGCTCCGCCACGTCCTGCCGCGCCCACAGCCGCGCGAACTCGGCGCTCTCCGCGCTGAGCCGGCGCAGGAAGTCCTGCCAGCACGGGTCGTCGGAGTGGCGGCTGTAGGCGCCGCGGAAGACGGCCACCAGCCGCGCCACCTCGTGGTCGCGGTCGGCCAGCAGCATCGAGGGCTGCGGCCCGACGCAGAGCTGCCAGAGGTGGTTGCGCTCCCCCTCGGGTGCGGCGACCAGTTCGGGGAAGAGCCGCGCGTACGCGTCGTTCCAGGCCAGCGCGTCGCACCGGCCGTTGGAGATGACGGCGGGCAGTTCGCCGAGCCGGTCGAGGATGATCTGCATCTCGGGCGTCACCTGCCCGGACGCGGCCGGCACCGGGTCGGCGACGTGGCCGGCCAGCCGGTAGAGGTGCTGCCGCTCGGCGCTGTCCATGCGCAGCGTGCGGGCGATGGCGTCGAGCACCTGCGGGCTGGCGTTGATCCGCCGCCCCTGCTCAAGCCACGTGTACCAGGTGACGCCGACCCCGGCGAGCTGGGCGACCTCTTCTCGTCGCAGCCCGGGGGTGCGCCTGCGGGGTCCCGGCGGGAGATCCACCATCTCGGGCGTGATCCGCGCACGCCGGGAGCGCAGGAACGCCGACAGATCCGTACGTCTTGCCTCAGCCACCTGCATACATCCACTATGCGTGACGAATGTGATGCTCAGCCAGTTACTCCTGATACCAGGATAAAGGGGCTCTCGTTACTGGTATTGGGGATGCGGCAGACTTCTCATCATGTCCCAAACCACCGCTGTTCCCTCCCCTGTGGGCACCACCTCACAGGAGAGCCCCAAGGCCGGCGGGCTGCTCCTGGCGACGATCCTCGTGGGGCAGTTCCTGGCCATCCTGAACGTCAACATCGTCAACGTGGCCACCCCGACCATCGAGTCCGACCTGCACTCGTCGGGCGCCGGGCTGCAGATGATCATTGCTGGCTACACCATCGTCTATGCCGTCCTGTTGATCACCGGAGCCAGGGTCGGCGACCTGTTCGGCTACCGCCGAGCGTTCTTGGGCGGATTGGCGGCCTTCACCGTGACCACACTCGCCGCCGGCCTCGCGCCCACGACGGGCTGGCTGGTGGCGGCCCGGCTGCTGCAGGGCGCCGGGGCCGCGATGATGATGCCGCAGGTGCTGACCCTGATCCAGCGCAACTTCCAGGGCGCGGCCCGTGGCCGGGCGATCGGCCTGTGGTCCCTGATGATCAGCGGCGGCATCGTGGCCGGTCAGGCGCTCGGCGGCATCCTGCTGGGCCTCGGCCTGGGCTGGCGGGTCGTGTTCCTGGTGGTGGTGCCGGTCGCGCTGCTGTTGCTGGTCGCCGGCGCCCGCCTGCTGCCCCCCGACCACGGCGGCGGCCGGGGCGGGCTCGATCCCTTGGGCCTGGTGACGTTGTCGGCGGCCGTGCTGCTGTTCGTGGTGCCGCTGGTGCTCGGCCGTGACCTGGGCTGGCCGTTGTGGGGCTGGATCTCGATGGGACTGAGCGTGGTGATGTTCGCGGTGTTCGTCCGCGTCGAGCGCTGGGTGACAGGTCGTGGCGGGCGCCCGCTGGTGAACGCCAGGGTGCTGCGCGCGCCGGGCATGCGTCCCGGCCTGGCCGTGCTGCTGTTCGGCCCGGCCACCTGGGGCGCGTTCCTGTTCACCTCCGCCCTGCACCTGCAAGGCGACCTGCACATGACGCCGCTCGCCTCCGGCATGATGCTGGTGCCGTGCGCGCTGACCTTCGGCCTGGTCGGCCTCGTCTGGCCCCGCCTGCCGCTGCGCCTGCAGCGCCCGCTGGTGCCGTTCGGCTATGTCCTGGCCGCCCCCGCGTACATCGGCCTCGGCCTCGCCGCGGGAGGCGGCTTCCTGTACGCCCTGATGGGCGCCCTCGTCGGCGCCGGCCTGGGCGTGCAGGTCGCGGTGACCAACATGGCCACGGAACAGGTGGACGGCGCATACGCCGCGGACGCCAGCGGCGCCCTCCTCACGGTGATGCAGATCGGCCAGGTCATCGGAGTCGCCGCCATCGGCACCCTGTTCATCTCCCTGGACACCGCATCCCCTTCCACGGCCTCCATGACCACGGCCGCCGCCATGGCCGCCCTCGCCGTCCTGGCCGGCCTCAGCTCCCTCTTCCTCGTCCGCCGCCCGAAGCCGATCCCCGCATGACGTCCAAGCCCGCGTCCTTCCATGGACGCGGGCCGCTCGCATGACACGGTGAGGCACATGACCCCCCGCAACCGGCGCACGCCGAGCCTGCTGATGCCCCTCCTCCTGACGATCGCGGCGGTGTGCGCCGCCGCGACGCTGCTCTCACCGCTCCTGCTGGACCTCCTGGTGCCCGCGAGCCTGCGCTGGCAGGAACTGAGCGCGATCGGCGAGACGTACGGCGCCGCGTCGGCGGTGTTGTCCGCCTTCGCGCTCGTGGCCATCGGCGTCTCTCTTTTCCTGCAGGCCAGGGAAATGCGATTCGCGCGTGAAGACGCCTCTCGATCGCATCATTTCCAGCTCATGCAGCTGCAGATCGAAAATCCTGCGCTGCACAATGCTTTGGGCAGGGTGGACAGCGGGCTCGATCCGGCGACGCACCTTTATCTCAATCTGGTGCTCTCCTACTGGGAGATGCTTTTCAACGTCGGCGACATGCCGGAGCCGGTCCTCGTGAAATACGCGCAGGCCGACATCTTCAGCACGGAGACCGGCCGGCGGTTCTGGGTGCGCACTCGTGAGCACCGCCGGGCGGTGGCGAAGAACCGGCGGGCCCTGCGGTTCGTGGCGGCGCTCGATCTGGCCTACCACCGGAGCCTGGAGGAACGGCCGGCGCCGCCCCCCGATGCCGTGGTCCCCGCCGCTCGATCCGGTCGGCCTGCCGCGCTGCACGTGGCTGCTGCGGCGGCGGTCGCCGTGGCGGGGATCTCCTGGCTGAGCCGGGTCAGGAAACGGCGCGCCGGAGGTTGATCAAATTGGCGGCTGGTGTGCCATGATGAGCACGTCTTCTCTGCTCGACCTGTAGGGAGAGCCGGAAAGCCGGGAGGCACTGCCATGCCTCCGCACGAACGGCCCTGCGTCTCCGACAGATGCCAGGGCCGTTCACTTATCCCCTGCCTACGGGCGTGGCAAGGTCGAACTCGCCGCTGCGCACCCCGGCGGTGAAGGCGGCCCACTCCTCCGGCGTGAAGACCAGGACGGGACCGTCCTGCTCCTTGCTGTCCCGCAGCGCGACGTTCCCGTCGGCCAGAGGGGCAACCTCGACGCACGTCGCCGCGCCGTTGCAGAAGGTGCTCTTCCGCCAGGCTGCCGTCTTTAGGTGGTTGTACATTTTCTCCCCAAATGCGTAAAGGGGCACCGTTGCCCCTTACTGAGGTTTTTCCGTCGTCGCTATCGACGCCAGAGCATGGCTTTACGCTGGATGAGAACGCGCGACTCGTCCTCATCCAAGGCCTCTGACTTGATGTGATCGAAGGCCATTTCGTATCCAGCTACCCGTTCGAGGTCGTCGACGAAGTGAGCAGTATACAACTGTTCTAGATACACAACATCGTCGAAAGCGGAAAACTTCAGGTGAATAAACGCACCCGTGTTGACCGGATGAAGTGCATCCAGTGGCAGGACATGGACGCTCACGTGCGGCAGGACGGACATCTCCAGGAGATGTTCCATCTGCTCACGCATGACCGAGGGCTCACCGAAGCGGCGCGTCAGGGCCGACTCGTCGAGCACCACGGTGAGCACGCAGGGATCGGGCCTGTGCAGCACGCGTTCCTGCCTGTCGAGCCGGGCCTCGACCCGGCTCCTGACACCGCTGTGTGTGATGCGGGCGATGCCCCGGGTCGCCAGGATCACTTCTCTGGCGTAGTCCTCGGTCTGTAGCAGGCCAGGCACGACCTGGGGTTCCCAGTCGCGCTGGAATGTCGCCTCCGCCTCCAGCCCGAGGAATGTCGTGTACTCCTCCGGGAGGGCGTCCTCGTAATCTTCCCACCAACCCCGCTGCTCCGCGTCACGCAACAGGCCGAAAAGCTCATCGAGTTTGTCCCCGTCCAGGCGGTACAGCTTGGCCAGGGCCTTGATGTCGTCGGTGCTGGGCATGGTCTTGGCGGCTTCGATGCGGCTGACCTTGCTGGCGCTCCAGCCGAGGTCTCTGGCCGCCCTGGCGCCGGTGAGCTTGCGGCGCTCGCGGAGGAGGCGGAGCTCCTGGCCCAACCGGAGTCGCCGTACTGTTGGACTGCCCTGCTGCGATGGCACCGTCCACACTCCTTCTCGGGAATGAAGGTGTAGCCGGAAGGGACCGTTTGGAGCCCGGCTTTTTGGGCCGTTCGCCCAATCTTACACTGCAAGTTGCATGTGTAGTGCCGCACAGCCTTGCCAGAAGGCTTTCACGGGGAGAGCGTAGGGGCAAGGACAACCTTCGCGAGTGCGCCGGAGCCGGGCATAGGTCTTCCTCCTCGCACGCCGACGATGACAGTTCTCGTGCAAGTTGCAGAGCAACCGGCGAAGAAAATTAAATCTTCCCTTGCTCCTGGTATTGCAGCATCGCCGAGCGAGGGGGACGATCAGAACCAGGAGGGTTCTCGAGAGGTGAGGAGGCCGGACATGACGACACGGCCGTACGCATCGGGACTCTCGCCCATGACCACGCGCTCGCACGGCGGGCGCATCCCCGGCAACGTCGCCGTCCCGGAAACGAACATCTTCCCCAGGGAGGCCACTTGCCGGAAGGACTTCGTCATCGCCTGAAGCGCGTAGCGCGCATTCGCTCGTTCGAGCACGAAAAAAGCCGGGCCGAGGCTGACCACCAGTACGCCGCATTAAGGGCTGCCACCCTGCGGCGAAACCGGTCATCAGCCGTCGGACCGGCCAAGAAGCCACCTCTAAAATGCCGCGAAAGGGGTCTTCTATGTACTCACAAGGTACCAAGGGACTCAGCCGAATCAAGTCCTGGATTCAGGACCTCGTCGCATCGGCGGATTACGAGATCTGCGTAGAGCCCGACGAGTTCGCGTTCCGGATGGGCTGGACGGTCACCAGGACGGGCTTCGGCTCCCGTCGCTACCGCGACCCGCGCTTCGACCAGCTCCGCCTCCCACGCAAGGTGACCGAGGAGGTGTCCTGATGGCGAGGAACCCGCGTAACCAGATCTACCCCGCCTACGAGGACCTCCCGGCCGCACGCGGGGGCGGCCCGCTGGTCCGGCTGTGGCGGGCCAGGGCCGAGCTGCTGCTGCTCGCCGCCGCGACGCTGTTCGTACTCGCGCTCCTGGGCGCGACCAGAGACGGCCAGTGGGTGCCGGTCGTCCTGCTGACCAGCGCCGTGTCGGTGCCGGCCGCCACCAGGCGGGGCCGCAGCTGGGTCGCCGCGCACTTCTGGTGCGTGTTCTCCCGCCACCGCCTGCACCGGGTGTGCATGGAGACGACCATGCACACCCGGGCGGGACGGATCCCGCTGGTGCTGTGGATCACGCCGACGGCGACCGGCGAGAAGGCCCTGATCATGGTCAGGGCGGGTATCAGCGCCGAGGAGTTCGAGGCGTACGCCGAGGAGATCGCCGCGGCCTGCTGGGCCCGCGGCGTGAACGTCCACCGGCACCGCACCCGCAGCCAGTTCCTCATCGTGGAGATCGTGCGCAGGGACGTGACGCCCGGTGCGGCCTCCCCCGGCCTGGACCGCCTGTACGGCCGCCGCTCCTGGGTCGCCCTGCGGCCCGACCTCGAGGAGCCGCCTGATCTGCGCACCGAGGTGGTGCTGCCGAGGGCGGCCTGAAGACCTAGGGAACCGGGACATTCCCTGGGGGGCGAAGCCCCGGAGACCGCGGGGGCTCCGGGGCTTCCCCAGCTACCTGGGACAAGACGATGAGATCGCGGGTAGTCACGTATGGACACGGAGTGCGACGGAGCAGATACTCCTCGTGTCAGCCTCTTCTCCCTGGCGACATGTCCTCGCCCCACGCAGACGCCGGTCGGCCGCGTGTTGTTCGGACATCGTGCCTGTCAGGGAACAGGACAAGGAGAGACCATGCGGTTCAAGAAATCCCTGCTCCTTTCCACCGCCGCTCTCGCCACGGCGGCCTGCGTGACGGCCACCGTCGTGACCCTTCAAGCACCCGCCCCCGTCGCGGCGGCAACCCGCCACGCCGCGCTGCCCCCCGGTTACCAGCTCGTCACTCTGCCCAACGCGAACGTCCCCAACTTCCAGCGCCGTACGCTCTACTGCCCGGGCTCCAAGCGCGTCCTCGGCGGCGGAGCCGAAGCCCGCGGCAACGCCGCCATCCTGGTGGGGTCGTTCCCCACCAGCGACGGACGCGGCTGGATCGGCCTCGGCCGCCAGATCGGCTACAACGACGTCGGTATCAGCGTCTTCGCCATCTGCGCCGACTGACAGACCATGATCACCGGCCCCCGCCGTCGAACGGACGGGGGCCGGCCCGTGCAGGCCGGACGACGACGGCTCCGGGGGCTTCCCCATGTGCGCGGTCCGCGCGAAGATGAGTTCATCTGGCGAACTCAGGAGTGACGATGACGTCGACCGTGCACCGGACCTGTCCCCTCTGCGAAGCCGTCTGCGGCCTGACGCTCACCCTCGACGCGACCGGGCACGTGACCGGCGTGCGCGGTGACAAGGACGACCCGTTCAGCAAGGGGTTCATCTGCCCGAAGGGCGCCAGCCTCGGGCGGCTCGACGAGGACCCCGACCGGCTGAGCGCGCCGCTCATCAGGGAGGGCGACCGGTGGCGCGAGGCGAGCTGGGACGAGGCGTTCGCCGCCGTACGGGCGAGCCTGGAGCGCGTGGCGGACCGCCGCGAGGTAGCCGTCTACCTGGGCAACCCCAGCGCCCACACCATGGCGGGCGCCCTGTACGCCACCCCGCTCATCAAGTCGCTCGGCACCCGCAACGTCTTCTCGGCCAGCACCGCCGACCAGATGCCGAAGCACGTGGCGGCCGGGCTGATGTTCGGCCATCCGATGACGATCCCGGTGCCCGACCTGGACAGGACCGGCTACCTGCTGATGCTGGGCGCCAACCCGCTGGAGTCCAACGGCTCGCTGTGCACCGCGCCCGACTTCCCAGGGCGGCTCAAGGCGCTGCGGCGGCGCGGCGGCCGGCTGGTCGTGGTGGACCCCCGCCGTACGCGGACCGCGGCGCTGGCCGACGAGCACGTGTTCGTCAGGCCGGGCACGGACGCGTACCTGCTGTTCGGCATCGTGCACACGTTGTTCGCCGAGGACCTGGTCAGCCTGCGGCACGAGGTGGACGGGCCGGCCGAGGTGCGCGAGGCGGCCAAGCACTTCCCGCCGGACGCGGTGGCGCGCAGGACGGGCGTGCCGGCCCAGGTGGTGACCCGGCTGGCCAGGGAGCTGGCGGCGGCGCCGCGGGCGGCCGTGTACGCCAGGATCGGCACCTGCACGGCCGAGTTCGGCACGCTGGCCCAGTGGCTGGTCGACGTGCTCAACGTGCTGACCGGCAACCTCGACAGGCCGGGCGGCGTGATGTTCCCCAAGGCCGCGACGGAGCCGCCGGGGCGGCGCCGGCCGTACCAGGTGGGGCGCTGGCGCAGCCGGGTACGCGGGCTGCCGGAGGCGAACGGCGAGCTGCCGGTGGCCACGCTGGCCGACGAGATCGAGACGCCGGGCGAGGGGCAGGTCAGGTTCCTGCTGACGATCGCCGGCAACCCCGTGCTGTCGGCGCCCAACGGGGCTCGGCTGGACAGGGCGTTCGAGCGGCTAGACTTCATGGTGAGCGTGGATCCGTACCTGAACGAGACCACCAGGCACGCGAACGTCATCCTGCCGCCGCCGCGCATCCTGCAGGCGGGACACTACGACTTCGCGCTGACCGGCTTCGCGGTGCGCAACTACGCGCGGTACTCGCCGCCGCTGCTGCCGCTGGACGGGCGGCCGTCGGAGGCGGAGATCCTGGCCAGGCTGGCGGGCATCGCCTCGGGGCTCGATGGGGACCTGGACGCGTACGTCATCGACGAGACGCTGCGCAAGGCGACGGAGACGCCCGGCTCCGGCGTCGAGGGGCGGGACGTGGCGGAGCTGCGCGCGCTGCTGGACGGCGAGACGGGCGCGGAGCGGCGGCTGGACATGATGCTGCGGCTCGGCCCGTACGGCGAGTGGTCGGGAAAGGGCGACCTGTCGCTGCGCACGCTGCGGGACAACCCGCACGGCCTGGACCTGGGCCCGCTGCAGCCCCGGCTGGAGGAGGTGCTGCGGACGGCGTCCGGGCTGGTCGAGCTGGCTCCCCCGCGGCTGATCGAGGACGTCGAGCGGCTGCGCGCCAGGCTCGCGGACGAGCCGGCGGAGATCGTCCTCATCGGGCGGCGCCACCTGCGCTCCAACAACAGCTGGATGCACAACGTCGAGCCGCTGGTGGGCGGCAGCAACACGTGCACGCTGCAGATCCACCCCGAGGACGTGGCCCGGCTCGGGCTGGCCGGCGAGGCGGTGGTGCGTTCTGCGAAGGGCGAGGTCACGGTGGCGCTTGAGCCGACCGACACGATCATGCCGGGCGTGGTCAGCCTGCCGCACGGCTGGGGACACGCGGGGAGCGCGCAGCGCGTGGCGGCCGGGCACGCGGGCGTCAGCGCCAACGCGCTCACGGACGAAACGGCGATCGATGCACCAAGTGGTAACGCAGTGTTCAACGGAGTTCCGGTCACGATTTCACCAACTGGGGTGATCACCGCACATTAAGGTGTCGCGCGTGACTATCGTGCCAGAAGAGGACCGCCTGAACGCCCAGATCGCCTTCGCCATCGAGATCGACAAGTTGAAGCGGATCATCCGCCGCAACCATCTCATCGACGGCTCGCGACGGGAGAACACCGCCGAGCACTCCTGGTACGTGGGCACGCTGGCGATGGTCCTCGGCGAGCACGCCCCACCCGGAACGGACCTGCAACGGGTCGTCGCCATGCTGCTGGTGCACGACCTGGTGGAGATCGACGCGGGCGACACGTTCATCTACGACCCGGTGGAGGTGGCCGCGCAGGCGGAGGTCGAGCGTGCCGCCGCCGACCGCATCTTCGGCCTGCTGCCCGCCGAGCAGGGGGCGTGGCTGCGGGAGCTGTGGGACGAGTTCGAGGAGCGCAAGACGCCGGAGGCGAGGTTCGCCAAGGCGCTCGACCGGTTCGCCCCGATCCTGGCCAACCACCACACCGAGGGCGGCACCTGGCCGCTGTTCAAAGTGACGGCGGGACAGGTCAGGGAGAAGGTGCGGATCATCGAGGAGGGCTCGCCCTCGCTCGGCGCGTACGCCCTGGAGCTGGTCGAACTCTCCGTGGCCAGGGGACACCTGTCCGAGTGATCCCCACATGGCCGGGGTAGGGGACTTGTCGTGAAAGATACAGTACGCGCGAAGCGTCGGCAGTTGCGGGGTTTTGCCGGGCCGGTGGCGCTAGCCGATCGGCTCGAGAAGTCGAAAGGCATGGACCGGCCGATCAGGGCGCTCGCCAAGGTCGTCCGCCGGCGGCTGCGCCAGGGCAGGCTGCGCGACATGCTGCACGGCGTGCCGCTGGGCGAGCCCGTGCACCCGTCGCTGGCCACGGTGAGCCTGGGCTGCTGGCTCTCCACCGCCGTGCTGGACGTCGCTGACGCCGACCCCAGGGCCTCCCGCCTGCTGCTGGCCACCGGCATCATCAACGCGCTGCCCACGGCGGCGTCGGGGGTGACCGACTGGTCGATGCTCCACCGGGAGCAGCAGCGGGTGGGATTCGTCCACATGCTGGCCAACACGGCCGCGCTCGGCTTGTTCAGCGCCTCCTTGCTGGCCCGGCTGCGCGGGCGCGAGCGGCCCGGCCGGATGCTGTCGTACGCGGGGCTCGCCGTCGGCGGGCTCGGGGCGTACCTCGGCGGGCACCTCGCGCACCGGCAGGCCGCCGGCGCCAACCACGCGCCGCAGGTGACGCACCTGGTGCCGCTGGGCTGGCACGACCTGTGCCCGATCAAGGACCTGCCGGAGGGCCGGCCTGTCGCGCGGCGGCTCGGCTACATCCAGCTCTTCGTGCTGCGCCAGGGCGAGGGCGTCACCGTGCTCGGCGACCGCTGCCCGCACCTGGCGGGCCCGCTGCACCAGGGCCGCCTGGTGATGCAGGACGGCGAGGCGTGCGTGGTGTGCCCGTGGCACAGCAGCACGTTCCGGCTGTCGGACGGCTCGGTCAAGCACGGGCCCGCGACGGCGCCGGCGCCGGTGTTCGAGACGCGGATCAGGAGGGACGGCACCGTCCAGGTGCGTCCTGGGTTGACCTGAAGTTTGGTTGAGGTCCTACGGTCGTCGGCATGGGAAAGATTCTGGTGACCGGTGCGACCGGCAATGTCGGCAGTCATGTGGTGTCCCAGCTCGCCGAGGCGGGGCTGGACGTACGCGCGTTCGCGAGGCGCCCCGAGCGAGTGCCTGCGGGCGTCGAGGCCGTTCAGGGAGACCTGACGACCCCCGGGAGCCTGGAGCCCGCACTGAAGGACGTGGAGAGCGTCTTCCTGCTCTGGCCCGGCTTCTCCGTGGGCAACGCGGAGGAAGTGGTGGAGGCCGTCGCCCGGCACGCGCGGCGGGTGGTCTACCTGTCGGCGAACGTACCGGGCACCGATGACACGCACTACGCCGCGATCGAGCGGCTGATCCGGCGCTCTTCGCTCAACTGGACGTTCCTGCGGCCCGGCGGCTTCGCGGTCAACACCTTGGGCTGGGCGGAGCAGATCAAGCAGGGCGTCGTGCGCTGGCCGTACGGGGAGGCGTCCAGGGCGCTCATCCACGAGAAGGACATCGCGGCCGTGGCCGTGCACACGCTCACCTCGGCCGGGCACAACGGCGCCGCGTACCACCTGACCGGTCCCGCCGAGCTGACCCAGATCGAGCAGGTCCGCACGATCGGCGAGGTGGTCGGCCGCGAGGTGCGCTGGGAGGAGCAGCCGATCGAGGAGGCCCGCGAGCAACTGATGGCCGCCTGGGGCGAGCCGGCGTTCGTGGAGCAGGCGCTGACGACCTGGGGCTCCTTCGTGGCCGCGCCCGAGCGGGCCGTCGACACCGTGCAGCGGCTGCTCGGCCGCCCTGCCCTGACGTTCAGGCAGTGGGCCGAGGACCACGCGGCGGACTTCCGTTAGGCCTCGTCGGCGGGGTGCTCGACCAGCGCGAGGATGCGGCTGGACATGAACCTCGCGGTACGCACCGGCGTGCCGCTCCTGGTGACCTCGCTCACCTCGACGAGCCCGCGCCGGGTGGCCACCTCGACCCGCCGGCCGGCACGGGTGGCCGTGATCTCGTAGGTGCGCGGCGATGACCCACCCGCGTCGATGACGATCTCCACCCGGTCACCTTTCATGACCAAGTCATACCCATCACGACTTATCCGTACACCAGTACGATAATCGCGACAATGCCGACGCAGACAATGACCCCCCGCAGGATCGGCGCCGGGATGCGCCGGCCCAGCCGGGCGCCCGCGAAGCCACCCACGATCGCGCCCAGCGCCACCCCGGCCGCCGCCTGCCAGTCGACGTCGGCCACGAACAGAAACAGCACCGCGGCCACCCCGTTGACCAGCAGCGCGAGCACGTTCTTGGCCGCGTTGACGCGCTGCAGGCCGTCGTCGAGGAAGATGCCGAGCAGCCCGATCAGCAGCACGCCCTGCGCCGCGCCGAAGTAGCCGCCGTAGATGCCCGCGCCCAGCACGCCCAGCCACAGCATGGGGCCGCCGTGCGGGTGCGGCCGGTCGCGGCGGGCGGCCATCCACATGTTGAGCCGCGGCTGCACCATGACCAGGACGCAGGCCAGCGCGATCAGCGCCACGACCACGACCTCGAAGACGGCGGGATCGAGGAACAGCAGCAGGATCCCGCCGATCAGCGCGCCCAGCGCCGAGGCCATGCCCAGCCGCAGCAGGCGGTCACGCTGGCCGCGCAGCTCGGCGCGGTAGCCGTACGCGGCGGTGAAGGAGCCGGGCACCAGGCCGACGGTGTTGGAGACGTTCGCCACGACGGGATCGACGCCGAGCGCCACCAGCGTCGGGAACGTGATCAGCGAGCCCGACCCCACCACGGCGTTGATGGCACCGGCGATCACGCCGACGCCGCAGACGACGGCCAGTTCCCACCCGGTCACGCGTTCCTCCCGAGACTGCCGTCACTTGCTCCCGGTCAGAACATTCACCGGGTGTCCGGGCCCTTGGGGGGTGTGGTGAAGAGGCCGCCCAGGCTTTCCAGGACCTTTCCCATTTCGGATGGGACGATCCAGATTTTATTGGCGTCGCCTTTGGCTATCTCGGGGAGGGTCTGAAGATATTGGTAGGCGAGCAGCTGCTGGCTCGGGTTGCCCTCATGGATGGCCCTGAACACCATGCCGATCGCGTCGGCCTGCCCCTTGGCCCGCATCGCCTGCGCCTCCGCCTCGGCCTGCGCGCGCAGCACCGCCGCCTCCGCCTCGCCGCGCGCCCGCAGCACCGCCGCCTGCTTCTCGCCCTCGGCGGCCAGGATCGCCGCCTGACGCTGCCCCTCGGCGGTCAGCACGGCGGCCCGCTTGTCGCGGTCGGCGCGCATCTGCTTCTCCATCGAGTCCTGGATGGAGACAGGCGGGTCGATGGCCTTGAGCTCGACCCGGTTGACCCGGATGCCCCACTTGCCGGTCGCGTCGTCCAGCACGCCGCGCAGCGCGGTGTTGATGTCCTCGCGCGAGGTCAGCGTGCGCTCGAGGTCCATGCCGCCGACGACGTTGCGCAGCGTGGTGACCGTGAGCTGCTCGACGCCGATGAGGAAGTTCGCGATCTCGTACGTGGCCGCCTTGGGATTGGTGACCTGGAAGTAGATGACGGTGTCGATGGACACCACGAGGTTGTCGGAGGTGATCACCGGCTGCGGCGGGAACGAGACCACCTGCTCGCGCAGGTCGATCATGTCCTTCACCCGGTCGATGAACGGCACCACCAGGTTGAGCCCCGGCGAGAGCGTGCGGTGGTAGCGGCCGAGCCGCTCGATGATGGCGGCCGTGGCCTGCGGGATGATACGGATCGTACGGGCCACTCCGAAGCCGACCGCCGCGACCACGACGATGGCGACGACGAGCTGCTCGACGGACATGGCGACGCTCCGAAGCCGAGGGAACCGACTCCGTTGATCCTATTCGCCCTTCGCTTGACCCGTCCCTTACCGAACGAAACGGTGATCAGTGGGCTCTGGCGTACCAGCGGCCCTCCGCGCTGCGCTCAAGCGAGAGCGGCACCCCGAACGTCTGCGACAGGTTCTCGGCCGTCATCACGTGCTCGAGCGGCCCCTGCGCCACCACCGAGCCGTGCCGCAGCAGCAGCCCGTGGGTGAACCCGGCGGGCACCTCCTCCACGTGGTGCGTCACCAGCACCAGCGTCGGCGAACGGTAGTCGCCGGCGAGCAGCGAGAGCCGGCGGACGAGGTCTTCCCTGCCGCCCAGGTCGAGGCCCGCGGCGGGCTCGTCGAGCAGCAGCATCTCGGGGTCGGGCATGAGCGCGCGGGCGATCTGCACGCGCTTGCGCTCGCCCTCGGACAGCGTGCCGAACCTGCGCCTGATCAGGTGGGCCGCGCCCATCATGTCGATCAGCTCGACGGCCCTGGTCACGTCGTTGGAGTCGTACTCCTCCGTCCAGCGGCCCATGATCGCGTAGGAGGCCGTCAGCACGAGGTCGATGACCTTCTCCTCCGGCGGGATGCGCTCGGCCAGCGCGGCGCTCGCCAGGCCGATGCGCGGCCGCAGATCGAACACGTCGGCCTGCCCCAGCCGCTCGCCCAGCACCTCGACCAGGCCCTCACTCGGATAGAGCAGCGTGGCGGCGACCTGCAGCAAGGTCGTCTTGCCCGCGCCGTTGGGCCCGATGACGACCCACCGCTCGTCCTCGTTGACCGTCCAGTCGATGCCGCGCAGCAGGGCCGCTCCGTCGCGCCTGACGGCGACGTCCTGGAGCCGCAGCACCTGACCACCCATCCCCGATACCTCCTTAGGAGTCACCCTCGGGACAAACCTATTGCAGGGCGAGCGCTTATCGTGGACCGGTGCGCCCTGAATCGACTGTCTGCCCATCCCTGGTCGCCTGGGGCAACGCGTGGCTGTCCGGTCACGTGGGCCTCGACGAGGCGGCTGACCACGTAGAAGCCGCAGGCGGGCCCGCCGTCGTGGGCGAGCTGCCGCTGCGCAGGCACCTCGCGAACCTGCGCTCCGACGGCCTGCGCGAGTTGCGGCTCGCGCTGCCCGCGCCGGGCGACCCGCTCGGGCTGTCGGGTCCTCCCGCGTTCAACTCGGCCGCGGTCGACGCCGGTCAGGCCGTCATCGCGGTGCTCGCCGACCGCAACCTCGGCCTGGTGCCCTCGCTCGACCGGCGCGGGTCGTCGTACGTCGGCGTCCGGTTCGACGTGCACGACGCCGGCCCCGTACGCCATGACCTGCCCTCGCTGGCCGAGGCGGAGCGTGACCTGTCCGACGCGATGCGCGCCGCCACCGAGGCGCTCACCTCGGTCGACGGCCCCGTGGGCGACCGGCCGGGCCGTCCCGTGCGCGGCGGCGAGCTGGCGCCCGGCTACCCGGGGCGGGCCCACCGGGTCTCCACCCTCGCCACGCGGCTGGCCGCCGTGCTGCGCCTGGCCGACTCGCGCGGGCTCACCACCGGGCAGGTCGCCGTACGCGAGAGCGCGCTGCGCGAGCTCGACCGCGCCGTGCGCCGCGCGCTGGTCGCCGCCCACCACGCGATCTTCGAACCCGTACGCCACCATTGACGCGCTCCCCGGCCTGGAGGCCGGGGATTCAGCCCGTGCCGCGTGTGCGGCACTTCTGTGGCTTCCTGTTTCATCGGGTCCTGCCCTCCGCTAGGCGGCGGGTCTTACGGTCCCTCCGCAGGCGTTTAGCCTCTCCGCCCGTCCGGCGGCGAGGATGTTGTTGGCGGCGTTGACGTCCCGGTCGTGGACCGTCC